>CALGOB010000198.1 GCA_937958005.1 uncultured Cyclobacteriaceae bacterium
ACATACAATATGTTCAGAATGCTACAGCTGCAGAAGGTTTAATGGGAGAAATCCATCTATACGATAGTTGTCGAAACAATTAAATAAATGATAATCAATATGTTACAAATAATCATGCATAAACAACAATTTCAAAAAAAATGGAACTCATCTAGCTAAGTCTTTAAAGGTAGTTTTTAGAGATGCCCTTTAAATAATAAATTCTTGCCAGACCACTATTTATGAAATATGTGTATAAACAAGTCCTATTTGGTTTGTGAAGGAAATGATTTTTAGGAAAATTTTGAATTTCACAAATTGTTTCAAGTCGCTTTTTTAATGCGGTTGAGACAGGAATGAAATTGGTAATATGATTTATTAAATTTTCTATAATGTTTGTTGGTTTTTCAGCCTTGTTGCTAACGCTCAGCTAAACGCCGTAAGCTGAACCTTTTTAACTTCTCTCAATTTACTGGATTGTACAGCCCTTTGCAAATACCTCTTGAGCCTATGGCGTTTTAGCATTTGTTATGATGTTTACTTATCCTACATCAATGCTTTGAATGTTCTTCGGATATTATTCAAGTCAAATATTAAAATCAACAAACCAAGTGATACGGAAAAGATTGTAAATTCGCTAAAACCTTGATCAATTGCCCTTTGAAAACCACTTAGGATAAAAAGTATAGCAAGAATATCACGAGTGATGTTTTTTACTTCATATAATGGCCTTAGCCTGAATTTTTGATTGTTGAAATTAATCAACCCTACTGAATCAAAAATTATAATAGTAATTAAATAAATGTAAAGTAATGTACTTCCTAGAAAAAGATATAAAAAGCCTAATATAAGGCCGATTGCTTCTATTTTGATTTCAGGGAATAAATCAAAATCTACTTTTATATTAAAGGCTAGTAGTACGATTCCTGCAACTAGTCCAACAATCAAATCTATCTTTTTCAATTTGGGATCTTTAAAATTTTGATTAATTCATCATAACGTCTTGATAAAGTGAGTTTCTCCACCTTATCTGATATATCTACAAGATACTGATTATCTACTGACCTTGATAGAAAGCACTTAGAGAAATTCACTTTATCTTTTGTTACCTGCTTTTATCTCTAATCGTTTTTTTTCTTGTTCGATTACTTTATGAAGTTTCTTTTGTAATAGCTCTTTCGGTGGCAAGTCAATTAAATATTCAGCAACTCTGATGCCTGATTTTTCTAATTGCAGCAGTTCAATTTGTTCTTGTGAGCCTTCAGAACATAAAATCAGTCCAATAGGTGTTTCCTCACCTTCTTCGATTTCATGTTTTTCTAAAAAACGAAGATATAATTCCATTTGACCTTTATACTGCGCCTTAAATCTATCTAATTTTAAGTCAATAGCAATTAATCGTTTGAGTTTTCTATGATAGAATAGTAAATCCAATTTGTAACTATCTCCGTCAATTAGCATTCTCTTTTGCCTTTCAACAAATGTAAACCCCTGTCCTAATTCAAGAATGAACTTTTCAATTTCCCTTAAAATGGCATCTTCAAGTGTCTTTTCGCTATATCTATCTTCCAATCCGAGAAAGTTCAGAAAATATGGATCACGAAATACAAGGTCAGGAGTAAGTTTGTTATCTTCCCGAAGTTCCTTAAGTTCCTGTTTGATTAAGTCGTCAGGTTTTTTTGAAATAGCAGTACGCTCAAAAAGTAACGAGCTGATTTTTTCATCTAGTGTCCTAGTATTCCAGTTTTCTACCTTGGTCATTTCAATGTAAAAGTCCCGCTTGATGTCATCTTTTATATAGATGATTGTCCTTAGATGAGTCCAGCTCAATTGTCTACTCAATGCGTAGAGAATATCTTGATCAGGAAAAATCTCCACAATGCGAAGACAATGCCTGAGTTGCTTTTCACTCCAACCTTTCCCGTATTCTAATGTAAGTTGCTTAGATAAAGACTTGATAACTTCCTTACCATAATCAGCTCTTTTATTACCGAGTACTTCTTTATTGATTTGTTGACCAATATTCCAATAAAGTATAGTAGTAGATACATTCACAGAAACTGCAACAGATTGTTTTGCTTCTTCTATTAGTTGCTTGATGTTAGGGAGAAGAGCATTGTTTTGAGGTTGGTTCACCACCTTTTAAGATTTCGTATTTCCCTTTTCAACAGAATCAATGAAACCAACTAGGTCATTTAGCTGTTTTTTAATTTCATCATACCCCATTTTTTGACCGACACTTAAAAAGTCGAGTAAATTCTCTTTCATTCGCGAGCTTACAGCATCTTTTAAGTCATTGAGTACGCGTTCCATATCTTCAGAGCGCTCCTCTATCAGCTCAATATCTTTAATTGCTTTTAAGATTGTATCTAATAACATAATTTATATTTATAAAATCAAAAATAATCATTAAAGATAGATTCATATCTATGTAGAGTAACGTTTTGTTCAATTGCAGCTAACGTTTCGGCTATGATTATTACGGGAATTAAAATTACTGAATTTCCGATTAAGCACTTAGCCAAAACTTTTTATTTTGTTTTAATTTTTCATTTTAAAGCCAAATAAAAAAGATTTGGCGGACTTCATAAATATACACTA
>CALGOB010000199.1 GCA_937958005.1 uncultured Cyclobacteriaceae bacterium
CGGGAAAAAACGGACGAAAGCTAGAGTTGTCAGCCCTTCGATTGATTTATAGGGGGTGTTTTTGAACTTCAGAAATAATCTTTGATTAAACGATATCAAGAGCAGTTTTTCTTCAATTTCAGTTTTACTTGGATGCCAGTAACAAAAAACAGGAAATGACCATACCATTTCCTGTTTCTTTGTTATTGAACCATGTCTATGTACTATTTCTCCAATATATTCTTATAATTCACAATCGCCCATTCTTCTCTTTTCATAGAAAATATTGGGATATATTCTTTATCCGCTGTTACTATTACATCATCTTTGATTTCATAAGTAGAGTGAGGTTCTTTGTCATGCATAGATTTTATGTTACTCTCCGATAAGTCACACCTAGCACATCCGGCAATTGTCCCATCACTAAAATACCCTATCAATCCGCCATTTGCATAAAATAAAAATCTCAGTGTTCTTTCTGTAGGATCATCAAGAACCTCTTCTGCTAGCTTTTTTTTTAGTCACATTTCTATGAAATTCTTTTAATAAAGAATAAACAACTGCTTGATTTTCCTCATGGTATCTTCTTGCCCAGAAAGTGTAAACAAGAAAAAGTCTACTATCAATTTCTGACCAAACATCATTATCATAGTTAGTATAATTTTCATCACTTAGTATTTCTCTGACTTCGTCAGTAGCTGTGTAAGCAATAATCTCATTAATTTCATCATAACCACTTAAATAATCCTTAGCTGCTAAATCATATATTTGAGGTAGGGTCTCATAATCATCTGCCAGTTCTTCATACGCCAGCAAAAGTGCTTCTACCATCGCTTCAGCACCCGTGTCTTCATAAAGGTCATTAGATTCAAATAAAGCATAAATAATTTGCTTTACTTCCTCAGTAAATAGTCTTTGTAACGCTTCTGGGCTTCTGTCTACAGAGGCAAATATAGAATGAAAGAGGTCGTACTCGGAATCTACCTTCTCATAATCCCCTGCATAGGGAGACAAGTAATAGCTATTGGCAATCCCCCTCTCAACATCATATTCTTTGAGGTTAAAATCATCAAAGAACATTTTAATAACTTTTTTCTTATCAAATATATAATGGAAGGCCCTTTTTGTCACCAATGAAAGGTATTCTTTAGGAAGATAATGCTCATCTACAGTCTTACTTACACTGTCCATCCGATTAAGCAATTTTGTTCTGTGTGTTTTTAAGTTCTCATTTTCAATTCGCTGAATATCAAGTTTGGTTTCAACTAAAACAACTTTTTCTTTCAGCTCAGCAATCTTTTCCTCATTTGACGCGCATGAAGTTATCAATACAAGCGCAATGAATAGTATTCTTTTCATGTAATTATCGTGCTTTGTTGTACTCTCTAATCCTTGAACTATTAGTAGTATATTCTTAATTTGTTTTATGCCTCCATACCAAAGTATAGTTGATATGGTTTTTGCATTGATTTCGACCATTATACTTTTCAATAAATTGATCTACAACTTGATAGAGGGTCAGGCCATCTTCAGTTTGGTAAAGGTATATATGTTTTCTTTTGATTGTACCAAAAACCCCTTCAATAAATGTGTTGTCAGTGGTTCTTCCTTTACCGTCCATGTTTAGTTGAACACCCAATCTTAAATTTAGAGGAAAATTTTCGCCTCGCTTTTTTACTTGTTACCATGTAATGAACCAACCCCGACCTAAGGGTACGGGGTATCTGTGGGCAATAATTTAATGATCGACTCAGCGCCTCCGCAGAGAAAGCTATAGCACTCGCAGAAGAGTCGGGACGCCCGGCCAGGGGAATTAATATCCCTTAGGGATTAAATTTATTGATTTTTAAACTTAACCAACGACTTCAATTTTAAGAAGCAGGGCTTTTTTACTACTGACACCCGACTAAATTTAGAATTCAAGAAAAATCTAGCCTTAAATCGATGAAACAAAGACTATTTCTCAGGTTCAAAAAACACCCTCCCTATCTTAAAATGGTTTTCCGGAATAGATAGCTTTCTGTGGTGACAGTCCGACTCATTTTTTGTCGCTTCGGCGATCCGATTGATCAAAAAAGAACCACAATTAAAGCTTCTACCCTAAACCCAGCAGCGGTCGACCGTGATGGCGTACCGTGCCAACCCACTTAAACGCATAAAAATGAATATCTTTTTTCTAGGATGCTAGTACTTTTTTACTGCAGTTAGCTATAGCTGAGACCTACAAATTGTTCATATTAGTTAAACGTTTTTTCGGATATTTTTTTCCCTTTATTATATTCCACTTCTTTTACAAGTTCTCCAGCGGGATCATAATGTTTCCAAAGCCCATGCTGTTTTCCACTTAGGTAGTGCCCTTCTAGGTTCATTCTTTTTGACTGGATGTCATAGAATTTAGCAATCCCATTTTCTTTATCATTCTTATAAGTTATTTCTGAAGATAGCCTTCCCTTCTTTTTGTCGTATCGTTTCCAAAGCCCATCTTTATAAGTATCTTTATAATTGCCTTCAATGATCTTAACCCCTTCTTCTGTGTATTCCTCAAAGAGGCCATTTATACTTCCATATTTATAATTCGTTTTACTTTCCAATATTCCATTTTCAAAGTAGGCTTCTTTGTAGACTATATGATCATCATTGTAATTGATCTTATTTAGTAAGATCTCCTCTGGCGTATAGAATTTGCTAAAACCATTTTTCTTTCTGTCCTTAACACGCCTTTCTTCTTTGAGTTTTCCATTAGGGTAAAAGTATTTTTTTACATAATCGGTAGGTGAACTATAAGTCTGCTCCCATTTCAACTTCCCATCTGTCAAACGCTCTTCCCATTTACCAACGGGTTTGTTGTCCTTATAACTTTCCTTCACAATAGAAATGGTATTTTCGATTGGGTTTCTCAAGGTTCTTGTCCATTCTCCTTCCTTTTTATCGTTTTTGTAAATTTCTGTCCTTAAGACTTCTCCCTTCTTATTATACGTCAACCACTTGCCATTTCGTAGTCCATTTTTATAGAAGTTTTCTTCCTCTATTTTTCCATCCTGAAAATAAGAACTATACTTTCCATCCACTTTTCCTGCTTTATAATTTGCTTCTGACATCTTATTGCCTACAAAATCATAGCTGATATAACTGCCTTCAATTTTTCCGTTTTTAAAAGTAACCTCTGCATAAGCCCCACTGGATTCCGATAACTTGTAATCCCCATTGAGAGGTTTCCCATCTTCTGCTGATGAGTAAATCACTTCTTTCCCAAATCGCTTTGTTTCTACCGCATCCCAAGTGGTATATACTTGGCTAAAAGCCTGACTACTTGATAGGAATATTATTACTATGGATAATTGCTTTATGTATTGGTTCATTATAATTGGCTTGATTAATATGGCTAATATGTAACAGATTAATAAGCTTCGCTTACCTCAATCTATATCCATGGCCGTTCAGTACATATTTGAATTAATTATCAAGTTCTTGTATAAAGTGTATTTTTTTGATTAGTTGATGAATAGCACTTATTTCTGTTTCAGGAATTAGGGGTTTTCTTGTTTTTGATATTACTAGTATCCAAGTAAATAATTTAATGTGTTTTCCTACCCGAAACTTCTACTTTTAGATATTCATGCAGGAGGGTTGGCCTGTCAAAAACCCCGGCATGTCTCGTCCTAAAATAAGTTTACAGGTTAAATATATAGTCCTAATAATAGATTTACCATGTTGTTTTTGACCGCCAAGCGGCCTTGTAGATTTTTTTAACGGTCCGCCGCACAGTTCTGTTTTTTCAGGGGTCCGCCCCCGCGGCATGGAAAAAATGAATCGGACTGCCGACGCAGAAAGGCTCTAATTTTAGGAATACTCAATTCTAGAGGGCCGCCGTCGAAAGGTGTTTTTCAGGATAAGGAAAAACCCTTATTTAAATTGACTCAGGAGACATTTTTCTTAATTTGAAATTTAGTTGGATGCCTGTATTTTGATATTGTGTTCAGGGTTTTACTTGCAAAAATGTTGAGCGTAAATACTGATCAAGAACCTCGGTGCTAGCTCACGAGGTATGAGTGAAAGCCTAAAGTTGACTATTACAAAGCAATCTTCGAGGCATTAAACCTCGCAATGTGAGTAGGTTCAATCTCCACTTCTGGTAAACGGATGTAATATCCTGTTAAGGGAATGAAGTAATACTCATCAGTAAAATTACCTTCTTTAAACCCGAATGATGCAATAGAAATCTGATGCAAATCATAACTAACAGTCATTTAACCACTTAAATCCTAATTTCCTACTCACCATAATGGAGACTATGTCTGCGTTGCAAATCAGAATTTAAGCAGCTATCTAACTGCCATTTATGATTTTCTCTTAAAAGTCTAATGCATCATTCGGGTTAAAGATCTCTACCTGTGGGTTATTTGTCAAAAAGGTGTTTCTCCATTTTCTTATGTAGTGTATTCTTCCAAACAAAAGAATAATGAGTCAATAACTGGTAATGTGTAAACAAAGTAACAAGGTAATTTCTGACTCTGACATTGATTATTAAGTGATGCAAAAAGGAGTTTACTAAACTGATTTTAACCCTCAACTACTACATATCTCTTTCTGAATTTAACAAAGTGATAGAAAAGCATGGACAAATATGGCCCATAAAGGAGTGTGAAAGGTATCATTTCCATCCATAAACTGGGTGGTGTTATAAGTAACTGGAATAAAATAACAGTAAAATGTAAACCAAAAAATGAGGCGAAAGAATATAGATAATTCTGACGAATTACTTTAAATAGGTTTAATAAAGCAGATAAGCAAATTACTGCATTTATTAATCCAGCAGCTACCAGAAATACATAAGCGAGCCCTGACATATCTTCGCGCATGTTATTAAAATCTACAGGCCTCCTTTCCAAATAGATATAAATTACCAGTACTCCCAGAATGATAAATATACTTGTAATCTTTAGAATCATAAGAAGTAAATACCTTAGCATAATATAGGATACATATTAGGTTATGAAATCATTTTTAAAAGGAACTAACTCTTTCGATTCCAAAATAATCTCTCAAACTAGGGTCAACAAACAATCTCTCGTCGGTCACTTTATTCCTTATTTGATTGTAGTCGTGGTCATTAAAAAACGAATCATTCATCAATTCATGGATA
This sequence comes from uncultured Cyclobacteriaceae bacterium, assembly GCA_937958005.1. Classification (GTDB taxonomy): domain Bacteria; phylum Bacteroidota; class Bacteroidia; order Cytophagales; family Cyclobacteriaceae; genus JANSWY01. The sequence continues at coordinate 5,123 of CALGOB010000199.1, forward strand.
TCACAGTCAAAAATCTCTAGTTTGCCTACTAAATGACTGAACTCATACTTATTAGTTAGTTTTTGCTTTTCTAGTAAGTGATTTCCAATTGCATTGAATAATGCAGCATATCCAACACAATTAGCATTTTTTGTCACCAAAACTTTATTTGGATTACCTATGCTTTTCTGAAACGTAAACTTCAACTTCTCACTCGTCAGGCGGTTACTAAGCTTTATTATATGTTCAATGTCCAAGACTTTTCCCTCAGTTAATAAATTTATCTCATCAATCAAGTTTTGATTGGTAAGCACCTCACTTTTTCTAGTTTCAATATTCGTATAGTTTATAGCTGTCCGATACAATAAACCACGAAATGCTATTAATAATATCATGAAAATGATACCACAAAAAATCATCCATTTTGATCTATTCATAGCACCACATTAGTTCAGTTTCCAATGACAAATCCACCAATTAAAAAGCACTTATTAACATTTTGACTTCCATACTTTATGTTACTTATCTCATTCAATACACCTTATTCACTTAATTTATATTTTCTATTTTTCTCTCTGCTCATTCATGGCAAAAGCAAATAGATCCTATTTGCCAAAGCCTTCTTCTTCTCTCTATTCTGTTGATTTATAATACTACATTAGTTTTATTAGGACTAATTTTGGTCATTGGAGGCCCATATATCTTTTACAAGGAGTATCTATCTCCCCTAATAATCCTTTACCAGCACCATTTATCTGTTTAAAGAATTTCTTATCTACATTCTTTTTGGTCAAATCGTGATGGTTATTGGTTCTTTAAATAATTAAAACCCTGGTTATATGAGCGCAGCTTAGAATTTTACACTGCTTAACCAAATCTAAACTACGCTCTAGCTGGTGGTTACTCAGCCATATCTTTTATTCTTTACTTGAAATCTCAAAGTAACTTACTTGTAATAAAGGTGTTCTTTGGTCAAAGAGAAAATCGAAGTATTGTGCATCATCTTCGTCTATTTTAACTTTTAGAGCACTTCTTCCTATTTCTTTATCTGCCGCATCAAAAGCTTTTAGTTTTACCTTTCCATCAAAAGCAGTATTAGCTATCAAATATACATTCACTTTTTTGACGTTACTTGTATCACCATAATCTTTTTGTGCTCGTCCTAGTTCAAATGATTTTAAGAATACACTATCTGCAATTATTTTTGCCTGATTTATACTCTTGTCATAACCAGAGGTAATTCCCTTTATTGTTTCTACAATTCCTTCACTAGCAGATTCAGATGCTTCTTTACCATCTTTTTTTAGCGCATCTCCTGCTCCTTTTATTAACTTTGATTTGATAGAAACCAGTGCATTACCTTCCTCTTCAGCTTTTTTCTTTTTTTCTTCAATACTCAAACATGAAGACATCAACATAGAGGCAATAGATATCGAAATGATTAATTGTATTACTTTCATTGCATGTAAAATCTAATTGAAAATGGGTGCTAAAATATCATGAATCAAATGTAGTATAATGACCTCTCATAAAAAGCTATCAAGGTATATTTGACTACTTTGAGGATATATTTGAGCTTTTATTGCAATATATAGTGATAATTTAAATTTTTAGTTAAAACTTCACCTAAAGAGACTCAAAATCTCTCTGTAGTTTTTGATCAGATCTTTTCCCTGATACTGCATCATCAAAATACTTATTTAAACTCGCATACTGGATTAGAAATTTGACACAACCATAATCAACAGTCATCAAGTCGCTTAAATCCTAACTTCCTTCACTATAATGGGGACTATGCCTGCCCTGTAAATAAGAAATTAAGTAAATAGAATTTATCACGGTAGAATGATTCTGGTTGCTTTGTCACCTTTTTGCTCAAGTTTATCAACAAATAATTAGTGATTACGAATTACTGATATCTGGCTAAATTTATTTTATACGATAAAATATCCTTAAAAGACAATGAGAGCATATTTTTATACCCGCTTCAAAAGTACCCCCTTCTATAAAAGTCAGATCTTTTAGGAGGCTTTGTTCATTTTTTCCATGCCAGGCGGACCGTCAAAAAAATCAATGGGAAATCGCCTAGACGGAGACCTTCTATGCTCACTTTTTCAAATCGATATCAGGTTAATACATAATCCGGTTAAATCCACTAAATTCCGTTTTTGATACTTGATCTCTGTAAAAACCTCTTGGTCAAAATTCTAAATCGATTTTTTCGAATTTTCCTTATAACACAAAGAAATAAAGATCTAGTGCGCAATTAGAAAGAAGACTCTTCTAGCCTAACTCGCTCATAATTTCTAAAAACAATTTCTTGTTCTTGTTTTAATCGTTCTATCTCACGATTTAATGATATATTTTCTTCTATTAAGTCTTCTATTTCTAAAAGGTTGTCCTGCAAGGGTCTTCTAAAAGGAACTTGATAATAATTATCTAGTGAATTAGAATAATCGATTAATTCATACCGAATCTCCCTGATCTGTTTAATTAATGGTTCTTTATCTGCATCTGAAAATTTTAATGAATCAATAGCTTTATTGTACTTGATTAAAATCTTCCGAATTTCTTGATGAGTTTGAAGAGCTGTTTTTAGGTAGGTTGTTTCATTTTTCAGTGAAGGGACATAACCAAGAAAATAAAAAGCTGTGAAAAATAACGAGAAGGTAACTAATGGTAAATTACCTTTTGATACAGGGTCATTGGCAATCTTGAATTTCAAGAACGTTCCATAATAGCTTAGTAAAAGAATAAAAGGCAATACAACAGCAAGCATTACTATTTCAATATGATAAGAAGATTCAATGCGCTGAGCTGGGTTAATCCAGTGAGCCAAGTCTTTAGTCATTTCATAAACCAATGAGCTATTATAAAATGATAGTGACCAACACAAAATAATAAAGTAAGCAAGGAAATGAGCTTCCAGTATATATTTGACAACATTTTCTCCGCTCTTTATAATCGCTCTACATAATAAGAACAGGTTTAAAAACAGAATCAAACACAAGGAAATCATAGCAACCTCATAGGCTGAATTAATAGCAATTATTGCAAGAATAACTGGCCACATAGTAAAACACAGCGTTATCATAATAAGGCAAAAAGGTATTTCTTTTGGCTTCATCTCACTTTTCAGATCTATCTTCCATAAAATATCGCATCAAATGGTTTCTCATCTGATCTAGGTCTTCTCTAATTTCCTCTTGCTGTTTCTGTAGCCGTTCTTGTGCTTCACTCTCGTTTCTAACAATCTCAAATGATTGACTCAAAAATGGGTAAAGATGATATTCATCCAATAAACTATCTGAGTGTTCAATCATCTGATAAAACGCCTCGTACTTTGATTGATAAACAGCCCTTAAGTAGGGCTGATTTAACTGCTCCATTTTAGTTGAATCATAATAGTTATTTAAAATATCCATCCGATTACTTACCTTCAGTTCAAAGTCTCTTTTCTTTTTAGCTACAGCATATTCTTTCTTCATATTGGATACATCCAATACATAATACAATAGTATATTTAAACTAATAATCGCAACTATCACAATTATCAAATTCTTGCCCTTCAACAATGACGTTTTCATAGTAAATCAGGTTCTAAATTGAGTTGAATCATTAATTGTTTTTTGAAAAAGTTCCCTATTGAAAACTGGGGAATACCCCTACTACTATTGATTCGGATAGATAATATTTCCAATATTTTTTCTATTATTAAGAGGCCTTCGATTAGCCTTTGGTAATCCATTTCAGAAAAAAGAGGGCATAATTTAGCTTCCTCTATATTACTCACTCCCACTATTTTCTGTTCTGTTAACAGCTCTTCTATAAGTGTATCTGCATCTTCCGCAACTGCATTTTTTATTGCGAATAAATTAACTAAAAAACTCATCAGATTATTTAGATGAATTACACCTTTATTATTACTATGTTTGGAGCAAACGTCTTATTGTAACGTTTTATATTTCCCATCTTTGAAAATCATTATTTGCTGAATGCTATCTTTCTCAACCTCCACCTTACAATCTTCTCCTTCTAAGTAAGTCTTTCGCATGGTAATAACTTTTGTAACTCCCAGTTCTGTATAATCATTTGTCTTACGTTGAGTTTCTTTGATCACTTTTGTTATCTGAGTAGATTCTCCTTTACAATTTAAATCCCATTCACCTGTGAACTCCATGATTAAATACTTTTCCAAAATCATCTTTAATTCATCTCCTTCAGCCATAAAAAGTGCTGTACTAGTAGAAGCATACGGGTTAGGTTGAGAAAGAGTACGGTGATGTGTTTCCACTGCAAAAGCATCTCTATTTTCAGCTATTCTATAGGTACTTGTATCAATATTGATCTTGCTTAGCGAAATTGCATCCGATTTTGTAAATGATTTGACAAAAGTGGAGTGCTGTAGTTTCCCCGTCAGACTATTTGCCACTAAAATATAAGCATCTAGTATATATGAATCATCTTTCTCATTTATTTCATTGATGATAGGAATAATCACTATTGCCTTTGTTTTGTCTTTGGGATGTAATGTGGTTACAATGAATTCATCATATATTTTCTGATCTTCCAAGTGAAGTTCTTCTATAAGAATTTCTACAATCGCATCATTCAGCCCGTCTCTCTGTTGGGCAACAGTAAAAAATGAAAACAAGCTTAAAGCAAAAAAAAGATTACATCTTAGCAACCAAATTTTACCTTTTAATTTCGGGAAGTGCATAATCAAAAAATTGCACGATGATAAAATGATTTGGTTTGCCATTAGAGTACATTTTCTTCTATTAAGTCCCCTTTAAGGTTATAATGATATTTAACCGCCTTATCTTTTGAAATCAAACTTATCATGTAGCCCATTTTTGACTTGTCTCCATTATTCGGTGACAAAACTTCTATTTGATTTAGGGAAACGTTAACAAGGCCTTTTTCTTCAGTTCGCTGTATTGACAGGTTGGCGATATAGGCAATTTTCATGATATTCACTTCCTGTTTCAGAGTATATAAATAGTTAGTAATGTCACCTTGATTCAACTCTAAGTAGACTTCTGTGATTTTTTGCCAATCTCCATTCTTATAATTCCACCCATCCATTTTATAGCTATAAGGATTTTCGGTGACCAAAAGGTTAATATCCAATCCTTTATTGGTATTTTGAAGGATGGTTAAGTCTGTATAGTGTGCATTTTCTCCAAATTTCTCCTTCAAGTCTTTTTCTAATTGCCGAAAACCTTGAATAGACGTATTATACTCCTGTTTTGTACAGGAACTTAAAAAAACCAAACAGCAGAAAAAACAAAGGAAAGTTCTCATTCTCATAAATGCGCCTAATTTAGTTTTGAGTTTATTCCGTACTAGTCCGTAGTACAGATACCTTAAAAATAGTTTTTTTAGGCACTTTTTGTTTCCACCAACCTATATTCGGACTAGTTCCACTTATATTTGAATCGTTTTAATCCCAATTATGCCTTAAAAATTTGATACAAGCCATAACTAACAGTCATCTAGTCACTTAAATCCGTATTATGCGTAATGACAGATGAATTTATTTCAAATCATCCCTCAGCCTTTAGATGATATATACCAATTTATGTTTACAGTGGAGTGCAAGATACTTTAGTAAATTTGATTTTGACAAAGCGGTTTCCCACTGGGACAAAAACGCAAGCAAAGCATCGCTATGGTGAGTATTTTAACGCATGGCAAATAATGCCCCCCGACCCAGTGCCTTTGCTGAGAAAGCTACGGCGCTCACAGAAGGGTACAGGGTATCCTATGGGCAATAATTTAACCCGAATGATACAATAGAAATTTGATGCAAACCATAACTAACAGTCATTTATGATTTTCTCTTAAAAGTTTAATGATCGACTCAAGAGTCGGGGTGTCCCAGGGAATTAATATCCCTTAGGGATTAAATTGGCTAATAGATATGCGCCCTTATAAATCAAACTTGGTATAAAAGAAAAGTAGGGCCAGGTAATCCAATCTTATTTCATCATCCTAATAACCTTTTCACAAACCCTTCTTTATTCCGGCCAGATACAGGGATAATTTCACCCGATTTTAAATAGATATACCCACTTTTATCATAACGGTCAACATACCTTAAGTTGACCACATATGATTGATGGGTTCTCATGAATATTTCTTCTGGAAACTGATCTTCAAAATCCTTAATTGGTTTTGAAGCTAAGTAAGATTTTTTATCTTCCGTGTAAAAAGTAGTATATCCCTTATCAGATTTACAATACATTAATGATTTAAACCGAACTACTTGGTACCCTTCTTGAAGCTTTAATACCATATGTTCCTTTTTATTAGTCACCAACTGCTCTTTGACTACCTCTAGTCGTTCGTTTTGCTTTTGTTCTTTGGCGACGTCTATTTTGTCAATAGCTTTCTCTAAGTCATCTATACTAACAGGCTTCAAAATATAATCCACAGCTCCATTCTTGAGTGCTTGTAATGCATATTGATCATAAGCCGTAATAAAGATTACTTGAAAAGAAAGATCCTTTACTTGATCCAAAAAATCAAATGCAATTCCATCTTTCAAATTAATGTCTAAAAAGATAACAGTTGGTTTACATGCTCTAGTAACTGTAATTGCCGCCTCCACTGTTTCACATTCGCCTAAGATATCAATGTCTTTGTCCAAAGACTCAATCATGGCTATCAGTCCTTTTCTAATATATAATTCGTCTTCTACTATTAATGCTTTAATCATCGTCAATTTGATAAGGTATTTGCAAAATGATTTTAGTGCACTCTTTCTGGTTTTCGGTGCTGTGTTCTATCGCTACATTGGCTGTGGTTTTGAGCTTTTGTGAATAAATGTCCAATAGAGCTTTTGTTTGATCTAAAGTAGCCAAAACTCCCTTTGCTTGGGTATGTTGACTTCTTGGATTTATGCTATAATCAGTAATTATACAAAGAAGTTTTTTGTCTTTAAATGTAACTACCAAAGTTATTGCTAAATTCTCAGTCTGTTTTTCATAGTCCGCAACTATCTGCTCTACAAAAGATTGAATTAACATAGGAGGCACTAATAATTCTTGCTCTTCAAGTCCCTCGTCTATTTGTACTTGAAATGTAAAATGTGAACCTATTTCTAGTTGTTTAATCTTTAAATAATACTTGATTGTATTTATTTCTTCACCGATTGTCAATAGTGATTTTCTAGAATTTTCTAGTACTAACCGTAGAAATCTTGAAAACTCCGATAGGTAAGAAATGCTTTGGGGATTTTCACTCTTAATTACTTGATGCATGTAAGCATATGATTCCGCCAAATAAGTTGGCTTAAGTTGAGTCCAGCTCAACCGTTTGATCAACAATGCATTTTTATACGAAGATTGGATTTGTCTGTATTTAAAAAAGAACAAGATTAAGATTAATATTAGGATTAATGTAAGCAAAACTATGGTACCTTTTAAAATCTGATTCTTAGAAGCTGTCAGCTGATTCCCCACATAACTTACCCTTTTGATTAAAAGAGTTTCATTTTTATTAGCTGCTCCTATAGATAGAATTTTCTCTTCAACTCTAGCTTCTAAAAGTAACTCATTAACTATAAAGACACTATCCAAATAACTACCAGCCAACTCTAAATTGCCAAGCAATGAATGGAGGTTGTGATAGTGATCAAAAATGCGCACCTTACTAATCAGCCTACTTCCTTCTTGCCAAGCAGCATATGCTGAATCAAGGTATATTTCAGCATTTATCAAATCTCTCTTTTCTAGGTAAATTGCTGCTATATTAGAATAAGGCACATTAAGGTTTACATTATAAGTGTCATTATTCTTCTTACGTAGGTATAGAATGTTTTTCAAAAGCGTTACGGCCTCATCATATTTTTCTAATTCCTTTAATATAATAGCAAAGTTGTTAGCATAAAGTGAAAGAGCTTTATATTCTTTCTTCGTGATCTTTTTATAAATATCATAGGCTTTCTGATAATCCTTATTGTAGTAACTGAGCATTCCACATTTAAAGCAAAGTTTCATAAATTCAATAGAATCTCTTACTTGAAAGTATGGCGTAATAGAATCGCAGAAAGTAACACCTTCTTCTATTCTGTTGAGATCAGTAAGGTGTTCTGCTTTCATATTAAAAGCAACCAATAGATTGAGAGAATCTTGTTCTCTAATAGCTTTTTCAATCATCTCATCAGCAAGCACATAACCATTGCCAAATTGCCTCTCTCTTCCGTAAGATCTTGACAACAATAAATATTCTCGATAATTAAGTTCTTTTACACCTTGTTTTTCAGCAAGGATTTTTATTACCTGCTCATATTTTCTTTGGTCAAATAATGACTCAACGCTTTCAGATTGACCTATAGCTGCAAAATGAATCATAAAACACAATCCAATCAAGAAAGGTGACATGATCATAGGGATAGTTTTGTTACTAAACATACTGATAGGGTAATTTCAAAACTACTTCAGTACCTTGATTGCCCTCTTCTTTTAAGTCTCTAATGGTAACCGAAAACACTTGCTTGTTTTGCTTTGATAAAATTGCCAATCTATCTTTTACAATTTCAATCGCTAAAGATGATTTACTCTTAGTCTTATTTTTGGCTCCCGACAAGAAACCTACTCCGTTATCAGTAATTCTGCATTCAAGTATTTTATTGTTAACGGTAATAGAAACATAAATAGTAGGCGAAATTACCTCATCTTTAAATCCATGAATAATGGAGTTCTCAATAAATGGTTGCAATAACATTGGAGGAATTGCCATTTGATCAGCAACCGCATCTTCTATGCTTGTTAAATAGTTAATTTCTTTGAGAGCACTAAGGTTTTGCAAATCAACATAATCTTTCAAGCTATTGATCTCTTCACTTATTGGAATAAACTTATGAGACTGTTTACGTACAATAAAATTGACAATGTTAGAAAATTTTAGTAGGTAACCTGTTGCTTTCTCTTGTTCATTGTTTAAAACCATCCCCTGCAATATTGATAGGGAATTAAATATAAAATGAGGTGTCATTTGAGAGGACAGAAGCTCCTGTTGATTCAATACTCCATTGTACTTTAACTCTGCATTTTTATAAATAAGGTATAGACTTCTGGATAGTATGACAATAATGACACAAATTAAAATTACAAACCAAATCAATTTAGTTCGATCTGTAACTTTGATCTGCTGATCTATTTTGGAGAATCTTTTATTGAGTATATTTTTTCTTTCGTTAATAGCGGACAACTCCTTAGTCTTCTGTTGTATTTTAGCATCATAAATCAAGTTGTTATAGGCTTTTATTTCAGCAAGCACGGCTTTTGATTCATTCAGCTTATTCTGTAATCTAAAATATTGATAATAAGTATTTAGCCATTCTTTCTTATGATGGACTTGACTTGATTCTTGCAAGGCTTTAGAAGCCGCGTCTAAATTCCCTTTTGCTTTATCCCACTTTTTTTGAGCGATCTGAATTTTTGCAAGGTTCGTGTAATTCACATTGACACTGGCCAATTGATTAGTTCTATAACTGATTTCGATTCCTTCTTTGATATATTTTAGAGCCTCTTTATATTTTTTGAGGTTCATGGAAATGATTCCATAATTATTTACGTAAATAGCTAAGGATTTAAGTTCTTTTTTCTCTATCTGACTGTATAAGTCAAAGGCTTTTTGATGTTGACCACCTTGGTCAAAGAGAATCCCACATTTGATACACAGTTCCTGAAAAAAAGGTGCTTGCTTCTCCAGTAAAACAACCAACACTTTATCGCAAAAATCAATACCTTCCTTAACTTTTACAAGGTCTATCAGGTTTTCCGCTTTTAAGTTGTAAGCAACGGATAGCCTGTGAGTATTTTCAACCCCTTCTAATTGACTGATCACTTTATTCGCAATCTGCAAACTCTGATATTTTCTATTCGTTTTCTGATAAGATTTACTCAGCAAAATGTATTCGCTTATAGTGAGTGAGGAATACTTTTCCTTTTCAGTAAGTTGTTGTATTACCTCCTCGTATTTTCCTTCCACAAAGTACATATCTAAATTTTGAGATTGTACTTTATCAGTCGCAAAAACAAAAGTGATAAATATTAGAAAATGTTTTATAGAGATCTTCATTAACCAAAACAAATATACTAAAAGTAGCCCTAAGACTTTACAGCTCACCTTCTGTAAGTTCCTTGTTTTATACTTTTAGCGTGGCAAAATCAAGGTTATAAAGAGGGTGCAGTTTTAGTTAATTCTACCTCTTGTACTTGACAACAGTTTGAAATGATTTGATCTTTTAAAAACATACTATTAAAGGAGGTCAATTTAGCTTGAAGTTCTTGCTTACTTATATATTTGTTGTAAGTACTAAAATAGAAAAAGTGAGTAGGATCATCTAGTCTTATTCTAGGCCCCATTAATAAACGTAGATTATCTTCTATTTTCTGATTGGTCAATTCAGTTTCTGTAAATATAATTTTTGCCTGTTGCTCCTCCGATAAATCATCAAGCTGTTCTTGCTTAGATTTATATGGGTAGCTAAACTTACGGAGTGCTTTCTTTTCTATTGTTTCTGTAAGAGCCTCTATTGTTTTTTCAGCATGATAGAAACGATGTTGTACAATGTACCTTTTTTCCTCCGCCAATTTATTTAAATTCATTAAATGAATTGACTTCTCCCCAATATGGAGCTCCAGGTCATAACCCGCCGTATCTTTCCTTGCTAAAAATTGATTTATCTGATCTGCATTGCTTTGAACCTGAACATAACCTATCATCGCTTCATTTTCATATATTTCAAAGTTAGGGCTTAAAGTTACTTGTAAGTCTGTAGCAGTATCATTGGTAATTATATAGATTTTACCAAGTTTAGTTTCCTCCTCCTGCCAATCTAATAACAATTCCTCTCTTGCTTCATTAAAGGACTCTGCAGCTCGCTCTGCCGCATTCCTTAATGGGTCATTTAAATCCCTGAAGTATAGACCTATTGGTTTTGCGAAAAAACCACCAAAGGTGACAAAAAGGACTAAACCTATCATGGCATATGACTTAAATTTATTTTTAAAAGAAATGGGTTCTTGATCTATCGTAGTCCCTTTTAACTGGTCTTCAGGTGGGGAATAAACATATCCATTTTCATCGGAAACTGTATAAATGACTGAATCATCATTCAATGCATACTCAAAAACGGATAATTTAATCGGTTGATCGTCTTCAGATGTTATTTGGAGTAGCTGCCAACCTAAATGAATAGTAGGGTCATACATGATGCTGTTAGGTGCAGCATTCTCTTTGGCATAGGTTAATACTTTATTAACGTTTTTCTGATTAGTTTCTCCCATTTGCTTCAGTTAAAATAAAATCTGCTGTGAAAGTAAAAAAAAACTTTAGATGAGTAATCCACCAACCTATATTGGTTATTGGTCAATCTATATTTGGTTACATCCTGGGCTGATAAGAAAAAAATCAGTGGATAGCTCAAGATCCTTCACATATCTATTCAAGGATGGCGAATATATATTGCTAGGTATCATAGGAATAAACTAATTACTAACTTCAAAACATTTACGATTTTAATCTTATTGAAATGAAGAAAGGTTATCAGAGTTGATTTTGTATACCTAACATATCTGATCAACTACTCTAGTTTAAGTGATCTTCGGAGACACAGATCAAGGCAATATTTGTAAATAAACCATGATAATGTCTAAGTTTAGAAAAAAATATAGTTCAAAAGTTGGGCTTATGATATATTAATATTCATTATCCTAAAACAAAACTCAGTGCAAGAGCATTTCTTCTTATCAAGATTAATAAGGTCTAAAGTTCAATAAAACACAATTTATGCATTCTCTCTTTCGAAAAATTTTGTTCTTCTTTTTCATCATACAAACATCCATGGCACAAGTAAAGGAAACTATTTATTTTGATACAGAATGGGAAGAAACTACAAAAGACCAAGCGGAATATTACAGAAACTTACCCCTAGAAGTGAAAGGAGACGAAGTACTTGTCAAAGATTATTACATTTCTGGGAAAATACAAATGATAGGTTGGGCAGAAAAAGGCGATGAAGGTTCTTTTCACGGAGAGGTAAAGTGGTTTTATAAAAATGGAAATGTAGAAAGAATCAGCAATTTCCGTTATGGCAATTTGAATGGCGTTCACAAAGAGTTTTATGAAAATGGAAACGCAAGGATGGTCGCTAATTACGAGGATAATTACAAAGAAGGTGAAGTGCAATTTTTTAATATAGATGGTCAATTGACCTCTACTGCAGTTTACAAAAATGATCAGCCATTTGATGGAACTACAGATTGTTTTTCCACTTACAAAAACGGAGAAAATATAAAGAGGGCGTTATATTTTGAAAACACTGGTCAACTAGCATATCAAAGGCTTGTAGTTGATCACATAGTCAAAGAAACTTATTTTGATAAAGATGGAAAACTGCTAAGAGAAATCAGCATGGATTTAAGACTAAAAGATCAAGATGGCTTTAGTGGATCTTTTTACCCTGGCAGCAGTTGTGGATTTGTAACCTCAATTCAACATTTTCAAAACATAAAGAAAGGAAAGCTAGAAGGCAATGAATCTTTCTACCATCCAGATGGAAGTGTATTATATACTGGTATTAACAAAGAAGGCAAACCTTACGAAGGTACATTTCTGAAATTTAAAAGAGGTACAAAGCATATTTCTACCTATCAGGCGGGCACATTGATAGAAAAAGAAATCCAATTTGATGATCAAACAATAGCAAAGGGAACCTTTGTAGATGGGCAAGCATACGAGGGAACATTTATTAGTAAAGCCGAAGTACATGGCTGGGCATGCCGTAAATTCTCGCACTTAAAAGCAGGTAAAGAGGAAGGCAAACAGTCATTTAAACGTCTAGATGAGACAGAACCCTTTGCTTACTACTATGCTCACAATGGCCTGAAAGATGGCGAAAATTATGATTATGACCTTGAAGAAAGAGCCTCTTATCTTATGATTTATAAAAAAGGAGAGCCTTTTGAAGGAAGTTTATTAGACCAAAACAGAAATATTCTTATCTATCAAAAAGGTAAACTTGAAAAAAAGAAAGTAAGAGCTAAATCAAGAGATTTTAATTTCTTTAAAATTTACGAAAATGATCAAAAGGTAGGTGTAGAATATTCATTCTTTGAAATAGATGGGGAAACAAAGCAAAAGGGTATTTATAGAGACAATTTACCTTATCAAGGATATTTCTTAAACCCACTTTTCGAGTTCCCTATCCTCGATTATTATGAGAATGGAATAAAAAAACATCAATATTCTGAAGGAATTTTTGGAGGAGATACACAAGAAATAGACCATCTAGCGATTCCCTTCAAATCCGACTATAAAAATGGTGAAATATATCAGGGCACACAATATAACCAATTAAACAATCATAGTATCAGTATTAAAGTCTTAGATAAAGGAAGAGTAAATGCCATTAGTTTATGGGTATTTGCCATTCATTATGCCAACAATGTCATTTTAGAAAGGACAGATGAAGGCATGAAAATTTCTGAAGTCCAGCATCCCAAATTAACCATCATGGTTGATCAAAATTTCATTTATTTAAAGTATGAAGAAGAGATTATAGATACAAGGAAAAGAAATTCTAAAGAACTTATTAATAAAAATTTCACTTTTTATTTTGAGGAGGGGAATTTAAAATCAGATTCATACTGGGGGTTTTCAAGTGATGCTAAAGCCAAAATAAGCAAAATAGAAGATCATTTATTTAAAAGTGATTTCATCTTAGACATATATTTGACTTTACCCTCTATAAACACAATTGAATCCACTTTTAAACGTTTTGACAGCGCTTATGTTAGACCGGGCAATAACAAAGATTACGTTGCCAACATAAGCTATAACGAAAAAGGCGAACCCAGTCAAGGGTTTCTGATTCAGAAAAATGGAAAGCTGTTTGACCTTCAGCTATACCTTCAAAATGAGTTAAAAGAATCAGTAAGTCAATTAACCATCGATAAACTAAAAGAATCTATCCAAATATGGGAAGAAAAATATAGTCGTTAGTAGACATTATCGCGGTTTATTTATTGTGGCTTTTTATTTACAAATATCGCCTTGATCTGTGTTTCCACAGATCACTTAAACCCGAATGATGCAATAGAAATTTGATGCAAACCATGACTAACAGTCATCTAGCCACTTAAATCCTAATTTCCTACTCACCATAATGGAGACTATGTCTGCGTTGCAAATCAGAATTTAGGCAGCTATCTAACAGCCATTTATGATTTTCTCTTAAAAGTCTAGTCCATCATTCGGGTTAAACTAGCCTACATTATTCATGACAAACCATGACCTTTCGTATTAAGTAATTGATTTACTAAGTTTTATGATGAAAGACTTAAGAATTAACATAGCCCAAATTTGAGGAATGTCAATTTTACTCTACTGAATCGATT
>CALGOB010000200.1 GCA_937958005.1 uncultured Cyclobacteriaceae bacterium
GTACGCCGTCGCGGTGATCATTTAGCGGGGTGTGCGAGACGGTCGGCCGCTGCCGGGTTTAGGGTGGGAGCTTTAAATTATTCGCCAAGCGACCCTGTTGATTTTTTTGGCGGCCGCGGTCCTTTTCTCATCAACAAGGCCGCTTGGCGGGAAAAAACGGACGAAAGCTAGAGTTGTCAGCTCTTCGATTGATTTATAGGGGGTGTTTTTGAACTTCAGAAATAATCTTTGATTAAACGATATCAAGAGTAGTTTTTCTTCAATTTCAGTTTTACTTGGATGCCAGTATTTTAAAATTAGAAATGAGTAAACTAATTTTTGATCATGCATCATCTAAAGTTCACAACAGTTACATGACCAATGTGCTAAAAAATCACTTTTGAAGGAAAATATTCAATAAAAAATAGAGGCTATCAAAATAGGGATACAAATTGGCCATTTGAATCTGATAAGAAATGAAAAGGGAGTTTTCGGTTATTGCTATGCACAAGCTTCTCAATATTAATAAGAATATGAGAAAGCATTGAAAGTAGAAAATTTGAAAAAATCATTCATTTCTATTTTGAGCAAGCAAAGTGTAATAATTAAGCAAAATTCATCCTCATTGAAAGAAGAAAAGCAGGGTTATGTTTATGGCTAAACTCAATTATTATTTCGTAGAATTTTAACATTAAAGACAAATGAAGAAACAGATATTAGTTCCAATAGATTTAAGTAAATATTCAAAAGATGCTATTGAATCAGCAATCCAGATTGCCAAAAAAATTGATGCTGAGTTAAGCATCTTGCATGTGATAGAAGAAGAAAAACCTTTCGGTATCAATACAACCGCAGATATTTCAATTAGTCAAAGTGCTCAAAAAGAACATAACAGGTACATTATTGAGCTCATGAAAAAGAAACAACATGATTTAAATGATTTTTTAAAGTCTTACGAAGCAGATCACATTAAAATAAAGACCTTTATTGAAGTTGGAGATTACGTGGATAGATTGAAAACTATTGCCTCCGAAAACAATATAGATCTAATTATTATAGGTACTAGTGGCGAAACTTCTGTAACAGAATTGTATAAAGGGAATCATGCAGAACAAACCACAAGAAATCTTTCCGTTCCTGTATTATCAGTTAAGCAATATCAGAATTTTGATGCTGTAAAGACGATCGGGTTTTTGGTTAATTTAGAAAATCCCAATAAAAGACTAATATCTTTGATAAATAACCTCAATAAAATAATGAAGCTAGAATTGGTGATTCTTCACAAAAAAGAGTTGGAATTTGTCGAGAATAGTGAATTAATAGTTCACCTAAGGTTATTAGCCAGAGAATATAGCATGAACCCCAAAGCAATTTTTATTATGGATGGAGAAGGAAATTTCTCTGAAGAGTTGCAAAATGCTGTTGACAAGTATCAGGTAGATATCATAGCCAAAACCGTCGAACAGAAAAGCGCGTTTGCCCGACTGTTTTTTGAAGACCATACAAGAGAGTTAATTAACGATTTTAATGAATCTGCCTTATTAATGTCAAAATAGATTTTGCCAGTAATAGTTTATTATGAAAATTTCTTCCCTACTTAAAGGAAAATAATTAGCATTTCCTCTTCTCTTTCAATCCAAATTTTAATGACAGGATCTTATTAAATAAGGTTGTCTGAAAATAAAGATGTAATTGATGAAAGAGGATTTAACCCGAATGATGCATTAGACTTTTATAAGAAAATCATAAATAGCTGTTAGATAGCTGCTTAAATTCTGATTTGCAACGCAAACATAGTCTCCATTATGGTGAGTAGGAAATTGGGATTTAAGTGGCTAAATGACTGTTAGTTATGGTTTACACCAAATTTCTATTGCATCATTTGGGTTTAATTCCCTCAGTTGGACAGCTCGTAACGTTCTGCGAGTGTCGTAGTTTTCTCAGCAAAGGTACTGGGTCGGGGTTGATTCATTGAGTTATTATCAGACTTATACAGAAATACTAAAAGGGGCTATTTCAGTTTTTTGGATAGTCCCTTTTTTGTTTAACCCTATAGCTTATTAAGTTTATCCTGAACCTCGACAAAGTCTTCTTTTGAGATATTCTCTGGGTTTTCATTCAATCTTTTAGCCATATCAGACTCCAAGTGTAACGCAATAAATATTGGAAAATGATCTGAATTGATACCCTTCAAACGTTCTATTTCACCGATCAGAAAATGCTGGGAATGAAAGACATGATCTAAAGGCCATCTGACTAGCGGGTAGCTGGCGTGAAAAGTATTAAAAAGTCCTCTTCCGACCCTAGGGTCGAGTAAACCACTTATTCTTTGGAATAGTTTGGAGGTATGAGACCATGCTACGTCATTTAAATCCCCAGTTATAATGACAGGGCCTGAAATTTTAGCAATCTTTCTTGCTACAATGATGAGTTCGACATCTCTTTCAAATGAAAGATAATTTTCAGATGGACTTGGTGGCTTGGGATGTAAAACAAATATATCTATTGATTGTCCGTCTCTATTGATTACTTTCGCCTGAAAAGAGGGCACATCATCTTCTACTAAAAAACTAACTTTTTCATCTTTTAGCAATAATTTTGAATATAAGTGTAATCCATAGGTATTGTCCTGAGGAAATTTTATTTGGTATGGATAATTATTGGATAGGGTATCAAGTTTTTTTTCCCATCTTTTATCTGTTTCAATTGCTACCACTATATCAGGATCTTTTTCAATTATTAAATCGAGCAAAAGCGTATATGCATCGTTATACATCAATACATTTGCCTCTAGGATTGTTATTCTGTCTTTAGGGTTGAGGCTTCTACTACTTTTTACCTGTTTTGGGTAAAATCCTGTATAAGGAAATATGATAGAGATGTGCAAAACAGTCAGTGGGATACCGACTAATATAAACATAAGACTTAGGCCATCTACCCGAAAAAACAATAGCAGAAATACCCAGCTTGTCAGTGATACTACCGTCAGCTGTAAATGAATAAAATCCGCTAATCTTATCCACCATTCACCCCGTTTTAAGAATTGAAATACGGTCAATAACAGAGTTATTCCTATGAGAAAAAATGAAAGGTACTTTAGGTAAATCATTTTACTGAACGTATAATGTAAAACTAATGAAAGATATTGCAAATAAAGATTGATTGGACTTAATCAATGAAAGAATTGTCTTGAATAGGTATTAGTGAAATTCTTGCTTTTCTAATAATTAAACATGTATTATGCCTTAAGAAATCTACTCTGATTACAAGCCTCTTTATTACAACCATTTAATCCCTAAGAGATATTAATTCCCCGACTCTTGAGTCGATCATTAAATTATTGCCCATAGATACCCCGTACCCTTGGGTCGGGGTTGGTTCATTACAAGCGTATTAAATCATCATATTCATGTAATACTTCTCTGGCATAAGTGTCTGTAAATTTGAGTTTTAGAAACACATAATGATTTTTAATCCCTAAGGGATATTAATTCGCTAGTTGGTTACCCTTTACTCTTCCACCAGTGCTGCAACTTTTTTGAGGAGGCACTGAGTCGATCATTAAATGATTGCCCTTAGATACCCCGTACCTTTGTGTAGGAGTTGGTTCATTGCATAATGTGAGTTAAGCTAAAGGCTAAAACTGCTTACTTTTATAATATTTCTTGAACTTTAACGTATCAAATTAGTTAAATAATCCATTACCTCTGATTTTATTTTTTTTAAGTATGAATGCATTAATAGTTGATGATGAAGAAGACATAGGTTTTATAGTTTCTAGAATGTTAACAAAAAATGGGTTTTCTGTAAAATATCTCAATCGAATAACTAAAGCTTGGAAAGCGATTGAGGAAAATAGATACGATATCTTTTTTCTGGACCTTAATTTACCAGATGGCACTGGTTTTGACATTATTCCTCTTATTAGAGAAAAAAATAAAGAAGCAAAAATTTTTATCATAAGTGCCCACGATGGTATTACCGAGAAGAAAAAAGCAAAAGAGATGAAAGTCAATGCATTTATCAAAAAACCGTTTGGTAAAAAGGACATATTAAATGCGATAGAAAACCTATAAGTACATAGCAAATGGAAAATATACTGATAATAGACGATGAAAAGGATATCTGCTTATTACTCGAAAAATTCCTTTCTAAAAAAGGCTACAAAACACACAGTGAGGAATCTGGAGAGGAAGGAATTTCATGGTTAAAGAAAAATACAGTTGACTTGGTTATTTGTGATTTTAAATTACCAGATTATACAGGGATAGACATTCTTCAGAAGATAAAAATTCTAAGTCCTAAAACTCAGGTAATTATTATTACAGGTTATTCTGACGTAAAAATAGCTGTAGAAGCACTTAAAAAAGGCGCTTTTGAATATGTCACTAAGCCATTGTTCCCAGACGAAATTCTTGCTACTGTAAAAAATGCATTGGAAAATGCTCCTGAAGAGGTAGAAACAGTGTCTAAAGGAGAGCAAAAACCCAAAAAACGAGATAAAGTTAAACATATCGCAGGCCCAAGTAAGCAGTCT
This sequence comes from uncultured Cyclobacteriaceae bacterium, assembly GCA_937958005.1. GTDB lineage: Bacteria > Bacteroidota > Bacteroidia > Cytophagales > Cyclobacteriaceae > JANSWY01. Next base: position 4,517 of record CALGOB010000200.1, read on the forward strand.
CAAACTGTTCAAAAACATATCGACTTAATTGCACCTACTGATATGTCTGTGATCATCTTGGGTGAAACTGGTACAGGAAAAGAGTATGTTGCCAGATCTATCCATAATAAAAGTAAAAGAGCGGGCAACAATTTTGTGGCGGTAGATTGTGGTGCAATACCCAAAGACCTTGCAGGAAGTGAACTTTTTGGCCACATCAAAGGTGCTTTTACAGGAGCTATAAATGAAAAAAAGGGATGCTTTGAACAAGCAGAAGGCGGCACCTTATTTCTTGATGAAATAGGTAACTTGACATATGAAAATCAGGTTCAGCTTTTGAGAGTTCTTCAGGAAAGGGTGGTAAAGCCTGTGGGAGGCAATAAAGAAATTCCCGTAAACGTAAGAGTAATTGTAGCAACCAACGAAAGCCTAAAAGATTCAATTGAGGAAGGAGAATTTAGGGAAGACATCTATCATAGATTAAATGAATTTAAGATAGAATTATCGCCGTTAAGAGAAAGGCCTGATGATATTGAAGAGTTTGCAAGGTTTTTTATTCAAACTTCTAATTCACAACTGGACAAAAGAATTGAAGGGTTTAGCCCTCAAGCACTTAGGGTTCTGAAATCGTATGTTTGGCATGGCAATCTGCGCGAACTCAAAAATGTGATTAAAAGAGCTGTATTGTTGTGCCCAGGAAAAAACATAGATATAGATCAACTGCCAATGGAATTGAGTCAAACTCAAACTAACAGAAGCAATTCAGTAGTTGATATCTCTTTTAATAATGGCATCCCTAGCAGCTTAAAAGCAGTCGTTGAGCAAGCAGAAAAAAGTGCAATAATAGAAGTATTAAAAAAAACTAATAACAATAAAGCCGAAACTGCCCGATTACTTAATGTTGATAGAAAAACGCTATATAATAAGTTAAACGCTTATAAAATAGATACTTAATGAATACAAAGCTATGTTGGAAGAAATCAAAAATATTGACACAAAAAATCCTGTTGAAAAATTACTCAATAGCATTCTAGATACCGCTTTTAATGGAATCATGACTTTCAAATCTGTGAGAGACAAGAAAGGGAAAATAGTTAATTTCGAATGGCTTTTTGTAAATGACATAGCTGAAAAAATTGTAGGTCTGAGTAAAGACTCACTTATAGGTGAAAAAATGCTTGATAAGTTGCCTGGTAACGAAGAATCTGGCCTCTTTGATAAGTATGTCCAAGTAGTAGAAACTGGAATAAGTAACGAATTTGAGCAATATTATTCGCAAGATAATATTGAGAGTTGGTTTAAAATTGCAGCGGTGAAACTCGCTGATGGATTTACAGTTACTTTCCAAGATATCACAGATCTCAAAACAGCCATTTTAAAAGCTGAAAACAGAGAAAATAAGTATCAGAAATTATTTGAAGAATCCATTGATCCAATATTTGTTGTTAGTAGTTCCTATAAAATTGAGGATGCCAATACCTCTTTGGAAACTCAGTTTCTATACCCTTGGAATGAATTAGATGGCAGAAATCTGGTCGACCTTTTCAAAGACAAATCACAATATGGGAGGTTTATTGCTATGCTTGAAAAGGATGGGAGGATTGATGAAGAAGAAGTAGTATTGGTTACGAAAACACAAAAAGCCAAAATCTGCCTGATCAATTGTGTCCCCTTGGTAGATGAAGAAAATCTTGCTACCCATTATATAGGAGTTATTCGAGATATAACTCGTAGAAAACAAGCTGATAGGGAACTAATGTTGGCTGAGAAACTTTCTATGACGGGGAAACTAGCCAGAACTATTGCCCACGAAGTAAGAAACCCGTTGACTAATTTGTCTCTGGCGCTTGAACAATTAAAAGATGAAATACCTGAAGAAGTAGAGGATGCTGATTTATACTTTTCAATTATCAAAAGAAACTCTGAACGGATTGGTAAATTAATCTCTGATTTACTAAATTCTTCTAAGCCAAAGGAACTAAACCTTGTTGCTCAGCCTTTCAATATACAAGTTCAATCAGCTATCAAGCTTGTCAAAGACCGAATTAAGCTACAAAACATCAAATTAGAAGAAGAGTACGCAGATAATTTACCAGATATACCCTTGGATAAAGATCAGATACAAGTCGCCTTCCTTAATTTGTTCATCAATGCAATAGAGGCTACAAAACCAGATTTAGGTATTCTGAAAGTCAAAACCTCTCTAAATGATGATTTGATCAACCTTTGGGTTGAAGATAACGGTAAAGGCATATCTGAGAAAAATATGGGCAAATTATTTGAGCCATTCTTTACGTCCAAAAAAGAAGGAACAGGCCTTGGTCTTACTACAGTTCAGAATATTATTCATAGCCATAGAGGTCAAATTACTGCTAAAAGTGAAACTGGGGTAGGAACTACATTTGAACTTAAATTCCTTTTACCCAATAAGGAATAATACCATTTTATGTTTATACGCCCTTATAAATCTAAATTGGTATTATTCATACTTAAGAAAGGATAGTACCTAATTTGAACTCCACCTTAGTGAAATACCCTATTTTTTTCTCTTGTTATCTCTGAATATACATTCTATATCACTGACTTGAATCCCTAAGGGATATTAATTCCCCGACTCTTGAGTCGATCATTAAATTATTGCCCATAGATTCCCCGTACCCTTGGGTCGGGGTTGGTTCATTTAGGTTTTTCTGTATGCCTCAACATTTCAAATCAAACTAAGTAGGTACATTCAATGCTAGCTTGAAGTGTAAAACTGTGGAAAAAAATACACATTGAGTATGAGGTTCTACACTCTAACCCTCAAAAAAAGCCCTTAAAATGCTTCTGGCAGAGGATATCCTATTTGGCTTGATTATAGTTCTTTTAAAGACAAAATTAAGAATTAAAAATTTAAGAAATATGGACAGTAGAACAATAGAGGCGGTTATACCAACCGCCATTCCGAAAGAAAGAAAAGTTTTTGTCAAACTAGGTTACTCAAAATTAGAAACCGCAGAAATAGTGGAGGCAATGAACAAATTACTAGCTAGTTACTGCGTGCATTACCAGAAACTTAGAAATTTTCATTGGAATGTTAAAGGAGGAGATTTTTTTGACATTCATGAGAAATTTGAGGAAGAATATAATTATGCCAAATCTGCAATTGACGAAATAGCAGAACGAATTAGGGTTTTTGGTCAAACTCCTCTATCAACAATGAGAGAGTATCTAGATCATTCTGAAATCAAAGAATCTGGAACAGATCTTACTGGACTTGAAATGGTTAGCGAAATCTTAAGAGATTATGAAACTTTACTCGAACAAATGTTCAATGTAATTGAAGTATCACTCAATAATGGGGATAGTGGCACAGAAGATCTCATCAAAGGGTTTGTAAAGCAAACAGAGAAAAAACACTGGATGTTTAATGCCTTTACCTCACATTAAAACATTCTGCATTTAAATAGATATTTATTTTAAAATTAAAACTAAAAATTATGAATACGACATTAAAAACAATAGCATCTTTTACAATTGGCGCAGCAGCAGGATTACTAGCTGGATATTTAACCGCACCAAATAGTGGTAAAAAAACGAGAAAGAAAATCGTAAATGAATTAGATAAATCTAAAAACGCCCTAGAAGAAGCTGCTAGCCAAAAGCTTAACGAAGCAAAAGATTTATTAAGTGAGACTGTAAATAGCCAATTACGGAAAGGGAAAGTTGTTGTAGATAAAACGAAAGATGCAATTCTCAATTAAGTTCTTCCACCTTAAGGAACATGACTGAAATGTCTGGCAAATAAATCCTCCACTTAAAAGATACCCAAATTCTATATGAAATTTGACTTGAAAAAAGCGATAGATATTCTAACCACCAAAATTGAGGGGTGGTTAGAAAATTCTACAGCTATGCTACCAAATATTATCATTGCTGTTGTGATAATGATTGTTTTTTATTTAATAGCTCGTGCTGCAAAATCTATTGCGAGAAAAGTACTTAACAAATTCTCTAGTGAACGGTCTATCAATGATTTATTCACCACTTTTTTCTATTTGTCAATATTAGGCACAGGATTAATTATTTCACTGAATGTTCTTCATTTGGAACAAACAGTAACCTCCTTATTAGCAGGTGCCGGAATTATAGGTTTAGCATTAGGTTTTGCCTTTCAAGACATCACAGCAAACTTTATTTCAGGAGTGTTAATTGCTTTTAGGAAACCCATACAAGTGGGAGATATAATTAAAACAGATCACTTCATGGGCATGGTTGAAAAAATAGACCTTAGAGTAACAATCATTAGAACTTTTCAAGGATTACATGTCATCATTCCCAACAAAGATGTATTTCAGTCACCTGTGACTAATTACACTAAAACAAATGAAAGAAGAATAGATTTAGACGTTGGAGTTTCATATGCAGATGATCTAGAAAAGGTCAAAGAAATCGCCATTAAATCAGTTACTAATTTACCTTATCTGCTACCCGATAAAGAAGTTAAGCTCTTTTTTAAAGAATTTGGAGACAGTTCTATCAACTTTACCTTGATGTTCTGGGTCAACTACCCAGATGAACCTGGTTTTTTACAAGCACAAAGTGATTCCATAATGGCAATTAAAAAAGCGTTTGATGCTAATGATATTACAATTCCTTTCCCAATCAGAACATTAGACTTTGGTATTAAAGGAGGGAGGGATTTATCTGAAATGGACATTCATCAATCGAATAGTACAGCTTAATTCAATTAAGTAAAAACTCTTTGCGCTAGCAATATGATTATCTTATCATAAACTAATATTTCTATGATTACAGAAAATGCAAAAGATAAACTAGCAGTTTTGATTAGTAAAACCACCATGCTCCAAGAACTTTATGAAATTGCCTTATCACTGAATTCAGTTTTCACCCTAAAACCTCAACTAGAGTTGGCCTTAGAAAAAAAGTCAACTCATTGAGACAAACTTTGTGAAATTTTTAAGGTGGTTTATATTTATGAACACCTTTCTGAAAAAATATTTACTGTCCTTCACCTAGATAGTTTGAAATACAATTTTCTTATTCGAGGCACAAATTATAAAAAAGTGATTATGCATTGTATTGAACCTACAAAAAACCTGTTTAACCCGAATGATGCAATAGAAATTTGATGCAAACCATAACTAACAGTCATTTAGCCACTTAAGTCCTAATTTCCTACTCACCATAATGGAGACTATTTCTGCGTTGCAAATCAGAATTTAAGCAGCTATCTAACAGCTATTTATGATTTTCTCTTAAAAGTCTAATGCATCATTCGGGTTTAATGCTTACAATGAGCTAAGTAATGAAGAATGCCTCTCCTCATATCAAAGGGAGGTCTTAAAATTACAGTTCAGAGAAAGCAAATTTATATTGAAGAAGATGATCTCTACTCAATTGCAACAAATGGAAACTGTAAGTTGAAAATTTGTGCCCAGATCGCTTAACCCGAATAGCTCGAGTTAATATAACTCGTAGATATTAAAACATTAAAATGTAAGAAAAACTAGAATTAACAAAAGCTTTATAGATTGTAATATCCACTACAGGAAAATGAAATTGATTGTCATTTTCATTTAGAATATCGAAAGGTAAAACCTAGTCCAATGCCCGTACCTTTAGAAGGAAGTATAAATCCAGTAAAATCATCGGATTGTATGCTGAAACGTAAGTTTCTGATCCGTATACCAACAAGCCCACCTATAGCAAGGGGATTAAGTCCACCGAAAGCTGTATTTAAACCAAAATATATTGATTTAAACAATCTAGTATGGGCAGCAATGATAACTCTTGGATTAGTACTAATTCCTGGCTGCTCATTAAAACCCTGTATATAGGTTAAGTAAAAGCGCGTGGGATTTTCTTTTGAAGAATAATCGGTAAACTGATAGGAAAGTTGCAATAGTAGTTGAGTACCTACAGGTCTGCGAAAAGACTGTTGTAATACCTCTTCATTTTCAATTAATGCGCTTATACTATCCGTAACTGCATTTACATTTTTCAACCCTTCCCCATCAAGTCCTTCAAATGTAAAGCTCTCACTATCTTTAACTATGGCCACATCTTTTTTAAACGTAATAGCCCCAAGATCGTTGACTGCCACATCAAAGGCAAGTCTGTTTTGCCATTCAAAGGTTGTGCCTAAACTCAGGCCAAGACCATTTCCCTTACTATTGGTAAGAGAGAAATCATTAATCCCTGAACTGAAATACACATAGTCATAATCTATATTTAAACTCCTTCCGGTTTCTTCTGTAAAGAAGTCTAGGTTGGCATTTTCTAAGAAGACACCAGCAAGCAGCCAATAATATTTCAACTGATACCCAAAGGTGATACCAAGGTTTTTACTTTTTTTAATTTTAAAAGTATTATTAAGTGCAATTTCTCTGAAATATCGTCCGCGCAACTCTGGGCTTAGCTCAATAGTTTGTCCGGCAAAAGGGCGATTACCCCGAAGCAACAATTCAAATAGGCTTTTTCGATAAATTAAATGCACCGCAGCTCTATCAGTAAGTGTTACCCCCCAGTTAAAAAAAGACTTGTTTATTTTAGTACGAAAGCCAACACCAAGTAGCAAAAAATCTTGTCCCACAGTCAGTGTATTTCGATTATTCAGATTTACTAAGAACTGATCAATATCTTGATTTGAGAGTTCTTTTGAAGCAGAAACTGTACGAAATGACTCATAGTTAATTGCTCTATTGCTGAAATAAACATTAAAATTTGTTTCTAAGGAAAATGACTTTTCCTTCATATCAAAGGTTGAAGGAAGAAATCTCGAGGCTGCCAAACCGCCCCTATAGCCATATTGTAATTGAAGATTATGTTGGGCCTGTACATTTCCGATAAACAAACAAAAAATAATAATAGTTAGTCTTTTCTTCATTTGTCAACATCGATTTGAGTGTTAATATCAGCTGTAATATCAAGATCAATATTAAAATCAGATCTAACGCTTATATGACCATCTCCCAAACTAGACATCTCAAATGTTGGAATGGCAAAATGTGTTTTCTTGAGGTTTCTAAATTTAGCTTCGTTAATATTCGTAGCAAACTGAACCACGCTAGGTTCTTGTATCACCCCATCCACTATCTTCGCAGGAGCTATCGTTCTATCCAATATAAATAGCGAATCTAATACCTGAAATGAAGAGTCAAGAAATATCACCTGTGGTTTGAGCTCTAAAGGAAAAGAACTACTGAGAAAATAGTTGAATGTACCGTCTACAAACTCAAGAAAACTCACGTCAGGTTCAAATACAAAGTCGATGGTATCACTAATGATTAATTCTTTGGCATCTATTCGGATGGGAATAGCAACTTCCAATTGCCCCGTTAGAAAGCTTTCCTTAGATAAAAATTGTGTTGTATCGACGAATCTAGTGCCTATTTCCCAAGGAATTGATAATTGGATATCCGAAGGTAGAATGGAAAGAAAGTCATCTAATGCCTCAACCTCAAATTTAGTAGATTCTATTTCTTCTTGCGAGGAGACCTTCACAAGACCTAAACCACGGATTTGCTCCCCAATATCAACAGTTACACCAGGACTTAGTCTTGGGTTTCTTCCTGCAAATGTGATATCGTCATTTTCGTTTACAGCTGATCTTATTCCCATATTATGGTTCAAGTTAATGGTCGCTGAAATGCCATCAAATGAGATGTTCCCACTTTGTATTCTATCAAACAAGCCAATTTCCAATCCTGACTGAATTCTACCACCAAACAAACCTAAGTGTCCGCTAATAAACTTTGGCGTAATATCACTCATTTTCATCTCAAAATTAAAGGGTCGATTGAATTCAATTCTCAGTGGACTTTGTACGTCAAGATCAAGTGAGACATTCAGATTTAGTAATTCCCCAGCCTCTAAACGCAACATAGCATCATTGAGATCAAAGGCTTGCTGTGTTTGATTTAAAGAACCATTGAATTGAAGTGGCTCATTTATATTATTACGCCCATCAAGAAATGTGACAACTAAATTAGCTGGCAAATCAAACCCGCTCTGCTTAATGAGATCAATAGATGCATTTCTAAGTTTTAGCGCAGTAATAAACGCATTATTTGGAAATCTAATAGGCAATTGAAAATCGGTTGCAACCTGGAAACGTTCAGACAGCACAATTGCCGAACTCAGTAAAATATTTTCAAAAGATAATTCCATCTTAATTGAGCTGGACTCATCAAAAATAAGATTAGAACCTCCGAGAGTTGATAGGTTACTGACCTTAGTAGAAATTGGGAAATTAAATGTCCGATTTGCCAGATCAATCACAATTTCTTCAGATGAGCCAATAGGGAGACCAACTTGAGCAGTGTGACTTATTGCAACCGTACCATCATTATTCTTAAGCTCTATCACGAACCCCTCAGAAATAGCTATTGGTAAATTATTATCAATTCTTAAAATGAGTTGGCCATCTTGTATATTCAACTCTTGAAATTCTGAAATATTAAAGGTCTGAGAACTCTCTGGAAAATCAATCGCTGGCAAGAAAGGTATTGTCTCAGATTCGATACCAATGTCTTGTGATGAAATTCTGAAATTGAAATTAAAAGGATCAATCAAACCTGAAATCCCTGGTATTTCAAAATCGAATTGCGCATCAGGAATATCAAACTGATCGAAGACTCTTAGCGTATCTTGTTCACTCAAATGAGTAAATATCAGAGTTCCATCGTCTGATTCAGATATATTTGCTGTAGAAATGAAAGTAATATCATCAAACGTGAATTGATCGTTGATTAATGGAAATATGTATTGAGGTTCAAATGTAGGCAGTTTAATATCAGTTGGATCACAAGAATACAAAATAACCAATACTGAAACAAGCATATATTTTTTCATAATTTGTAATGTAAACAAAAAAAGAAGTTGGTTTTGAGAGAGACCAATAAGATTAATAACTTATCGAAATTTAGAATCATATCGGGAATAATTACTGCTAACAAGTTTATTAAGTGGCTAAACCAATCGAATTTTTAGAAGACCCCTAAAAATGACCCAACTATATTACCTTGCTGTTCTTGTCTTTTTTAAACAGAAATAGCTTAAAAAAATCTAGTTGTTAACAGCTGTTTTTATATTGAAAGCCAAAACCGGAAAGTCTTCATGATTCACTATATATTCTGTAATATCCCCCTTAATTACAGATAATGGTTTTTTACTATGCTTTGAAGTCAGCAAGATTAGATCAACGCCTTGCTTTTTCGCATATTTTACAATTCCTTTTTTTACAGAGAGATCATTGTAAATAGTCAATTTCGCTTCTTCAATATCATGTAGTTTGGAGAATTTTCTCCAATCTTCGTTTATTTCATCACTGGTTTTGAATGTTCCAGGGGTATTCACATACAAGATTTCCATTTCAGCGTTGAAAAATGTGATCACCTCTTTAATTTGTCCAATCACCTTCTCCATATTGTTATCTAAACTAGAGGGAATCACAATCCTTTCGAGATTAAAAGATTCTATCGGTTTATTAAGTACCAATACCGGACATTTGGCAAGTTCTACTATGCGTTCCGGATGTGTCTTCCCAACAAATTCATAGAATGGATATACGGTGCTGCCCCCCACCACTATCAAATCATAATCCTCCTGGGTGATTATTTCTGCCACTTTATCAGGTAACTCGTCAATTTTAGTTCGTACATTAATCGTTACTCCTTCATTGTCATATTGTGTTTTAATATAATTGAGTTTCCCCGTAGAGAGTGCAATCATGTCTTTAGCAAGACTTGTAATTCCATCATTAATATCCGCTTTATTTTTAATGACCAAAGGAGATTCGATAATGTGCATCAAATCAATCATGCTGGCTGTCTTTTTTGCAATTTGTATTGCTGCCTTGAGTGCATTTTCACACTTTGGTGTAAAATCAGTGGGAACTAATATTCTATTGAACATAATTTCTTTATTAATTACATTGGGTCTTTAATTTGTAAAATCTTTGAATCAGGTTCAAGTGTTGCCCCTGTCATCCCCTTATCTGTGTAGGCTAAGTTGTTTAGCACATAACGCATCGCTTCAAGCCTTGCTTTTTCTTTGTGATTACCAATAATTGTAACCCAAGGGCATCCTTCCCAAGAAGTCTTTTCAAACATAAGTGTTTTGTAATGTGTATAGTCGTCCCATTTCATTTCAGCTTGCATATCAACTGTACTTAGTTTCCATTGTTTTAGAGGATCTGTCTTCCGTTCGTGAAGCCTCTTTTTCTGTTCTTCAAAATCAATAGAGAACCAAAATTTAAAAATCTGCACGCCATCTTTGATCAACATCTTCTCTAATGAAACAGTATCAGAAATAAAGGTATTATACTGTTCTTCCGTACAAAAACCCATCACTGGCTCAACCACAGCACGATTATACCAGCTTCTATCAAAAAATACGATCTCACCCGGATTAGGTAACTCCTTAATATAGCGTTGAAAATACCATTGCCCTTTTTCAATTTCTGTAGGTTTGGGCAAGGCTACTATACGATAACCTCGAGGATTAATGAACCTCACAAATCGCATAATCGCCCCACCTTTACCAGCAGAATCTCTCCCTTCAAATAATATCGCAATTCTTTGATTAGTCTCTTGAGCCCATTTTTGCATTTTAACCATCTCTATCTGCAAATTGATGTATTCTGGATTTTCTTCTATAGGATACAAATTCATTTTCTTAAATTTTAAAACTCTTGAAAATTAGACTATTTAATCAATTTCAAGTGACATACAATTAGAATTTTTTTTACTTTATTTAAGGGAGTTCAGTAAATTGGAATTTCAAATCAAAATACTAATCCATCATATTTTAATCCCTAAGGGTTTAATTCCTCTGGTCAGGCATCCCGACTCTTCCGCGGGCACTGAAGCTTCTTTGCGGAGGTGCTGAGCCGATCTAAAATGATTTTCTTAGATACTCCGTCCCTTTCTGCGAGTACCGTAGCTTTCTCGGCAGAGGTACTGGGTCGGGGTTGATTCATTAGACCCAAACATCATCAGATGACTATTTTTATTAGCTTTCTAAATGTCAAAATGTTGTACATAGAATGAGAACAGGATAATTTCACACTTAGATATGTTGTAACCTGAGCTCGATTTTAGAAAGTACGCATAGAAGGTCTCCGTCTACGACCCGGAACAGTTTTGAAAGATTTGCTTGGTCAGCCCTTGCTGTTTGTGATCGCTCTCAGAGCGATTGACGGGGTCGCCCGTGCGATTTCAAATTTTTCCATTCCATGGCGGCTAGCCTTTTGGTGGTTTCGCCACTGCGACTACTTTTTTGCCACCGCGGCGGCGGACCGCTGCAAAAAGCGGCAGCCGTTGCTGTAGAAGCCCGTCTGACTTGAAGACGGGATCGAAGACAAATGCTTGTAGATGAGACGAATACGTGAGTTAAGAAATGAAAAATGGAAGAAATTATTAATCGAACTCAGGTTTGTGGATTTCAAAAAGAGAAAAGGTTCAAAAAACATCCTATTCACAAAAAAATGGATGTGGTCAATCAAAGTGATGGTAAAATGTAGATCGCTTCATCCGCCAAGGAAATTACCTAAGTATGATTCAGTTTTGAGTTAAAGCCGATATGGCGTTAAATTCTAAGCACTTTCTTTGTCATTAATGCCCATATAGGACTGATGAAAATGGTAATTGAGATTACAATAATCGTTAGCTGATAACTATACAATGATATCATATCTGAATGATACCCCAAGGAAGATAACACAAAACTGAATTCTCCTATTTGTGCAAGTAATGCCCCTCCATAAATGCTCTGTTTCCATTTATTTCCTAACAATCTTAATGAAACTGTATTGATACCCTGATTGCTCAAAAACACACCAAAAACGAGTAAAGAAATTACTCGCCAATTCTTGACCAAAAAGTCTAAATCAATCAACATTCCTACTGATAAAAAGAATATTGAAATCAGAATTACTCGAAAAGGATGAAGTGTGTCATGAAGCCATTTAGTAGAGGAGGAAGAGTGGACAAACAGCCCAGCAACAAAAGCTCCCAAACCAGCTGATAATTCAAAGAAAGAAGTAAAAAGTGCTAAACTAAAGCATATAATTAACCCCCCAAAAACTTGAAGCTCATGATCATGAACTAGTGATTTCTCAAATGGAAACTTGATCACATCCTTTTTGAGTAAAAAAAGGATCAGCCCAACTGTCAATGTACCTCCCAGCAACTGCAAAGTAATTTGATGAAGCCCTATTTCTCCACCGCCTAAAAATGACATGATGATAATCATTGGTACAATAGCAATATCCTGAGTTAGCAAAATACTAATCACATTTTGCCCTATTTTGGTTTTAGCAATACCTCCATCTTCAAGTAGCTTCATCACTACGGCAGAGCTACTAATGGAAATTACAAACCCCAAAAGCATGACACGCCTGAAAGACCAACCTAAGTAATAACCTAGCACAAATACGATCAATATACTAAAAATCACTTGAAGACTGGTCCCAAAAACGGCAATTCTCCAGTTCTTCAGAAAGTCCTTTAAAGAAATCTCCATTCCTATAAAAAACATCAAAATCACAAGCCCAAATTCTCCGATAACCTGTGCTGTTTCAACTTGAGTAACCAACTTAAACCCAAACGGACCAAGTATTATGCCAGTCAAGATATAAGCGATAATGTAAGGCTGGTTTATTTTTTTCAATACTAAGCCCAATAATAAAATTAACCCTGATACTGCCAATAAAATATTGAGTTCCCCATTAATTGCATTAAGTAAAACCATAGTGCTAATCTATATAATATTACTGTCATCCGACTAAATTTATTCTACACAATAAAACATTGTTAAAAGACAATAGACATTATCACAGTTGGTTTTTGTATAGATAAAACTCCTTCTAAATTTCACTTTTCTGAGCCTGTCAAAGTAATTATAAATTCATAATTACTAATTATTTGTTGATAAACTTGAGAAAAAAGTCAACAAAGCAACCATAATCATTCTACTGTGATAAACTCTAATTAAACCCGAATGATGCATTAGACTTTTAAGATAAAATCATAAATGACTGTTAGTTATGATTTGCATCAAATTTCTATTGTATCATTCGGGTTAAAGGAAATAGAAAATTACTAGTATCCGAGAAAAAGGTTTTCATTTTTATACATTTTGGAGGGCTGTCACGCACACCCTGCTAAATGATCACCGTGACGGCGTAACAGGCCAACCCACCTAGGCACATAGAAATGAAGATTAATTTCTCAGACACCATTAATAAAAAAATAATTCTAATAGACTAAAGAACAACAGTTTAATTATTCTTGTGGTTGAAAAGAAAATGAATGTGAATAATTTTTAACAATTTTAAATTTTCTTAAACCAATTATTGATAAAAACCATGAAAGGCATAGCAGAGGTCATCAATATTAATGAATTCCCGATATTCCAGATCGGGTTTAGCTTTATCTTATTCTTTGCCTATCTCTTGGTAAAGAAGTTTCTATTCAAAGTAGTGCTCAAAAGAACATTAGCACATAATTTTGATGAAACAAGATCAACATATATTAAGAAAGCTGTCAGGGTTGGTCTATTAATTATTCTAATGGTTTTGGTGGCTATTGTTTGGGATGTTTCGTTTAAAGGACTATCTGTTTACATAGCTTCTATTCTCACTGTAGTAGGTGTGGGTTTCTTTGCTAACTGGTCTATGATCAGTAACATTACAGCTTCTGTGATATTGTTTTTCTTTTTTCCATTTAAGATAGGCTCAAAAGTACGGATCAACGATGGCGATAATTCTGTTGAAGGAATAGTATTAGGTGTATCATTGTTCTCCATTAAAATACAGAGAGAGGATGGTAAAGAGATATATTTTCCAAACAATCTGGCTATTCAAAAATCTATTATTGATTTGTCTGAAAAAAATAATTAGTCAGATAATGTATCATCTCAAGAGTCCATCATTTTTTAGCTGCATTTGTCATGTCTACAGAAAAAAGCTTGCCAATATCTGACATAAGATGTGCATAGCTAATAGTTGACATTACTTCCTTCTTGAATCCATAATGAATATTAATTCCCTAGTCGGGTGCAACCAACTCTTCTACAAGTGCTGAGGTTTTCTATGCGGAGATGCTGAGTCGACCATTAAACCCGAATGATGCATTAGACTTTTAAGAGAAAATCATAAATGGCTGTTAGATAGCTGCTTAAATTCTGATTTGCAAGGCAGAGATAGTCTCCATTATGGTGAGTAGGAAATTAGGATTTAAGTGGCTAAATGACTGTTAGTTATGGTTTGCATCAAATTTCTATTGCATCATTCGGGTTAAATTATTACCTATAAGTACCTCGTGCCAGGCCCGGATCATTTCGGGAAGAAATTCATCTACTTCGTTCAATAACTTGAAGGCACAAAAAACGGTACGCCGTCGCGGTGAGAATTTAGCTGGGTGCGCGAGATGGTCGGCCGCTGCCCTGTTTAGGGTAGAAGCTTTAAATTGTTGGTCAGGCGACCCTGTTGTTTTTTTGGAAGTCGCGCAGTTCTTTTTTGATCAATCGGATCGTCGAAGCGACAAAAAATGAATCGGACTGTCGCCACAGAAAACTACCTATTCAGGAAAACCATTTTAATCCTACTTTGTCATCTTAGACAAAAGTAGATACTTCATGCCTTTTGCTGTGTCTTCACAGCCAACCTTTACAATCTGCCAAGGCCAGGAAACAGATTGGGATATTTTAGTAAGATGACAAAGTAGGATTAAGATAGAGGGGGTGAACCTGAGAAATAATCTTTGTTTCATCGATTTAAAGCTAGATTTTTCTTGAATTCTAAATTTAGTCGAATGACAGTATGTAAAAATGACAAAATTTCAGCATTTCAGTCAAAATGACATTTTAATTTTATTAATTCTAAGTTTGGAATAAATTTTGAAAATAGTTGAACCAGAAAGATAAAGTTTCATTTTAAACAGTTAATATCATGACGATTGTAACAAAACATCAGGACATGCTTCCGTCATTCACTTCTCTGTTTGACGGTTTCATCAACACAGATTTAGGCGATTTGAAGCGTAAAAATTTTTCAACAATTACCAGTACCTTTCCCAAGGTTAACATCACCGAAAGAGATGATGCTTTCAATATGGAAATGGCTGTGCCTGGAGTGAACAAAGAAGATTTTAATATCAACCTTGATCATAAAATCCTAACAGTATCTTCCAATAATGAAGAAGACTCTTTGGAAGAAAATCAGAGATTCATCAAAAAAGAGTTTTCATACAGTACTTTCCAAAGGTCTTTTA
The DNA here is from genome assembly GCA_937958005.1 of uncultured Cyclobacteriaceae bacterium. Classification (GTDB taxonomy): domain Bacteria; phylum Bacteroidota; class Bacteroidia; order Cytophagales; family Cyclobacteriaceae; genus JANSWY01. The sequence goes on from CALGOB010000200.1 coordinate 19,774, forward strand.
CATTACCCGAAAGTGTAGCAGAAGATGGAATTAGTGCTACCTACGTTAACGGTATTCTCAAGATAACAATACCAAAAAAGGAAGAGGAAAAAACAAAACCGTTAAGAACGATTGATATTTCGTAAATAACGATCGTTAGCAAACGAATAATTCATATTTAGTTGATTTGAGTGGAGAAATGTTTCCACTCAAAAGCATTTAATTAATTTTTTTAAAATAAAGGAGGAATTATGAAGATGATAAATCGATTAAAAAGTCAATGGGAAAAAACACTCGGTTACTTCAAAAAAAGAGTTGGCCTTGGGACAAAAAGGGTGTACGGAAAAAGCCCAAAAGAGTTTGAACTATCTATTGCACTGCCAGAGCTGGACAAGCAGGATATTAACCTAGAAGTAAAGGACAATTGCCTTATAGTTTCTGGATCAAAAACATATAAAAATGAATTATCAAGCTGTGGCTGGAATAGGAAGGCTTACGGATACGCTTCTTTTAGGAGGGTATTCCTGCTTCCTGATCATGTTGATCTAAATAAGATTGAAGCAAATTTTAGGGACGGTATTCTTCATATTCAGACTGATGTTAAAATTGGGTACGAAAACAATATCAAACGAATAGCTGTCAACTACAAGTAAGTACTTACGGGAAAGTTAGCATTGGGCTTAGCAGCCCTGCTTTCTCAATTTGTACTTTTCTGTATAGCCCTTTCGAATGACAGATATTGTGAAGCACATACGTATGCTTAGCACTAAAATCAATATTCAAAAAGTAAAATATCCTTTATCGGAAAGTGTGATGATATTCAAAGCGCAATTTCAAACCTTGTCTGTAGGATATATGGTTAAACTATAAAATAAAAGTAAAAATGAAAAACTATGTTATTTCAGGAATCATAGCAATGAGCGTTTCATTGGGGGTAGTTTGGCTTACACCAGAATTAATTCCCAATCATAAGACCCTTAAGATAGAACACATCAATTCTACCCCCGTTCAGGGAGCAGTTTATACAGTGAATGACAAAAGCGAAATTGTTCCTCTTGATTTTACAAAGGTAGCTGATAGGGTAATGGATGCTGTGGTGCATATTAAATCAACACAAACAGCAAATGTAACACAGGGTATGCAACAATATCAACAACTCCCTGATCCTTTCAGGCGCTTTTTTCATGACGATTTCTTTTATCAGAGACATCAGAATAAAGGACAAGCAAAGCCGGGGAAACCGAAAATGAACATAGGATCAGGTTCTGGAGTTATAATAAATAGCGAAGGGTATATTGTTACAAACAACCATGTAATTGCTAATGCTGACGATATTGAAGTGACGTTATATGATAACAAATCGTATAAGGCTACTGTCGTTGGCACAGACCCAAGTACAGATCTTGCTCTGATCCAAATAAAAGAGAAAAACTTACCTACATTGCCGCTAGTTAATTCCGACGATGTAAAGGTAGGTGAATGGGTAGTGGCTGTCGGTAATCCTTTTAACTTAAACTCTACGGTGACCGCAGGGATTGTTAGTGCTAAATCAAGAAATATTAATATTCTGACAGATAAATATGCTATTGAGTCGTTTATCCAGACAGATGCAGCTATTAACCCGGGCAATAGTGGAGGCGCATTAGTTAACCTGCAAGGAGGACTAATAGGTATTAACACGGCCATTGCGAGTCCCACAGGTTCCTACACTGGTTATGGTTTTGCAGTACCTTCTAATATCGTCAATAAAGTCGTCGAAGATCTATTGAAATATGGTACTGTGCAACGAGGTTATTTAGGTGTAACCATTAGAGGGGTAGATAGCAACCTTGCCCGAGAAGAAAATCTAAAATTTAACAAAGGCGTTTATGTAGACAGTCTAGTTGAAAATAGTGCTGCTGCCGACGCAGGTCTTGAGGCAGGAGATGTGATACTAGAAGTAGATGGTGTAGAAGTAAATACTGCCCCTCAACTACAAGAAATGGTGGCTAGAAAAAGGCCTGGCGATAATATCATTCTAAAAGTAGGCAGAGGAGATAAGCGCTTCGAGGCAAAGACTCAATTGAAAAACAGAAGTGGGGATACTAAATTTCTTGCAAATAACCGTATTGAAATGTTTAATATGCTAGGCGCCGAATTTGAAGACTTGAATAAGGGAATAGCCAAGCAGCTTAATATTGATGGTGGTGTAAAAGTTAAAAAATTATATCCAGGTAAATTGAGTAAAAATACTGCTATGAGGGAAGGCTTTATCATCACTAAAGTTGATAAGAAGAAAATATTGGATACAAAAGATCTTGAAAAAGCCCTGAAGAACAAAGAAGGAGGTGTACTCTTTGAAGGCATATACGAAGATATTCCTGGCAAGCGATATTACGCATTTGGTATAGAATGATCAAATAGAAATGAACCAACCCCGACCCAAGGGTACGGGGTATCTATGGGCAATAATTTAATGATCGACTCAAGAGTCGGGGCGCCCGGCCAGGGGAATTAATATCCCTTAGGGATTAAAAATGTTAAAAAATCTAAAATAGAATATAAAATTGAAACCAAAACAATTATTAAAATCGTATAAGCTTTTAATAATTACCGCTCTGTTTATTAGAGTTGGGTTTTGA
>CALGOB010000201.1 GCA_937958005.1 uncultured Cyclobacteriaceae bacterium
ACAGTCATTTAGCCACTTAAATCCTAATTTCCTACTCACCATAATGGAGACTATGTCTGCGTGGCAAATCAGAATTTAAGCAGCTATCTAACAGCCATTTATGATTTTCTCTTAAAAGTCTAATGCATCATTCGGGTTAAATTATTGCCCATAGATACCCCGTACCTTTGGTCGGGGTTGGTTCATTTTAGCAATACAAATAACACTCCTATTTTTTCTTTTGATCTATAAAATATTGGACTCCTACACTATAATTATCTGATCCACCAAGTCCATTGATATTATTCAACGGAATATTGGAAGAGATTCTGATTTTATTGGCTAGATTAACCCCAAAATATATGGTAGAGATATTAAAAGCTTTCCCAGTATTATTATTAATTGCTACATCCAGTGTCTGGCTACCATAGACTCTGGCAAGTTTTAAATTGGCAAACAATCTTACTTCAGTTTTCCTAAGCCTCATTTCTAAGTATGTGCTAAAAGATGGTTCAAAATATCCAATGAGCTCATTTTTGGGGAGTTCATTGCCAAATGAATTAAAATCTGCAGATCCTTTGAAATTGGCATCCAGCACAATGGCAAATTCAGTCCATTTTCTAAAAAAGAGAGGGTAGTTTAGGTTCGCTGAAAGTAACCCACCACCATTGTATATTTTATCAACTAATGTAGCTGCTGTATCACTTTCATTTGTATTATAAAGTACTGTAGATAAATTGAGTCTAAATATACTAAAATAACCAGTCAGCACTTCTGAAGCTACAACAGATTTGTCTGGAGCTCCTTGGATCACTACATTTTGGAATAGTTTGATATCTCTATTGTCAATGTTGTCATAATAGAAATCAGTGTCACTATTATCTCTAAGTGGAATAAAACTTCTCCAAAACCGTGGAGTTCCTGTTAGCGAATTAATACTAAAAAGGAGGTCTCTATATTTATTTGTCAACACCCTTTCTGTTTTCAATACCAGAAGGTCATTATTCCATTTTGAAACTGTTTGTGAATAAAGCGCTGTATTATTAAGACTGTCATTTCTTGCTATCAACACTTTTATCTCAGTATCAAAATCTTCGCTTTCAATATCAATAGACTCAAGACTTGTTAAATTATTGTTGAAACGGAGGCTTATCTTTTTTGCTGCTTCATTGGCGACAAGCAACTTTTGGAAAGTATTAAATATATCCTTAATTACTATTATTCCTTTTTTTAAATTTTCTTTTGAATTCGAATTCTTAAGACTATCAATTTTACTTTTAATTAAATGGTTATTTTTATTCAGTTCATTCTTCAGTGTTAAGTTTTCGAGGTTCTTTATGATATTTTTTAGTCTTTTACTTTTACCCTTTAAAACTTCACCATAGATCCAAGCTCCAGAAGGATCAATTTTCTCTGGCATGTCATCTCCAAATTCTTTCTTCAAGTAGGCTAATTCTTCTGAATTGAGTTGATAATATTCAATTTTAAAAGTATGATTATCTTTATTATTGACAGAATCGGAATTAATTTCAATGTTATATTTTTCCTTGAGTTCGTTCAATTTATCCTTAGTTAGTTTTAGCTCCAAATTAGATAAGGTCTTATCATTATTTTTAGTTTCTAATGGCGAAACCACAGAATATTGACTAAAACAGTCTGGCGAATTCAAAATGAGCACAATCAAAATCAATATAACTAATTGCAGGATCTTGATAGGTTTAACAAACTTCCAATTGGCTCTTTTAATTTTTATTTTTGAAGTCCTTCCTATGAGTTTATAAATAGTAGAGTTAAGCATTTGATTCATATTTAGTAATGAATCAAAGGTGACATATCCTCAGTTTTTAATCAATGGGAGTTCTCCCGTTTAATTGGTTTTTTTACCCTTAAATACTGGTGATTTATTCACGTGCCAGTGGGTAAGCCATTAACTTATAACCAATCAAAAAGCTGATGTTTTAAAACAAACAACACCAAACCCGTTTTTGACTTGATAGCGAATTTTTCAAAAATAGATTCTCTATAACCATCTATTGTTCTGTGCTTTACCCCCATGTGTCCAGCTATTTGTTCATAGGTATATTCATCAGGATGGCAGACTAATTTAAGAAAGTCACGCTCTTTATCTGAGAGTTGCTCTATGATCATTTCCTGTTCACTTTTTTCTTTGGGCATTTGATCATGCCTTAATGAGTAACTAAGGAATTCATTGTGATAAAACCCACATCTAAAAATCTCTGACAGAGCCTCCCTCATAATTTTAGCGGAGCAGTTCTTTTGCAAATACCCTCTAACGCCCATCCTGAACAAGCTGACCATGCGGTCATCATCTTGATTTAAGGTAAGGATCAATACAGGAGATTTATTGCCCTTTTCATTCAACAGTTTCATGGCTTCATCCCCATCCATTTCAGGCATTGTAATGTCTAGGATAATTAAGTCTGGCACCGGTTGCAGTGGATAAGCCTCAACTAATTGTTTTCCATTATCAAATTCACCAGAAATATGATAATGCCCTAATTTTTCTATCAGTTCTTTTAGACCAGATCTTACTACGAGGTGGTCATCTACCAGAATAATCGATTTTTTTTCTGCTGTCAATTGATTTTTTTTTGAGTACTATTGGTAATATGGAAAGATGTCCCCTCTCCTATTTCAGCAGATATCAGGCAATGAAGGCCAGCCATATCTGCTCTTTTTAAAATATTCTGTAATCCCGATGCCCTACCATCAGATAATATGGCCTTTGTATCGAAGCCAACTCCATCATCTTGAATGGTCAATTCAAAGGTTTCATTACCAACCAAATGAAGTGCTATGGCCTTGGCTTGGGAATGCTTTGCTGCATTGTTCATCACTTCTTGGAAAATCCTAAAGACCATGAGTTCTTGGTTGCTGTCCATCGTTCCATTGTGGTAATCATGCTTCCATTGTAAATCAAATTTCTTTAATTGCCGATAACGTTCTATTTCCAGAGTTATAGATTTTACTAACCCATTTTTAGTCACATAATCAGTATTGAGAGACCTACTCAATAACCTTAACTGCTCTGTTGTTTGATCCAAATATTGATCTACTGTACTCATTTCTTCAAAAAGAGACTCATTATCTAATTTTCTATTTTCTAATTCCAATCTTAAACAAGTGAGTAAATGACCAATGTTGTCATGCAATTCTCTACCAAACTGTTGCATGAGGTGTTCGCTCAATTCATTTTCGACTATTCTAAGCTCTTTTTCATAGGAAAGCCTAGCTTTTGATAAAGCGATTGCTTTGCTTGATTTTTCCTTGTTGATCATGAAAAATGACAAAGTAATTCCAGCAACCAGGAGTAAAATAACCAAGGCTGTAATAATGATTCCTATTGCTATGGCATATTCATCACCTGCTTCACCCATTTTGTACAATTGGTTTATTCCTTATGATCATCACCAAACCAACTAAAAACAAGAAGTAACGGATATTGCTCAATACGTCAGTAATTATATGAAAAAGTTGAGCATTTAGAACAGGGTTAATTTTTTGAAGGTAATTCATCATAGCCATATAGGGCGCATTGCAAAGAAAAAATAAGACGATCCCCAAACTTATGAATAGGATCGCTTTTGCATTTTGCTCTTCCCTTCTTGGGTTTGTTACTTGATATAAAATATACAAAAAAATGGTAGCGATGAACATGCTATAAAAAGCAAAGGAATAGTTTGCAAAAACATTAATCCCGGTCAATGCAATCTCCGTAAAATAAGCCACTAAAATAACTGTCATGCCTATTAAGAAAAGTTTCTTCACACCTTTATTTCTTAAAAACTGATATGTAGCATACAATATGATGAAAATCTCTATTAAGAAATAAATATTGTATTGAAATGTATTTTGAGAATAACCAAAATAATGGATTAACAACTTTCCTGAGCCATAATTGATGACACTTATTAGGATCTGCAGCCATAGAAATTTTTCAAAAACATTTAATCTTTTAATTTCAATGAAGCCTACTAGAATGATAATGAACTGAAGGCCAATATCAATAACTAAATTTACAAACTGCATAATCAGAAAACTCTTTAATCAAATATAATAAAGTAATCTGATTAAAGAGTTTTAGAGGACCTCTAAAAACTCCCTGTTGCTTTTTGACCCGATCTTTTTCCCTGATACTGCGTTATCAAAATACTCATTTAGATCCTCTAAACTCCGTTTTTGATGCCTTGCCTCAGAAAAAAAGCTCTTAGTCAAAATTTCAAATCGAGTTCTTAGAAGTCCCCTTTAGCTTGATAACTTTGTAATGAGGTATTGGCTCTAAAATAGACACATTAAGTTAAATGAAGGTGACTCTCCAAAACTTATAGGTTAATTGTATAACAATACTATTTAATTATGGAGTAATTATTGGATATCTAAATCCTTGACAGGCAGGAGGACATAATCCTGTGAGGTTCGCAAATACATTTTCCATTCCAGTTTCAGAGAACAGTTTAAGTTTTTTGGAATCATCTCTAATCAATTCATCAAAACCAGCTTCTGTTGTAAAAAAAGAAGTGATTTTATTTCTTGTTTTAGTGAACCATCGCTGAACTCTCGTCCTTTTGCGACCATGTATTTGGAATTCTTTAAGGATAACTCCTTCAAAAAAGACAATTTCATTATGATAAGAATTTTCTTTATCACTTGGAAACTTATCTTCGTATAGTTTTTTTAACTGTTGGAAATTAAAAAAAGCCTTTTCAGAATCACTCTGCCACTTACTTTCTATAAATTCACAATGTCTAAATTCTTTATTGTTGTTTCTGTCTTGAATTCTTATTTGTTCTCTAAATCTCTTGGTAGGTTTATCATAGATTGGGTTCTTTTTTGAAATAGAATAAAAACCTTCTTCTTTATCATATACATAAATACTGTCATTATTCAATTCAATTACCTTTCCATTCACATACTTTCCATTTTCCTCACTTTTCATTACCCAAGGGTTAAAAAAAAGCAAAATTTGCCCACTTTCGGAAAGACCATATGAAATAATAAATCCTGTTATTTCTGAATGGAGTTTGTTATCAATCACAGGGTTACGGCTTGCTTTAGCTATCTGATAAAGCTTATTAAAGTGATTTACTTTTACTTTAAGTCCAGATTGATAAACTCTATCTAATTTACTCCCAATTTTAACTTTATCATCCATCCAATTTACTCGTTTATTAGCCTTTCTATTGCTCATCTCGAATCCTTTACTCAAATCAATTTTATATTCATCCTCGATTCCATCAAACAGTTTTTGTCTAGCTATAGATGCATTTATAAATAAGGAAGAAATAACAAATAGCAATACAAGTTTACGTAGTGTGTTAATCATCATTTTATCTTTTTATGGCAATTACTTGACTTTTTGAATTATAAGCAAATAATAGATTTCGTTAAAGTCATCAAAGCCATCAGTAATTTTCACATGCCGTTACGCATAAACTCCCCTAGCTAAAATTATCAATCTGTTATAGTTTTAGCCTGATTAATTAAACAATTCATACAACAATCGCCACCATGAGTATTATCGCTTTCCTTTTAACTGTAATCAATTTACTATTAGCCTTTATCACGTTTTATAAAGTCATTCTAAAACTTTCAATTAAGCAAAAACTGCTAACCACCATATATCAACACCTTCAGTTTCTCGGCACCGCTTGCTGGTTATTCTCTTTAGAGCAAAACAATAACCCCTTAATTATCACAGGACTCTTGTTATCAATGATTGGTGCCTTCATATTTTTGATCATTTTTATCTGGTTATTTATATCAAAATCTAAAGTTTCATAGTCAGGGTGTTTAATTATTGTAACATTTTCTATTTATTAGTATTCATCTTATAAACATTTCACTTTTGAGATTGAATGATTGAGAAATATCCTAAAATACTACTTAATAAACCGAATTCTTTTGCACAATTCACTTTTACAAAACGTTTTCCAAAAGTTTTAAATGATGTGATAGCAAGTAACTTGTTCAGTAATGAGGTAATGATGCAATTAAAGAAACTCAATCAGGACCTGAGTACACTATCTATTACCCGTCTAAAACACCCCAGTCAAGAGACTTATTTATGGAATGAGTTTTACAATTTATACCTAAACAATACCTTATCAGAATTGCCTTTTTTTGAGGCTGAAGTTTATTTTTATGCATTGATCAATCAATTAGTCAACTATGAAGAGTTTAAGCAAGACCCCTTCGCCCAGGTAAAAAGAAATGAACTAACTAATCATAGGGATTATTTTAAGCATATACTTGAACAGGTGGCTCAACATAAATTGAATCTTGAGAATGTCATTTTTTTGAGTTTAAGTGGGAATAAAGCAGACTTAAGTCAACTATATCAATCTAAAAACAATAAATTAACCTTACTGATTAACCACATAAAGCCCCTAACACAGCAACTAAAAAAGTGTAATTCTATGAGCGTAATCCTAGACAACGCTGGTACAGAGCTATTCACTGACCTGATATTTGCACACTTCCTAATTGAGAATTCTCTAATGGATCAAGTGCATTTGCATTTCAAACTAAAACCAATTTTTGTATCCGATGCATTAGTCAGCGATTTGTATAGTTTACTTGATTTTATAGAGCAGATAGGTGATCAAAAATTTAGTCTCTCCATCAAAAATTTTATTGGCAATGGCAAAATAGTTCTGCATGAGCATATTTTTTGGAATGCACCCTTACCTTATCATCAATTTCCTGTGGAATTGGCAGGGCAAATAAACAAACAAGAACTATTGATTTCTAAAGGTGATGCTAATTATAGAAGGTTTTTTGGTGATCGAAAAATACCCAGTCACATTACACCCAATGTCTTAGTTGATTATTTAGACATAAATACATTCGCACTGAGGACTTTAAAAAGCGAAATTCAGCTTGGTTTAACCACTGAGCAGTTGATGAATTTAAGACAATCTGATCCAGAATGGATGGTGAACGGAAACTATGCGGTAATTCAATCTTTGAATTGATTTAAATGAAATATAATTGATAGCGAAAATTTTTAAATCACTTTGCAAATATGGAGGTAGCAAATATCATTTTGGTCATTATAAGTGGTTTAGGCGTAATTCACGGCTTGCTACTTGCTATATTACTACTCGGATATAAAAAAGGGAATGCGTTGTCTAATAAGTTGTTAAGCATTCTTCTTTTGGTACTTTCATTTAGAATAGGTAAGTCCGTTATTCTTGAATTTGCCGAATCCATAGATATTAAGTTGATTTTCACTGGTTTGAGTACAATTATGGCAATTGGCCCCTTGTTTCTTTTTTTCACAAAATCCTGTATGAATAAATCATGGGTTTTTAAAAAGGAATATTTGGTTCACTTCATACCGTCTACAGTTGGTTTTGCACTAGGTTTATACCTCAGTCAATATGAATTGGAATCTTGGCCTAAATTGATTTTCGCTGGAATATTCATCACCTACTATTTACATATGCTTTTTTATTTGATCTTTACTTATCAATTAGCTAAAAAGGAAAAAGAGCTAAATAAAGAAGTATTCAATTTCTTAAGGTGGTTGTTCTATGGCTTAATGGCTATTTGGTTAGTTTATGTACTCAACTTGTTTGATGAGGTGGTACCTTATATAGTTGGACCTATTTTATATTCAATTATTGCTTATGCCATTAGTTACCTAGTTTTTAGTAAAGGATATATTGCAAAAATAAGTGAGAACAAATACAAAACTAATCCTGTATCACAAGAACAAAGTGATCAACTATATCTTAAAATAGTTAAGATCGTTGAAGATGACGAACAATATAAGAATAATGAATTGACACTAACTTCCATTGGTAATTTATTAAAAGTAAGTCCACAAATTATTTCATTGGTCATCAACCAGAAAAGTGAGCAAAATTTTAATTCATTTATCAACACTTATAGAATAAACGAATCAATTAAGTTACTACAAGAAGAAGCATACAAACACCAAACAATAGCGAGTATAGCCAACGAAATAGGCTTCAATAGTATTTCAACTTTCAATACAGCTTTTAAAAAGCAAACCGGGATTACCCCTACTGTATTCAAAAAACAGCTAACGAAATGATCTTATCCTCTTTCGGAATGATCATTTCGAAAGATATTTCACTTACATAGCAGCACATTTGTCAAAAATAATATGCTATGTCAAAAACAAGAAAAATTGTTAAATGGTCTCTGATCAGTATTGGAACCATTGTTATTCTACTGATATCTTTTGGGTTCTGGTTTATGGGTCTTATTCCCAAACCCATACAATCAGTAGCTATTTTAGAAAAAACACTGCCTTCAGAACTCGCTTATCTTACACAGAACAAGATAGCTAAAAGAGGAAAGATTCTAGCAGTTGTCACCAGTACAGATGTTATGGGTTCTAGTGGAAAAATTACTGGATTTGAGCTAACAGAATTAGCCCGTGCTTATTATGTTTTTCAAGCCAATGGCTTTGAAGTAGATGTGGCCAGCCCCTTAGGTGGAGCTCCACCAGTAGTTATAGACAAAGGTGATATGAAAGAATACGATTACGCATTTATGAATGATTCTATAGCCCAAAATAAAATAAGTCAAAGTTTAGCGCTTTCAGAGATAGACCCTAATCTTTATTCAGGTGTGTTCTTTGTAGGGGGAAAAGGTGCGATGTTTGATTTTCCTGACAACCCTTATTTACAATCATTGATCAAAGATTATCTGGTAAATGGTAAAGTAGTAGGAGCTGTATGTCATGGACCTGCCGCATTGGTAAATATCAAACTTGATAATGGTGAAAGTTTATTGGCCAATAGAACGATTAGTAGTTTTACAAATGAAGAGGAATTGCTGTTAATTCCTGATGCAAAAGAAATTTTTCCATTTTTATTGCAAGAAAAACTCACACAAAATGGAGCACAGTTCAACAAGGGGAATATGTATTTGAACAATGTGAGTGTAGACCAAAATCTAGTTACAGGTCAAAACCCTTGGTCAACATGGGAAGTTTCTGAGGCAGTAATTAAGCAGTTGGGGTATACCCCTAAAGAAAGAAAAATAACTGCTGAAGAAAATTCGGTAAAAATACTAAATGCTTATGCTAACAAAGGATATGATTCAGCAAAAGAACTAATTAAGAACTATGCTACTGAAACTAACAAACCAATAGATAGAGAATTATTAGCGGTTCATAGTATAGTTTCTTCTATGCGGTATGATGTTTTAAGCGCTATAGAAATCGTTCAATTACTCTCTTATAGCAATCAATTTATTGATCATTAGGTCAAGAAAATGTCTTTTTAAAAAGTGATAGAATCTAACGCGGCAAGGTCTTCTAAAAGAGATCTTGTCGCATTCATTTAAATGCTAGGTTTCTTCCCGAAGACCCTGAATTGACAACATCCTATTTTTTTATCAAGTCCCACAAAATGTCTGGTAATTAAGGTCGAATTCGCTTGGCACAACCTGAAGTGTATTTCCTTCACTATATGGATCCGATAGTATTTTGATCAAAGTATCGAATTTTTCAAAGTTTCCCCCAGCAGCATAGTTTAATGCTTCTTCTACTAAATGATTTCGTGGAATTACCCGAGGATTGTTTTGGCTCATAAGTAAAGAGCCTTTTTCTTGATCACTATTTCTCTGATGCGCTAACTCCCATTGTTTTTGCCAGTTGATAAACTGTTCATCTGCAATTAATGATGAACCTAATAGAATGGTAGGATCTTTTAATGAAATAAAGAAATTGGTATAATCTACTTTGTGTTTCGTAAGCAAAGTAAAAAGGTCTTTGATCAGGTCTCCATCTTCCTGATTAGTATGTACAATGCCTAATTTTCGATGCATCATTGCATCATGGCGTTTAATAAATTCTTCACGAAATGGATTTAAAACTTCTTTTGCTAATTCAACTGCAGCTTCTTGATTTTTATCTATTAGTGGCAATAAGGCATTTGCTAAAACAGATAAATTCCAATGGGCTATAGCTGGTTGATTTCCAAACGCATATCTTCCTTGATGATCAATAGAACTGTAAACAGTATTTGAATCATAGGTATTCATAAAGGCGCAGGGACCATAGTCAATGGTCTCTCCAGAAATCGACATATTATCTGTATTCATCACACCATGAATGAAACCAACTCGCATCCAATCTACTAAAAGATCCATTTGCAAGTTCATTACAGCTTTTAGCAATTCAAGCGCATAATTCTCAGCAGCTAACAAATTAGGAAAATGCCTCTTCATTACATACTTTGTAAAGATCTCCAAATGACTTGGCTCGCTAAACACTCTCGCATATTCAAAAGTTCCGACCCTAATATGACTTTTAGCCACCCTGGTCAAAACCGCTCCATCGCTTACTTGTTCTCTATAAACAGGTTCACCAGTTTTCACAACAGCCAAACTTCTGGTTGTAGAAATACCTAATGAATGCATGGCTTCACTCATTAAATATTCTCGCAACATAGAATACAAAGTAGCTCTTCCATCCCCTCTTCTTGAAAACTTAGTCTCTCCACTACCCTTTAGCTGAATATCAAATCGTTGCTCATTCAAAACATGTTCACCCAACAATACCGCCCTGCCATCGCCTAACATATTAAAATGTCCAAATTGATGTCCAGCATAGGCTTGTGCAATGGGGTTAGTCTGATCAAGAATAGCCTTTCCTGATAGTATGTTTTTAGTAAAATCAACATCTGCCAATACCTTATCTAAATGTAATTCTTTGGCCAATTCCTTATTAAAATAGACCATTTCTGGTATCTCAACAGGTGTAGGCGATTGATTACTGTAAAACTGTGCCGGCAGCTGATCGTGATAAGTATTTTCTAAATGCCACATAGGTATATTTTTAGTCAATATATTACTTATTCATTAGTAAAATAACCGAATTCGCATGATTGGTTATTTTATATTTAGAGCATTAACGATCTATAAGTTTTTCTGTTTTACAAAACGTAAGGTTATTCTAAATTAATCTACCGTCAGTTATTCACTAAAAGACCTATGCTTTTTACTAAAAATATCAATGCATTCACTTTAAATGAATTTTAGTTTATCCCTCTAACATATAGTTTGCGATCAAATCAAACTTAATTATGAAAAAGAAAAAATTAGATTTAGGAAAATTAGAAGTTAAAAGTTTCATTACTTCAATAGATGAAAAATACATCAAAACTGTAAAAGGAGGAAGTAAAACTTTAAATAAACGTACTGAAGAAATAGTTTGCACAGCTTCTGGTGTTTGTGTCTGTAAATCAGAAGATTGTGAAACTCATGTGTTATGTGTATCAAAAGATATTGAATGTCCTGATGATAAGGATTTTTTATTAAGATAAATTCATTATTGAAGTCTGTTTGATCTTACTTTCTCTCTTACGTTAAGATGCCGAAATCTGTATCTTCATCGTACCACGCAGGCAGATTACAACGGTTGAATATGAAGACACAGCCAAAGACGTTATCTATCCACTGAACCAAAGATGACGAGTAGGATTAATTAGGAATGTGAAGTTAGTACAAAGCTTAATTTCACATTCATAATTTCCAAATGGAATGACCAAACTGCAAATAAGTCACTTTCAATCTGATAAGGTAATGCTTTTCAAATACCTGGATCAAAACTTCAAAACCTCTTTTAATTTCCCATACCCAGATCTACTGATAGACAATTGTGTTCCATCTTGTAATAAGGCTACATAGGAATCCTTTGTTAAGGGCTCAAGCCTAGTAATTTCTTTGACCCTCACAATAAAAGAGCGGTGAATCCTTACAAAATCATGAGCTGAAAGGTGGCTTTCATAATATTTCATAGTACTCTGTTTAACAAATTTGCCTTCGCTCGTATGAATTTTGACATAATCATCCATCGCTTCTATATAACTGATTTTATCCACAGATAAAATGTGAATCTTACTACCTGTCTTCATGACAATTCTTGATAAAACTTCATCTTTTTGCGTATTGGCATTTAAAGCTTCAGGGATTATCAGTTCATGCTTTTCACCAAGAGCTGCTTTTTCTTTTGCTTTCTCTAATGCTTCATGAAACCTTTTTTTTGCATAAGGCTTTAGTAGATAATCTACAGCATTCTTTTCAAAGGCTTTGATGGCATATTGATCATAAGCAGTACTAAAAATTACAATTGGCATGTCCTCCAATAATTCTAGCATTTCAAAACCCGTTAGCTTAGGCATCATTACATCTAAAAATACCAAGTCTGGTTTCTCAGTCTGAATCATTTTGAGTCCTTCAAAACCATTACTACACTCACCAATTAACTCAACTGATGTATCTGATAGCAAATAAGATTTAATAATCTCTCTAGCTAATTGTTCATCATCTATTATGAGGGCTTTTAATCTATCCATTACTATTAGTTTCAGTCGGTATTTTCAATGTTACTTTAAATGTGTCCTTCTTTTTTTCTACTTGTAATAAATCTTTACGTCCATAAACAAGTAGCAACCTTTTTCGAATATTTTCTAGACCTATGCCTTCTCCACTGGTTGGGATAGATTCTGGGTCAAAATTATTATGAATTGAAATATGGAGAAGATTATCCACTTCTTGACTGCTCAATTTAACAGTCACAGTTTCAGTACTTTCATAAACACCATATTTGATGGCATTCTCAAAAAGGGGTTGGAGAATTAGGTTAGGAATTTTAATTTTCAAATACTCCTCTGTTACTTCATTCACAAAAATCAATTTATCTCCAAAACGAACTTTTTCAATTTCCATATATAATTGAGCATTCTCAATTTCTTCCCTTAACGAATTCATTTCCCGGCTATCTTGACCAATTGAGTAACGTAGAAAATCACTTAATTTAATAACCATTTCTTGTGCTTTTTCTGGTTTTGAAATCGTTAATGAACTGATAGAGTTCAAACTGTTGAACATAAAATGAGGATTTATCTGTGATTTTAGCATTTTAAGTTCAGATTCATTAAGCAGAGATTTTAATTCCAATTCCATTACTAATTTCTCTTGTAAATGCATATAATATCTAATCAAATAAAAAGCGAGGGTAGCCATTAAATAATACATAGTTCCTATCACAAATCGCCAGACAACGGTGTTCTCTAAAAACTTAAGGTAATCGTTACGGCTACTAAAAAATATTTTGAGTAAAAATTCTGATTGCGCTGACCAAAACAATAATATGATTAATGCTGCAAATACATGTGCACTTATTAGTGATATAAAATCTTTTTGATCATTTCCTACAAAACGGACGATGTACCATATTCCTAAGGCAAGTGCACCAAAAAGCAAATTATGGATTAAACTATCTATTAATGCTACTAAGAAATCAAATTCAAAATAGAATTTAAACAAAAGTAAATGACATCCTCCCACCAAGATGATGACCAAAACATAGTTTTTACGACCCGAACCTTCTAAAATAGGATGTTTCATTATTGGATTAAAAGTAACAATAGTTATTAATAAGTTCAGTCAATCTAATTAGAGTTTGTCCATAAAATTTATCTCTCAATCTTTTAGCCTGAGTTTGTGTCTGAGATGACCCAGTCCCCACAAACTCCTTCTACCTGATGGATAAACGATTGTGAGGACACAATCTTGGGCATGGAAAGTGTATAATGTACCCCAAGCCTGCGTTTGTATCTTGGTGTCAGCACTCATTTCAATTCCAATAAATTATCAAGAACAAAAGTGATCAATCTTAGTAACTAATTAATTGGTCTTAAGTCCTTGAATCATTATTTCAAAAAAAGGGTTTAAACCCTTTTTATTTCACCGCCTCCAAAAATAGCAGTTCCCTTGATCACTAATACCTTCTCCTGGTTGATAGGTGATTCTACAGAATGGAAATGACGCTTATTGGTGTATCCTCCAAAAATATTGGTACTATCTATTACAACATTCCAGTCACTTGGTACAATAAATGTACAGCCGCCAAATAAGCTAAAGGCATCAATTACAGCATTGTCGGGAGATAAGTCAGCATCAATAAAATTAATGTTTGAGCCTCCGAAAATAGAAGTTACTTTCCCCCCTTTAAAATTGCGTGAAGTGATATACCTTTCTGAGCCACCAAAAATATTTACTTCTTCAATATATTCATCATCTTGTACCCCTGCTTTTGAGAAAGAACCTCCAATTCGACTGTCTTTCTTTTTGAGAAATATAGAAACTCCTATGGCAATTAAAATCAATGGCCATAAATCCCTTAAATCAAACTGTAACCAATAGACTCCGCTAAATATATGCGGAATGAGGGTAATTGCTCCTATTCCTATAAAAATGTATCCATTTTTTTTGCCAGTAGAAAGCATAGCAACCCCTATAACTATCAATACCGTTCTCCAACTAAAAAATTCATATGGCAGAATATTATAAATAGAATAAGGAATAATGTGAAGGTTCCTAAGTACAAAATAAGATCCTAATACTACCAATACAATCCCTAACCAGGCATTGTTTTTTGTTTTGTTGTTATCGTTCATGACTTTCATTTTAAGTGTACACAATTTTACGTATTGGTTTTCACCCAAGGATAACTGAAATCGGTAAATGAACTATTTATATAGGTAAGTGACGAATCAAATAGAGTTGGATCGAAAGAACATATAAATAACGGCAAATTTCAAGATTAAGAACCTATCAATCTGATACAAGTATTTGATGTGATACTAGGTACTGATCATTCAACATCAAATGAATCCTATAATTCCCTTTTTTATAAAAAGTGTGAGTTATTTGATGGAGGCCATCTTCGGTACTTGTAATGATAGGCTTAAAGGTTTTATTCCTGATTTTAATCCCTGAGGGATACCTAATTCCCCGACTCTTGAGTCGATAAAAAAGCTTTTGGCCGATAGAGATACCCCGTACCCTTGGGTCGGGGTTGGTTCATTTTTAACAAGGCCTAATAATTGTTTGTCCTCCAATTTGAAACATAGAGTCAACATTTCTTTTGTTTGAAGGTATACTTCATATTGAGTTGGGTAAATTGATTTTAGCCCTACTGCAATGGCACTTTTGTAAATGAATGCATGGTTTATAAACTCTTCTTTTGAAATAGATTGTTCAGTCAAAGTCCACTTTTGATCAATAGGTAAATGATTTTCAACAAATAGGTCTGGTGGTGTCAAAAAATACACCTCTTCAAAATGAGGAATAAATTTTTTATTCCTCAAATCAATTAATCCGCTAGACCAAGTTGCATCGCATAAGTACCATTTATTGTTAATTTTGACAGTAATTGTTAATGAACCAACCCCGACCCAAGGGTACGGGATATCTATGGGCAATAATTTAATGATCGACTCAAGAGTCGGGATGCCGGCCAGGGGAATTAATATCCCTTAGGGATTAAAAATCTACCTGTAAAAGGAGCACATAGCCCTATTAAAGCTGGAACAAAAGTTAAAAATATCAGATTAAAAGATAGTGACCATAATATAGATTGCAAAATAGATAGTTTCGGTTCCATGGCATTAAAGTCAGAGTTTGTAAAAAAGGCTTAGAAAAATTAGTTACTAGACAAAATTAACTGGTTAACCAAAATACTCTTCTATTAGCTTCACTCAATTTCACTATGTAAAAACTCACATAGGAATCACTTGTTATTAAATCATTATATTACGAAACAGTTAAACTAATTTTTTCACTAACTAATGAATTCATGAAAAGTAAATTAAAAATTGCTGATTTAAAGGTTACCAGTTTTGTAACTGCCATTGAAAAGGCCAATGAACATACAGTAAAAGGTGGTGCTAGAAGCATCAGATTAAACAGAACGGATTGCTGTACGGCACACCCTCGTTTCTGCAACGATTAATAATTGATAAAACAGGGTGTAAAACACCCTGTTTTATCTTAAAAATTCCTCAGAAGAGGATAGCTACTTTTTAGCCAACTTTATACTCGCTATCTTTAATATTTATCTTATCTCCTCCTTTGTTAATTGCGTCATGTATTTTATAAATACAAACTTCGCTTTTATAAGCCTCTACGGCATCATAATTAAGTGTTTCATTCCCTTTTACTGCTTCAACAAAATTCATTAAATGGGCTGTATGTGCGGGCAAGTTATAAATCACTTCTAAATCCTTAATTTCATTGATATCATAACTGATCTGTGGAGCCGTTTCTTTGATTCCCGAATCGCCAGATTCTTTGGCTTTATATTTATTTAAGCCTGCCAAGTTATTTAAATAACCTTTATCTATATATTTCTGCCATTCAGAAGCTTCCACAGATGATTCTCTGTAAATCTTATTTTCTTTTTGCTCTGAGATGACAAAGGCACCTTTATCTCCAACAAACCTTTCGTAAACTCCTACTGCCCTAGAATTACTAATATTTTCGTAGATTCCTATCGCTGGCCCTTTGGGTGTATCATATTCTAAAATGGTTGCCATTGTATCTGCCTGCTCAAAACCAAAATAAGAATTATTCCCTGAAGCATAAACTGTTTTTGGATAGGCATTAAAAAACCAATTAAATATATCAATTTGATGTGAACCTAGATCTGAAACAACTCCACCTCCAAGTCTCTTGTAGTTTCTCCAGTTATAGACTTCATCCTCAGTTTTAAACCCATATTTATTTAAGGTCTTAAAATCTAATTTATCCGCTTTATTTGGTCTCTGTGTCCATATTTTAGAACGATTCCATTGACCGATAGCATGTGTCAACCTTCCAAACATTTGCTCTTTTTGAAGCAGGTTATGATACATAAAACGGTATCTATCATTACTACGCCTCTGTCTCCCAATTTGCAGTAGTTTACCAGTCTTCTTCATAGTAGATGCCATTTTATAAGCATCCTCTAGTTTATTGGACATCGCTTTCTCACAATATACATGAATTCCTTCCTCTAGGGCATCTACCGCATGTTGCATATGCCAAAAGTCTGGCGTGGTCAGTACAATTGCATCTAAAGTTTCTTTTTTCAACATGTCATAGAAATCTTCATAAGTACTCACAGACTGACCTGTCATATTCTTATACCTATTTTTAAATCCCTCTCTCCTACTCTGAACAATGTCACATACTGCTACTAACTTACTTCCAGGAATTTTGGGGATGTTTGAAAAAGCTACACCACCACCTCTTCCGCCACAACCTACTAAGCCAATTTTCACTTCATCTGCAGAAGTCAATGGGTTAGCGATAATATTAAAAGGGTTCGCTAAAACGAGTCCAGCGCCAAGAAGACCACTTTTCTTCATAAAACCCCTTCTTGAATCTTTTGTATTTTCTACAGTTTTCTGTGATTTATTACTTGATAAATTGTTCTTGTTATCCATAGATTAAATAAGTTGTTCTTCTTTCTGATGTAAAAAATGAATAGTCCCTTCTTTTGAAAAAGCCACCCACTTTATTTCTTTTATTTGATTGACTACTTCTTCTATCTCTTCTTCAATCATTGTATAAAATGCGGTTCCATAAGCATCTGATAATGTGGCTGTTTTACAACATATCCAAAGCCTATCATATCGCCTTAGATTATTCTCTCCAGTACTAGGGTCAAAAATATGATCTCCTTGTTGGGCACTTCCTGATGCACTGACTGAAGTATTAGAAAGCATCAAATCAATTTGTTGTTTTTTACTAGTCAATTTGAAAGGCCAAGGAGCTCCTTTTCCTAACAAAACTGTACTTCCACCAGCATCTAAATGATAAGAACCTATATCGTTTTCTATACAAACTTTCCTTAACTCATCCAGCGTATACCCTTTGCCAATACCACCCAAATCAATTTTCATACCTGTATTTACACAAGTTACTTGCATCTTATCTGGAGAGACATATAGGGATGCTTTTGACTTTTCTATTAACGCAGTTTCAATTGCTTGACCATATTCAAAGTCATTAAGAATTCCTTGCTGATAGCCTCGGTAAATATTCATCAATTCAGCAGTACCTACATCAAAATGTCCTTGTGTAGAAACAGAGGTAGAGATCGCTTGCTTTAAACATTCATGAGTCTCAAAATCAACCATAACAGATTCACCTTCTTTTAATCTATTAATTCTAGAAATATCACTGTCAGGTATAAATCTGCTCAATTTTGATTCAAGTTCATCAATTCTACGAATGCATAAATCAGCGACATACTGGGTATGCTCTTCATCTTCTCCATTTAATTTAAGAGAGAAAGTAGTTGCCATTGCCTCATGGAAGTATTCTGTAGTATTCAACTTTTTTGAAATATATTAGCTTTACAGTTGTAAATTAGTAAAAAATAACCAGTATTTTCCTTAAGCTTTTACGAAGATTTCAAAAGATCTATGTTTCATTATTAATTTGGATGTGGGCTCCTATTTTTCACAAACCTCCATACGTACATTCATTTATTTCAGGTTTTGTTAGTTTTTTATTACTAGCATCCTACTAAATTTATTTTACACGATAGAATATCTTTAAAAGACAATGAGAGCATATTTTTATGCCCACCTCAAAAATACCCCTCTCTATAAAAGTCAGATCTTTTTGGAGGCTTTGTTCATTTTTTCCATGCCGCGGGGGCGGGTCCCTGAAATAACGAACCTCACGGCGGGCCGTCAAAAAAATCAATAGGATCGCCCATGAGACCAAAAACAACAGTACGCCATCGCGGCTCTGTCGGGTTAATTTTTTCTCGGATACCAGTAGTTTTTTATAAGGTTATTTAGTTCTTACCTAAAACCCATCCT
>CALGOB010000202.1 GCA_937958005.1 uncultured Cyclobacteriaceae bacterium
GAAAAACTTTTACATGAAGTAGAGGAACCTTTGTCATTTGTTTTAGCAGATATGGAATATGATGGTGTTAAAATAGATACCTCCGCTTTAGGTGACATGTCTGGAGAATTAGAAGAATTAAGTAGAATCGCACAATCAGAAGTTTTTGAAATAGCAGGCACAGAATTCAACTTGGCATCACCTAAACAGCTTGGTGAGATTCTTTTTGACAAGATGAAATTAGTGGATAAGCCTAAAAAGACAAAAACTGGTCAATATGCTACTGGAGAAGATATCTTATCTAAATTAGCGAGTGAACATGAAATTGCGAATAAGATCCTCGAATTCAGAGAGTATCAAAAATTAAAATCTACTTATGTAGATGCCTTACCTAAACTGATTAGCAAGAAAGATGGACGTGTCCATACTGACTACAGACAAACCGTAGCCGCTACAGGTAGATTGAGCTCCAACAATCCTAACCTTCAAAACATCCCTATAAGGACAGCTAAGGGAAGAGAAATAAGAAAAGCTTTTATCCCTAGAGGCGATGATTTTTTGTTGATGGCAGCTGATTATTCTCAAATAGAACTTCGAATCATGGCTTCTTTCTCCAAAGATGAATCTATGATGGCTGCCTTTAAAGAAGGAAGGGACATTCATGCAACTACTGCTGCTAAAGTTTTTGGGGTAGGCCTTGATGAAGTGGAGCCTGCCATGAGAAGGAAAGCGAAAGAAGTTAACTTTGGAATTATCTATGGTATTTCTGCATTTGGATTATCTCAAAATTTAAGCATCAGTAGATCTGAAGCATCTGAAATTATAGAAGCTTATTTCAAGGAATTTCCAGCAGTTAAAGCCTATATGGATGAGTGTGTAAATAAAGCAAAAGAATTAGAGTATGTAGAAACTATCTTGGGCAGAAGACGGTATCTAAGGAATATTAACTCAAGGAACTTTACCATGAGAGGTTTCGACGAAAGAAATGCTGTCAATGCACCTATCCAAGGGAGTGCAGCAGACATGATCAAAATAGCGATGATAAACATCCACCAATGGATGAATCAGGAAAATGTAAAATCTAAAATGATCATGCAAGTTCATGATGAATTGGTTTTTGATATTCATAAAGAAGAATTAGATCTCATGAAAGAAAAAACTGTCCATTTCATGAAAAATGCCATGACCTTGGATGTACCTATGGAAGTTGGGTTAGGTATAGGTGATAATTGGTTACAAGCTCATTAATAATTGAAAGTATAAAAATAGTCTTTGAATTCTAGCATCAATTTGCATGAATACATTGGCGAAAAGAAAGATAAAATGGTCAATTCTATTCCTAATTTAAGTGATATAAAAAGAGCTCATCAACGGATTAGCAAGTATATCATACATACTCCCATCATTACCTCTAATAGTATCAATGAAATGACCGGTGCGGAGATCTTTTTTAAGTGCGAAAACTTCCAGAAGGTAGGTGCTTTTAAAATGAGGGGAGCAATTAATGCTATTTTAAGCCATAGACCAGAGGAACGTGTTAATGGATTTGCCACTCATTCTTCTGGAAATCACGCACAAGCAGTGGCACTTGCTTCTAAAATAGCAAATAGCAAAGCTTATATAGTAATGCCTAATAATGCCCCAGAGGTTAAAAAAAATGCTGTAAAAGAATATGGTGCAGAGATTATTTTTTGCGAGCCTAATGAGAAATCGCGGCAGGAAACCTGCGATAGAGTCATTGCTGATACTGGAGCTATATTCATCCCACCGTTTAATGATTACAAAGTTATTGCTGGGCAGGCTACTGCAGCCAAAGAACTCATAGAAGACACCCCTGATCTAGATGTAGTCATGACTCCTGTGGGTGGTGGTGGTTTATCAGCTGGTACCGCTTTAATAGTTAAATACATCATGCCTAATACTGAAGTGATCTTAGCTGAACCTAAAAATGCTGATGATGCCTATAGGTCTTTCAAATCTGGACAACTTAAAACAGTAAAAAATCCAAATACAATTGCTGATGGGCTCAAAGTATCTTTAGGTGAAAAGAACTTTGGTATTATTAAAGAACACGTAAAAGATATTTTATTGGTCTCAGAGGACGAAATCATCAATGCGATGCGTATAATCTGGGAAAGGATGAAAATCATCATAGAACCTAGCTGTGCAGTTCCATTAGCTGCTGTTATTAAAAACAAAAAAAGGTTTAACGGTAAAAGAATAGGGATTATTATTACAGGCGGAAATGTAGATTTAGGGAATTTGCCTTTTTAGGAGAAAAAATAGTGATTGTTAAGTTTCAGGCAGCCACATAGCTTATTTTTTAATCCCTAAGGGATATTAATTCCCCGACTTTGAGTCGATCATTAAATTATTGCCCATAGATACCCCGTACCCTTGGGTCGGGGTTGGTTCATTTAATACGATTTCATTAAAAGTGTCTTTATCGAATATTAGAAGCCTTTTATGGGAGTTAAACTAGGTGAAGGAACAAGATTTTCCACAAAAGGAATAGGTCAAGAGGATCATCTTGAGGCTTTATCCAATAATTTATTCTATTTTCAAAAATTAGTAGTTATAAATTTCATTTAGTAGGTTAAATCAAAGACCTAGGATTAAGTTCACGAGGTATGAGTATAGCACAAAATTTAATAATTGAAACAATGAGAGCGCCCACTGGCCTTGAGTATTTAATCCCACTTATTGATTAAGATAAATCACTTTCTAGAATTTTCTAAAATTGCATTATAATAATTTTGCCTTTGAATAAATTTGGAAAAAGCCCACTCAAATGCTTCGGGATATTGGGCTATTTTTGAGGCTTTTTCATAATATTCTCTTGACAATTCATAGTAGCGAAACCTTCGTTCAAGGTAATACCCCACAAGCATAGCATTCATTGGAGATAGATCGTTGTAGAGTGCGGATTGGCTAGCACCTAATACTTGCGGCAATAAGAAATAAGTTTCTGAAGATCTAACTAATGAATCAGCTGATGGCGGGGACTGAATTTCCAAAATATAAGTATCACCTTCACCAGTGAAATTATTTAAAGGCTTCCATCTATGCGAAAAATCGACTTTTTTCTCTGAATAGACAATATCATCAAATTTATCCTTAATAATAATTTCGTACTGAGAACTCTCTTTTTTGTTAAGATCAATCCACTCAAAGTAAAAATACCCTGCCTTGTCTTGATATATTTCCTTTTGAAAAAGTGGTTGAATAACTACAATATCAGGATTCCCTTCATATTGGACATCTAGAGGTTTATCTAAAAAAAACTCATCATAATTTATCTCTTGCTGTCCTTCGTTTGAGAATTTTATCGTATCCAATTTAACAATTGCTTTGCCATAAAACTCTACTGCATTTCCACTATTATGAAATAAACCTAGGTAAGAATTCTTTCCCAGAGTGATCATCGCATTTTTCTTAATCACATCACCTAGTTTTAAATCTCCTTTAGTTTTTGATGAACTTACATTTCCATGAATGGCAACTACCTTAAAAACAGATTTATTCAATGCTAAGGATACATAAGAACTTGCTATAAAAATCAAACAAAATATAACCCTATTTAACATGTTATGCTATTTTAAAAAATACGAAATACTAGGCAAAAACAACCTCCCTGTATTGCCAATAATTGTTCCATTATTTTGTGCATTAAGAGCTCTAAAATGCACTTCATTTCCATTAGCCATCCAAATACTTCTTGTTTGAAAAACTTATTTTGAGGCAATATCATTTTGACCTCTAATATAATTTACAGTATAACTACCCGAAAACTTTGTTGAACCAAAACCTGGGTGAACTTGAAAACCAAAGGTTTTATTTGTTGACACTGGTTGAGGTTTTGATAATGATTTCATAAAAGTATAAGACAAAGTAGGACTAAATTTCCACTTGTTTTATTTGCTAAGAAAGCAATTCCCCAATCTAGGTGTAGTTTAAAACTCATTGCTGTCAAGCTAATAAATCTTTTTTAACTCCTCTTGTACAAGAGAGGATAAATCTCCAGATAATTCTTTTTTTACATCTAAGAGATGTCTTGAATTCATTTCAACAAGTAATTGTAGCGCTGTATATCTCATATATTCATCAGTATGCTTAAGCGCTTTAAGTAGGTGTATTTCTGATTTTTTCGGTGCTATACTAAACAATGATAATAAAGCCCGCCTTTGCACATATTCATATGGATCAATATCAAACATTCTAACCAAAAAATTTATTCTGTCATCAATGTGCGAGTACAACATGAAAACAGCTAGTTGCCAACGCGCTTGATAGAGTTCAAAATCAAGGCCTATAGAAATAAAATGATAATGATCTGACCTATTCATCCTAATGGACAAAATCTCTCTAACATTCTCTCCTACATTATCTATAGCCATGGTTTCTAGAAGTAATCTTGCCCGTTCATCACTAATTTCTTCATTATACTTTTCTAACTCAATGTAAAAGGCACGTTCAATTTTGTGCCAATAAGGGTAATAGTCTTCCCATTCTGCCTGCCGGGCATGACTGGGTTGTTTATCTAAATTATATTCCTTCTTGGTGATACCAGCCCATGACCAGAACTCTTTTAACTCTTCTTGCAATAACAATTTTACCATTATTTCTAATAATTCCAAAACTTAGTTAATCTTGTTTATAATCATACCATTGATCAATAGATGATCTAAGAATTTTACTTTACTCACCAAAATGAACCAACCCCGGCCCAAGGTAAAGGGTGTCCAAAAGGCAAAAAATTCATTAATTTACTCAATACCTCCGCAGAGAAGCTTTAGCACTCGCGGAAGAGTTGAAGAATTGATATCTCTAAAGGATTAAACTTATACTCAATTTGCTCTATCAGTCACTAATTTCTATTACGAAACCAATGAACCAACCCCGACCCAAGGGTACGGGGTATCTATGGGCAATAATTTAATGACCGACTCAAAGTCGGGGAATTAATATCCCTTAGGGATTCAATCAAGAATTACTTTTTTCAATTGATCCTGAATACATCCTGAAGGATCATCCCTTAATTCATTTTTTACATTGACTAAGTGAACAGAACCCATCTCATTCAATCCTTTTAGTGCAACACACCTAATGAAATGATCGGTATGGTCAAGTGCCTTAAGCATTAATTCTTCTGATTCCCGAGAAGCAATACTAAGCAATGCCAATAAAGCTTGCTTTTGCACATTTACATTTACATCATAATCAATCATATGAGTCAAAAAAATCATCCGCTCATCAATAGGTGTATACAACATAAATATAGCCAGCTCACGACGCGCTTGATAAAGCTTAAAATCAAGACCTATGGAAATAAAATGATAATGATTTGACCTATTCATCCTAATAGATAAAACTTCTCTGGCATTCTCTCTTCCGTTGTCAATAGCTAGGGCTTCAAGAAGCAACCTAGCTCGATCATCGCTAATTTTTTCGTTATACTTTTCCAGTTCAATGTAAAAAGCACGCTCAATTTTGCGCCAATAAAGATAATAATCATCCAATTCACTTGTTCGGGCTTTGCTAGGTAATTTATCTAAATTAGGGTCTCCCTGAATTTACCATTTCATATTTTTATCATATAATTATTTAGAGAAATTATATTGTTATTTCGCTTCATTGATTTTGGCTATCTACCCATGCATATGAAAACTTCACCTGTCACTCAGGTTTTTCTCCGAAATGTCTAAATTTAAACTGTTGGAGTACTTTTTGAGCATACCTATCCCATGGTTTTTGCTTAAAGTATTGATTTACAGACTTTAAACTGCCTTTTTGAGTTGTTCTTTTTCTTTCTTGTTTTTTAATCTCATTATTTTGACTGCATTAGCTGTCATCATCCCGAAAAACATCCACACCTGTTCTGTTTCAGCACTACGAGCCTTTATTTTCCTTAAACCGTAATGGTTCTTTTCATTACCAAAACTACCCTCCAATACCGTAGCCCGATCTTTGCCCAATTGTTGTTTGATTATTTGTTCTTGCTTTCTGGCCAGTTCATCCTGCTTAGTGCAAGCTCTTCCTTTGCGACTGAAATTGGTCATTATCTGTTCTTGTGTCAATAGCTTACGGTTAGCATTAGTTGCATAAAGCTGATCAAAAGCGGCACGCATACATTTTACACCTGTCAGTTCACTATGGAGAGCCAAGGTGGATGCCATTCTGGTAGATTCATTGTAGGCATTAAAGTGACTGTATTCTACAAAACTGATCCCTGCTATTTGAACCTTGTGGACTTTCATGCCAAATTCTACTGGTTTGTTTTCCTTTCCTCTGACAATGGGACGAACATAATCCTTGAAAATACTCACAATACGATTCTCTACACTCCTTACCTGATTATCGAACATATATTGCTGTTGCTCTAGGACTTTGCTTACTGTCTGATAAGTGGAAAGGTCTTTGATGGAAAAATGTTCTGCTGCTTGTGGCTCTTTTAACAGTCCTTCTAGTTGATGCTTTCCTTTTCTAACCAGATACAATAAAGAGCGTATGCGTACTTTGGTCTGTGATGGCTTTTTCCTTTTCTTCTTTGAATAGGCCAGTTGTTTGCGTGACTGTTCCTTGAACTTGTTCCTGGGCCTGTTCACTTTCAATTCTGCACAGATTCGGAAAAGCTGTTTTTCATAGAGCCATTCAGCGCATTCCCACAACAGCTTCACGTCGGTGGGGTAACGTAGGTAGCTCTCATAACAACTCGCATCCCCACTCACCTGATGAAGTTCTTGTTGTTCAACATATTTGAACCATTCCTCAGCTAAGACCTTTTGTGCCCCTGGCAGTTTCTCTAAATGGGCAGATAGTTCTCCCCTGATCCGGCCAATAATGTCCAGGTCTTTTATTTGTTCATTGATCCCCAGGCGAATTCCGCAAAACTGCTGCATTGCCCAGTCAGTATTAATGCGCTGGATTAACTTTTTATCACTTAATCCTGTATAATGCTTCAGAAACATACAAGCGAATTTACCTGCATTATTAAACCATGGCTTGGCTCCACGGCCATTATTGCTTTTAGGTACAGGAAGTAACGCTGCTAGATTATCCCAGGGAATAGTGGCATAAAGTTGACCTAGCTCTGTACCCTCGAATGCTACACTCCTTATATCCATCAAATCCTCTTCTGGGAAGAGTGGTATAATTTTGCTACTTTTAGTCATAATTGCTACTTTTTTTTCGCAAATACAAAATAGCAATACCCCGGTTTTTATCCAAATTGGAGAATTCCGGGGTTCTCATCTTTTTTAAAAGCAGCCTAAACACCTTTTAAAATAATCTATTAGCACTTTTGTTAATTACAAGGTCACCCTAAATTATACTCTTCCTTGGTAATCGGTGACCACTCCCAGAATTTTTTCAACTCTTCTTTTAATTCTATACTCATGATCATTTATTATTAATTAAAAGGTAACCAAGGAACAAAATGGATATAGCCCGATCTCTGAATGTGTATAGTAACCATGCTTGTTGTTCCAATTATCTGTCCACTGGTGGAAGTCATTAAATTCCTATCTACTTTACTTGCTAAGGAAGTAAGTTAAAATATGTCAGGATGTAGTTGTAAACTACACCTAGATTGGGGAATTACAAATTAAAGCTCCTTTAATCTATCCAATACAATTTTTGCTTTCAGGTGCAATTCTTCCTCATCAATATCATCAAATGGATAATTCGCTATTTCTGGATCTCCACAAAATGCATCAACCCAAACAAATAGTCCATTCAATAACTCGAAAGCTTCTCTAGATAGTTCATTGTCTCTTTTAAACAAAATAAGATATTCCCTCTCAAACTCTAAGACTGAGATCTCACGTGAAACAAAATTCGACACTATATAAATGTTTTTATCCATACACATCAATTCAGAAAAGAATCATTACAATGATACCCTATAAAGGCTTAGAGGTTTGTATGTCACAAACACTAAACATTTGGAAATTCTAAAAGACTACTAAAATCAGTTTTCCAAATATCCAATTCGAATAAGTCTCCATGAGAATCGATATTTAAGGATGCTATCACATTAACTCCATCCAAATCTTGAAATTGAAATTCGCTTATTTGCTCTCCAAAAACCCTCTTTTCTTGTGTTTTCCTTGCTGGAAATAGTTTCAAGCTCCCCATTTTTCCGTCATCAATATTGCAGACCATTAATTCTTCTTTGGAATGTTCAGAAAAAATCATTCCTGATTTTTCAATTAGCAATTCAATCAATTTAAATTCTTTATCGTTTGGCTTTCTATTTAACTCCATGTATCCTTCCAATATTAAATGTTCCATTTGGCAACCTGAATGCAGTATACTGTATTTTTTGTCCTGCTACGTGAATTATTTGATTAAATGGTTTACCAGAAATTACTTGATTGGCAACCGTCTTAAGATGTTCTTGAACAGAACTTTGAACAAGTGCTCTATCTAACCCTAGAGCATCAGTATGACGAAAGGCATGATGAATTTGATTTTGCCCTTTACCAAATTGCACCGTTATATCGTCACCAAAAGTAATATTTTTCCCAGCAAAATCACCCCTAATTCTTGTTCCATTAGCCCCCAAGGGATCATTCACATTTCCAGGTGTTGGCTTAGCGGGACCTCCTAGTTTTGAACTTCCACCATTTACCTTAGCCATCTCCACTCTTGGTAATTCAGTGGATCCTTCTGGCAACCCTTTAGGAGTAAGTGCTGTTGTTGGAATTGGTGTTCTTCCTACAGGTATATTTCCTGTAAAAAATTTTCTTCCATTGTATGCAGCAATACCACCATTAATTCCTCCTCCAATTAGTCCTCCTAAAGCCACGCTTGTGAAAAATTGTTTAGGTGTTAAAAAAGGATCCCCAAAGTACAAAGTGTTCCCTAAACTTTGAATGGGTGTGGCTACTGCAGAACTTACTGCACCACCAGCAAAGCCTGCCAAGAACCCACCTACTCCTCCTGCCGCTCCTCCTGCTGCTGCAAAGGCAGCACCACCTGTAGCTGCACCCGCTGCTCCTGCCACTGCCCCAATACCAAATGCTGCTAACCCATCACCAAAGCTATTTATTTGTCCTTGATAGGCTTTAATGCCTAAATTAATGGCTCCTCCAACTACTGCCCCAATAGCCAATACTGCTAAAAACGCCAATTCCCCATCTGGATCCACAAAAGAAGCAGGATTATTCCCCAAAGCTAAATAAGGACTTGCATACTGCCCTGCAGGATCCACACTTAAAAACCTGCCTAAATCCTCGTCATATAACCTTGCATGAAAATTATAAAGACCAGTTTCTGGATCTTTTTCCTGACCTTGGAACAAGTAATTATTGGCAATACCCACATAGGAATTAATCAATCCACCAAATGGGCGATAATTATAATAGGCTGATACGTTTCCTGTTTCACTTACAATCACTCGTGTACTCCCTACATGATCCTTTAAATGATAATAAGTTATCCCATCTATGATAGTGGCAATAGCACCACTTGGGCCATAGATAAAGAATACTTGATGTGCTGTTCCGTCTGGTTCAATCATCCTAACCAGCCCAGGAGAAAGACCTTGCCCTCTGATATATAAGGTTTTTCTGGTAGCATTTCCTGTGTTACTCTCTTTATACACTCGGTAATCATCTGCCCCGTATTCAAAGTTCACCGAATAGTCTTCTTCAGTAACCGATTGAGTCCTATCCATGAATTTATCATAGGTTAATTGCATTCCGCCACCAGTAGCGTCCCTAGTAGCTTCAAACTTGACTTGCGTATTGGCATCAAAATGAAACCCTGAAGTAAAAGTTACCTTATAATCTCCTTCTAATTTATAGGATTTGCTTCCATAAGCTGAAATAGTCCTTGTGCCATTAATCACTTCTATAGCTGAAACATCTTTGCCTGTGACATTGCCTATTCCATCATATAAATAGCGGTTTGCTTCATTCCCTTGTGTATTTTTAATTTTATTGGTTCCATCATAATACTCATAATTCTTCGTTTCACTACCTCTTTTTAAACGTTTTAGGTTTCCATTGGCATCAAAGGTAATCGCACTCCCAACCCCTATATCATGTGTAGCATCCGTAGAATGATTGGCAGACAACAGCATCCCTTCGTCATTGTAAGAATAGGCATAGTGATAATTAGTTGGCCTTGGCGCACTTCCCCACTGGCTAGCTTTAAAAGTAAAAGCGGTTCTTCCTATTTTTCCAGCATGGTATTGTGTGCTGCCATCAGCTCCCGTTTCATGACTCAATGTTTCCCTAAAGTATGGATCATCTATAGTAGTTAGTCGATCTAGCTCATCAAATGTATAATTTCTACTAAAAGCACGGTTGTTCAAATATTCTCCAGTGATGGCTCCATTGTCTCCATACTCATAAAAAGCAAACTGGTCTGCATCTGAAGCTGTTCCTATTGATTTGAGTGTTCCATTTTTATAATAGGTATAATGAATAGCAGGAGTTCCATGACCATAATCTTCTGAGATTACCTGACCAGCTTCATTATATCCCATTCGCACAATTTCTGGAGAACTACTAAATGCATAAGTCCATTTTTTGGTCTCTACCACTCTCAGTCTATGGTCATACCCATATTCTTCCATGGCTTCAGCATTCCCATCTTCATCATTATTGACTTTTACCCGGTATAAGGCATCTCTCAAATATGCTTTATCAGTAAAATCATAGTACTCATATTTCTTTTTCCATATAGCACTACTAGGTACAGTAGTTGTAGCAGCCAAGCCTGTCCAAGAGCGGTTCCAGTACCCTTCTTCCATGACCCTGTCCAGCTCATCATATTTCCAATAAAAGACATAGTGATTGTCTATTCCATTCTCATCTTGAGAAAATCTTAACTTACCAGAAGTATCATATAGTGTTCTGCTAACTCCACCATCTGGTGTAGTAACAGTAATGGGTTGGCCAAAATGATCATAAGTAGTTTCAGAGACAAAATCATCGGCTATTCCAGTAGACGGGTAAAAATAATTAGGGTGATAAACCTTGGAGAGTCTACCATAATCATCATACTCATATTGCGTAGTTACATAATCATGTACGATACTACCATCTGCTTTTACAATGTCTCTTTTTCCACTTTTAGTAACTAACGTCCTTCCCCATGTATCTGTAAATGAGATGGATTCACCACCGTCTGCATCTACTGCTCTATTGGCAAAAAAAACATTGGCTAATTCATCCTCTCCCATATAATAAGGTGAAGTATTATCTGTTTGATTTCCTTGATAATACTGTTTGGTTGTATGTCCACCTAACTGATAGCCAGTAGCAGGCAGTCCTTGCTCTAACACCCTCCCTAAAGGAGATTTCTCAAATGACGTCCTATAAAATGCCTTTGAATCAAATATGGAAGCCACAGTTCCAGCGATGGTTGTTCCATTAAAAGAGGTAACAAAGCCTTGATTAAATGCCAAAGAAGCACTATTTACTTTAGCTTCTTTGGTACTTGCATAACCTCTTCCAAGAGCATCATAAAAGCTTTCTGAAATCATTGTTTGGTCATCCAAGGCTTCACTAATAGATTGTCTGAGTTTACCTCCAGCATCTAAATAACTAATGGCATGACTAGGTTCTTGATAAACCACCAGGTTATCTAAATACCAAGTTGTTTGTCCACCTTTTCCTTCATTAAAAAAAATAACTCTCCCAATAGAAGATACTTGATCAAGAAATGACACACTGCTTTTTACCAATTTTCCATCCATGTAGTAATCGGCTTTCTGCCCTTCTAAAACTACTTTGATTCGGTGTAGTCTTTCTGGGTTTAATTGGGACGTAATGGTGGTACTTCCACTTTTTAACACTTCATTCCCATCAAACACTGCTTTAGTCGCTACTTGATTATTATTCGCTAACGAGGCCGTGGTACTGCCTACCGCAAAACCAAAAGTATTTCCAGTTGCATTACCGTCCAAAAACACATCAAACTCTATCCCAACCTTACCGGCAAGGCTTTCAGGCAACGTTAACTGATATTGGTCACTCTGCCCTGTATTACCTCCTTGAGTGGCCCAGATAAATCGGCCGTTTTGAATTCCTGTTTGTGAATCCGCACTACCCGCTATCCAATTCCAGTGAGTACGAGGTTCCTCGTCAAAAGCTTGATAATAACTCTTTTCTCCTAAGACAACTGTAGACAAAATCAAATCAGGGTCTATGGTGCTGAAACTTCCTCTTCTAAATTTAGAAGTAGAACCCATGGTAGTAGAAACTACCTGACCTTGTTCATCTATTTCCGCAACTGATGAGCCATGGACGTCTCTTAAAGACCTGACAGTAAATCCAGCTGCATCTATGCTTTTTTCAGGATATTGGTATTGGTTTTCATAGGAGGTATAAACTGCTCTTCCTGTACTAGGATATACTCTAAAATCATCTATTTCAGAGGCTATATTCTTGTTTTCCATACCAAAATGACGGCCAAGACCACTCCAAATAGATATATCTACATGAAGGATTTCATTTCCATCCACATATAATCTAAATACGTCACCTGTTCTTACTGCCCGTACATCATGCCATTCTCCACTTATGCCAGCAATACTTCCTGCATTTCCTAGTCGGGTATTTCCTTCATACAATCCTACAGAACCGTTTTTAAAAAAACGAACCTGCAACCCAGAAGAGCTTACTCCGGTGGGTGGTACATCATCGCCAGGATCTTCACAATCTGCGCAATCGTCATCACTAGGTTCATCGCCATATTTATTGAATTCGAAAGCAAGGTAACTTAAAGCGCTACCACTAAAAGTTCTGTATCTAAATTCTGCTATGAATTGATTCAACAAAGAAGTTTTGAAGTTTTTATCTAGTAATAAATAACCATTTCCAGCACTTCTAATACCAACATTCCCGTTAAGCAATGACCAATTCCCACTTAATTCATTCCAAAGGCCTCCAAAATGCCCTGTATTATTTCTGTTAAAGTCATCCGCATAGATATCGCTAGCCGTTGCATTAGAAACAGTTAACAATGGGTTATACCCTTTGTAATGATAGTATGTTGCTGATGGGTAACTATCTATGTCATTAGTTTGCTTAGGTAAGCCCTTACTATTTAAACTCACTATCTCAGCCGTTCTTCTCCAACCAGTTGAAGGATCTTCACCAGTCCAATAAGTGTCAAAACTATCACTTCCAGTACCATCCCAAATAAAGGTCTTGTCAGTTCTCCACTTACCAGACTGTTCTTTCATCTTAGTAACTTGATGACTAATAACTTTATTATTATAGAGTACTTTTTGACTTATAGGAACATTCAAAATATTTTTTGAATCCATTCCTGGATATTTTAGCCAACCATAGGCCATCATTGTAGTCCTTCTATCATGCTTTCCAGACAGGCTTAGCGTAGACTCACGGGTAATGGATAACTGACCTGTAGCTCTGTAATATTCTCTCACTATGCTGTTTCTTACACCATCTAAAATAGTCGTAGTAGTCTTTGGCACTAAATAGCCATGCTTGTGAGTAACATGAGAAGTAGGAGGATTAGTGAAGACTTCCTCATAAAAATAAGTATTCACAGTACTGCTTACTAACACTCCACTATTCTTAAATTGTTCTACAGACTTAGTGCTACCATTAAACCTACCATAATATAAACTACTATTATCATGACTCGTATTTCCTGTTTCAGGTAGTCCATTGTAAAATTTTATAGTAGTTTTTCCATAAGTATTAGCTTGGTTATTAGTCCCAGCAAATACATCTGCCTTACCATACTGCACTGTATTTCCACTTGGGTCAAATTTACCTGTGCTATTTTCAAAAGAATAAGAAGTATAATAACTTTGATATCCATCAAAATAAGTAGTATAACTAATAGGGTAATCTCTTCTTCTTCCTTCTACTTGAGTCCCATCTATCCTATGTAATTCTATGCTGGTAGCGAACCTAGGGTTAGAATTGTTAAATGAATTAAAGCTAAACAAGCCTGGCTGATAATATCTTTCATCTCCCGAAAACCTTCCTACATCAATACTTTGTTGAGTAGGTTTCCCATTTATTATTTGATAAAACACTACTTTATTTGTGCTGCCTCTATGGTAAATATAATTAGGCCCTTTCATGAAGGAGAATGCCTGATTATTAATATCTGATGTGGCACTTGTAGTACTAGATCTACTCCAAGATCCATTTGCATTCCTATTTAAAAAGTAGGGCCATTTAAAAAGAACGTTTGGAAAAGAGGCATGTGGATATGGAGTCGGTAAGCTTGCATTAGGTGCTCCATTGTAAATTGGCAAAGTAACCTCTGAGCTCCATGAACTATTATTTGGATTATATTCTAATCGTTGATGTATATATTGAGGGCTTGAAAAATAACCAATAGTAGCTAAATTTTCACCTAAACTATGTTCGGATAAAAGACTGTTTTGTGATTTCAATACCCAATTACTTCCATCAAATCTACCGAGTATGAATTTTTGCGTGCCAAATCCGCCAGTACTCTTAATTGAAAAGAGATCATTTGAAAAATTCTCTACCAAATGAAATCTACCATCAAAATTTCCGAGATTTGTTCTTTTATCCACAGTGTAGGAGCTGTTCCAATTAAAAACTGACTCTTCATTGTCATGTAAAATTCCTACTACAAACCCATTAGCTGAATAAAACCTTGAGGGTTGCTGAGTAGATGGTTCAATACTTGAAAGAGCATTTCTTGTAACCCAATCACCCAGTGAGTTTTTATACAGCATTGAAATATCATTACCATCTTCATCAAGGACAAAAATGTAATTATTAGCTGCTGCGCCATAATAGGTGCCATTTGGTAAATTGATATTCCTAACATAGAAGTCATTATTTCTGAAATCATATATTTTAATGCGTCCATTATTTACTCCTAATACTGCAAAAAAATCTTCCCCGTTTAGTAACCTCTGGTTTGTTGAAGATATTTTTTGATCACCAAGAGTTTTCCATTGATCTCCTTTATGTTGGTCAATATTTGCATAATATAAATGCCAATCGTCTCCTTTTTTGTTTAAAATCGCGAAGAAGCTTGACCCTAAGACAACCTGAAAATCCTTATATTGATTAGGGTTTACAAACCCTTCAGTATCTTCTGTCTGTACATCATCTATGTCAAATAATTCTTGCTCATTCCATTTCCCATTCCATGAATAGGCAAAGACTTTCACGTGGTCAGAACTTGCTTTCCTCCAAGCGACTATACTATAGTTTGATCCATGCCATACCTTAGGATGCGCATAGCCAGCTGGAGCATTAATTACCTTATTCAAGTCAGAACCTGTTATTGATTGCCCTTCAGATTTATAGTTAAAATCTATTCTAGCACCATTCTCAAGGCTCACTCTATCCAGCATACCTTTCAAGGCACCATGAGAAGCTACATTATTCTTATACTTGAGGGTTACCTTACCATTACGTTCTCCCCATTCATTTTCTCTTTCTATAGAAGTAAGGAGTCTTTTTTTCATGTATTCTGTGGTATGACCTGTAGTTTTATAATCAATGATATCATAACCTAGGTGTACCTTTTGCAGGAGTTTATCGTTGTGATTTCTATATTCTAGCCTTTCTAAAAATTTGCTTTCGTACCTCTCTTGGAAAGCGTCTGGTTCTGATACTTCTGTATGCGGCTCATAATACTCATAAGAAAACTTATCTGAATAAAATAAGCCTACGGTTCCTCCAAAAGAGTTTTCCACTTTTTGAAGATATGATGCTTCAGTATGGTATTGTCCTAAAGAGGGGTCAGTAGAAACTCTATTTTCAATTTTCAAATAACTTAGTTTTACCCAATCATTCCATTGTGTTTTGATTTCTGCTAAATCCCAAACAAGTGCTTGTCTACTTTGTCCTGTTGTTAAAGAACTATTTCCTATCCAATTATCCCATTTTACCACCCATTGAACCGCTGTTGGGTTTTGAATTCTCCCTCCATAAGTCATTACAGAACCATCATCTATGACTACTTCCCATCTTTCTAGGCCATGCAAATAATAAATTTTCCAATTAGTGTGATCTGTAGTAAGAAATTCCCAAGCTGGATTAGAGGAACGTGTAGTATTCCTAATTTTAACCAAACGGCTATTTACCCCATTTCCACTTATAAAAAAATCGTCATCTTCGCGGTTTCCAGTAGATTTATTGTCCACGATGATTCTAGGAGTTGAGAAATTCCAACCTAGCCCCAACATCCCTGTAGGAGACTCTTTGTTCCATGTTTCAACTTGTCTTGTTACTTCTGAGCTATAATTAATAGCAATAGGGAAAGACATTCCTCCTACTAAACCAACATCCATCAGTCCCATAGGAAATGCGACACTACCAGTTAGCATATTCACACTGTTTTGCAATGCTCGAAGATCATTTGAGCCAATAGAAAATGCATTTTGATTAGCTGATACTTGAGTTGGAGCGTCTTGTGCAAATGATTTTTGCAAAGACATTAATAAAGCAAGTAGGAAACATACTTGACGTAAAATCTTCCCAAAACTGGAAGCATTAGGTATCATATTCAGTAATTTTAAATTTAAAAACAGATTTTGAAATAATGAGACAATATTTCCTGAGATTAAAGCAAACAATAGAAGCTAACTTTCTAAAATCAAAAAAATCACTATCCGTGCTTCGAATTTATCTAAAAGATATAACAATCAAAAAAAAATCACTATTATTGACAAATTAGTTGTATACAAAAAAAGCCATAAAATGCGCTGATGCATTTCATGGCTTTTCTTTTTATTTTCTTTGCTAGTTAGAATACTAGTAATTAGTACCAGCTCTAATCATCGCACATCTAAAACCAATAGTAGATGTAGCAGAATCTTCAAATAAATATCTTCTAGTACCTGGTGACATCCAATAAGCAACATCTGACCAACTACCACCTTTGTAAACTCTTACTCTTCTTTCTTCACCTGGTGTGCTACTTTCACTACCAATGAAAGAATAGTTTTCATCATATCCTTCTTCAGAATCAAGGAAAGAATCTCTTCTTACTGGATTTAGATCTTCAACATCCTGAAATGATAAAGGTCTATATACATCCTGTACCCACTCATTTACATTTCCAGCCATGTTATAAAGACCGAAATCATTAGGTGGATAATCATAAATATAGGTAGTCACCATTGCTCCATCATTTAACCTACCCGCAATACCAGCATAATCACCTCTACCCCTTTTGAAGTTAGCCAAAAATGATCCCATTGCTTTTCCATAAGGATTTCTTAAAGCATGACCATCCCATGGATACAATCTCCTGTGAGTTTGATTCTCATCCTGATATTGTGTACCAATTAAAGCTTGGGCTGCATATTCCCATTCTGCTTCGGTTGGTAAACGGAAATTAGGAACAACTACTCCTGATTCCAATGGAATTCTTTGATTGCCTCCTGAGCTTTCAGCTCCAGCAAATTCATCCAAAAGCCCTGCTTGCTCAGCAAGTCTATTATTTACAACACTCGTTCTCCAAGAACAATAATCATTAGCTTGTCTCCAGTTAATTCCTACAACTGGGAAATACCTGAAACCAGGATATCTCAAATAATGATCTACGTAAGGATCATTAAAAGCTAAATCTTTTGCCCATACAGTCGTATCTGGCAACGCTCTTTCATAATACTCTTCACCTGAGTCTAATTTCACATAGAATAAATACTCTAACCAGTTAATATTGGCTATCTCTGTTTCATCCATGTAAAAAGAAGCTACTGTTACAGTTCTTTCAATATTATCTCTAGAGTAAAGTACATCCTCTTCAAATGATCCTAAAACTGTCCTACCACCTTCTATAAAGACCATATTTGGAGCCTGAGGCTGATCATCATACTGATTCACCTGAAATCCTCCATCCTCATTGAACTCTAATCCAGTGGTGTTACTAAAAGCACCAGGGCTGGTACTAGTAGGGGCTCCCCCACCACCTAACAATCCACAACCGCCTAAACAAAAGGCCAGCGAGCATATAGGTATGGAAGACAAAAACGCATTCACAAACTTTTTCATAACCTGTTCAAATTTAATACACGTCGTAAAATACGAATAAATATAAATATTTCAAAAATTACGACTTCACACTATAGCCCTTAAAATTAGGCATTCTTATCATATAATTTAATTTCTGGCTAATTATTGTGCAAAAAGTCAGCTTTTTTCTTCATTTTCTTTAGGAATTGCCATTTCACTTAAGCATTTTATGGCCTCTTCAATTGAAATTACCTCGTTAATAATTAACATAAGCTTATTCTTAACTTCTTTTAACTGGCTCTTCTTGGGGTTCTTTTGTATGTAACCAAGTACTCGACTAAATTTTTCTGATTTAAAATACTCATCATCATCATTGTAGAAATAGCAGCGCATTTTACTGCTCTTTATACTTAGTTTCTCTAAGCCGATTGCAATGGCAAGCTGTCTTAACTCAATAGACTTGATCAATTGCTGAACTTCATCAGGCATAGGGCCAAAGCGATCTACTAGCGAAGCAGTAAAACTATTCAACTCTTCCTCCTCGTCTATGTGGTCTAGTTTGGAATAAAGGCTGAGTCTTTCCGAAATGTTTTGAACATAACTCTCTGGTATTAGTATTTCTAAGTCAGTTTCTATGCTACAATCTCTTTTTACCTCTTTGAGGAGTTCTTCCTTGGTCAGGCTTTCGGCAAAAAGCTCTTTAAATTCGTTCTCCTTTAAATCCCCGATGGTCTCATCTAAAATTTTATGGTACATTTCAAAACCTAGATCACTAATGAAACCACTTTGCTCCCCTCCTAGCAAATTTCCTGCTCCTCTAATGTCCAAATCTCTCATGGCCACTTTAAACCCATCTCCTAAATCCGAAAATTCTTCAAGCGTTGAAAGCCTTTTTCTTGCATCAGAAGAGAGACCTGAAACTGGTGGGGTCAATAAGTAACAAAACGCCTTTTTATTAGATCTACCCACTCTTCCCCTCATCTGATGTAAGTCTGAAAGCCCAAACATGTGCGACCTATTAATAATAATGGTATTCGCATTTGGAATATCTAATCCAGATTCAATGATGTTAGTAGAAACTAATACATCAAATTCTCCTTCTATGAAACGCAGCATTACTTTTTCCAACTTAGCACCGTCCATTTGTCCATGGGCAGTGCTAATCCTTGCATCAGGAACCAAGCGGTAAATTATATTGGCGATTTGGTCAATATCACTAATTCTATTATGAACGAAAAACACTTGTCCACCTCTTCTTAGTTCATAACTTACCGCATCTCTGATTACTTCTTCTTTAAACTCATGAAGCTCAGTAGTAACTGGCTGCCTGTTAGGTGGTGGGGTAGAAATAATACTTAAATCCCTAGCGCCCATTAAAGAGAAATGTAATGTCCTTGGAATAGGGGTAGCGGTAAGGGTCAAGGCATCTACATTGACTTTGATTTCCTTTAATTTTTCTTTGACTTTAACACCAAATTTTTGTTCCTCATCGATAATCATTACTCCTAGATCCTTGAACTGAACATCTTTGTTAACAATTCGATGTGTCCCTATTAAAATATCAACCTTTCCCTCTGCCAATTCCTTCAAAACTTCTTTCACCTCTTTAGGTTTTCTAAAGCGATTGATATATTCCACCGTAATGGGAAAATTAGCCAGCCGATCTTTAAATGTATGGTAATGTTGAAGGGCTAAGATGGTAGTAGGCACCAGCACTGTTGCCTGCTTCCCATTACTTACAGCCTTAAAAGCAGCCCTGATGGCAATTTCTGTTTTTCCAAAACCAACATCTCCACATACCAGTCTGTCCATAGGATGTGGTTTCTCCATGTCTTCCTTAACAGATTCTGTCGCAAGTGCCTGATCTGGGGTATCTTGATAAATAAAGGAAGACTCTAATTCTGCTTGCAAGAAATTATCCTTAGGATAGGCAAACCCTGGAGCTGCCTTCCGCTTGGCATAAAGCTGGATCAATTCCTTTGCGATGTCCTTTACCTTTTTCTTGACTCTCTTCTTCTTGTTCTCCCATTCTTGAGAGCCTAGTTTACTGACTGAAGGTGGCGCTCCTTCTTTTCCACTGTACTTAGAGATTTTATGTAAAGAATGAACACTGATATAAAGTAAATCATCGTCCCTATAAACCAATCTTAATACCTCTTGTTTATTACCCCCATTATCCACGGTATCCATTCCTGCAAAACGACCCACTCCATGATCTACATGCACTACATAATCACCAGGCTGCAGGGTTTTAAGTTCCTTAAGGGTAAGTGCTTTGGATTTAGAATGCTTCTTTTGAACTTTGTAACGGTGATAACGTTCAAAAATCTGATGATCCGTGTAACATAACAACTCAAGGTCGTGATCTATAAACCCCGCACGAAGACCAGCATGCAAGTCACCAAAAGTTAAATGAGGATCAGACTCTTCAAAAATAGTTTTCAACCTTTCAAGTTGCTGAATTGCCTCCGCCGAAACTATTTTGGTATATCCTTTATCTTGGTATTCATTTAAGCTTTCTACTACTAGATCAAACTTTTTATGAAATTCCGGTTGTGGTACAGCACTAAAGGTGAATTTCTTAGTGTCTTTCAAATAAAAGCGGTTACCAAACTCTATTTTCATATAGTTTGACAATCCATTTTGAAAAGAAGATAGGGTTTCAAACAAAGCTTCAGGCCCAAAGACAACTTGAGAATTTCCACTAGCCTTCATCATGGAATCAAAAGATTCTGCTGCTTTCTCAAAATACTTATCTATCGTATCCAGCGTATGTTGGTAATCTTTTATCCAAATTTTAGTATTCTTTGGAACATATTCCAGAAAAGACTGCCGCTCTTCTTTAAGTAATTTTGTTTGGATATTTGGGATAATGTTTACTTCCTTAATGTCTTCTATAGACAATTGATTTTCCGGCTCAAACAATCGAATACTTTCTACCTCATCACCAAATAGTTCAATTCTAAAGGGTAATTCCCTTGCAAAAGAAAATATGTCTATAATCCCTCCTCTAGTAGCAAATTGGCCAGGTTCATAAACAAAATCCGTTTTCTCAAAATCATATGATATAAGGATCTCCGTTATAAAAGCAACATCCAATTTATCACCTACCTTAGCTGTTAGGGTATTTTCAAGCAGCGACCTCTTGTTAATCACTCTTTCTGTAAGAGCCTCTGGATAGGTTACAATTAATTCTCCTGTGCTTGATTTATGATTAATCTTATTGAGGATATCTGCTCTTTGTAAAATATTGGCATTCTCAGTTTCATCAAATTGATAGGGACGCTTGTAACTTGTTGGGAAGAAAAGTATTTCCTTTCCTACAAGCAAATTTTGTAAATCATTATAAAAATAAGCTGCCTCCTCTTTCTCATGTAAAATAAAGATATGATTTTGACCATTTACACCATAAACACTGGCTGCGACAATGGCATCCATACTCCCTATTAACCCTTTTGCCTGAAGATTCCCCTCTTCATTTGGCTTGATTACATCCGCTAATAAGTTTACTTGCGGGTGTTCTTTATATAGTTTAATTAATTCTTTTCCCTTCAAAATATCTCAAGTCTGAAAACACAAAACACGGCATTTAATATTTTATTAACCAATTAAGCCTGCTTTTTCGATAAATGTTTTGAAAAATAATGCTTTGGAAGAGAAGATTTAAATTTAATTTTAAAATAAGATTAAATTTTTTTTTATTTTTTATAAAATTTATGTAACAAAAGAAAGAGTATTCCGTTCAAACTATCACAAGCTATTAAAAAAGAGCTTTAAAAATATTAAGATTAGGTTAGGTTGGTGATTAGGGCGTGCAACATTAGTTCACGCCTTATTTTTTTGCCGATTTTCTTTAAAAAAACATCTAGTTAGGACAAGCATAAAACCTGATCAGGAATAAATCTAGGCTCATCCAGACGTATTCATTATTTTAAATGAGCCAATAAAAATTATCACGGTTGATTCTGATCAACTTCTCTAGTTTAACCCGAATGATGCAATAGAAGTTTTCTGTGGGGGACACAGATCAAGGTGATATTTGTAAATAAAAAGCTATAATAAATAAACCGTGATAATGTCTAATAAAATCCTAAAAAAATATTGGACTTAGATTCACTCATAAGAATATTACTTAATTCAATCATTCTTTGGAAATTAGCAATTAATTAATAAAATCTCTAAAACTTGATAACGCATTTTGTTATAAATTTGAACAAATTTGATCCAATGAAGAAATATATTTTATCAGTTGCTTTTTGTCTAGCTTTTATCAAAGTCTTTGCGTGGGGGCCTAATGGTCATAGGATAGTAGGAGAAATTGCCTTTAGACATTTAAGCGATGAAGCGAAAAAGAATATCAAAGTTGTCCTTGGAAATGAATCATTGGCTATGGTAGGGACTTACATGGATTTCATCAGATCAAATGATCGATACAGACACATGGGACCTTGGCATTATTGTACTATACCTGATAATAAAACCTATGAAGAGGCAAGTTCGCCAGAAGAAGGAGACGCTTATGTTACTATTGAACGATTATTAAAAGAACTAGAATCTAAAAAATTTACTGACGAAGATGAATTGCTAGCCCTCAAAATGTTAGTCCATTTGGTTGGTGATATCCATCAACCTTTACATGTAGGAAACGGAGAAGATAGAGGGGGAAATGATGTAAAACTTGAGTTTTTTTGGGAAAGGTCAAATTTGCACAGAGTCTGGGATGAAGGAATCATAGACCAGCAAAAATTAAGTTTTACTGAATATGCTAATTGGATAGATTTTCCAACCAAAAAACAGCTTCAAAAGTGGCAAAAAGATACTTTAATGGAATGGGTAATGGAATCAAAAGAGCATCGCAAGCAGGCTTATGATTTACCTGAGAATAAAAAAATCAACTACCAATACATCTACAAGAATATTGATTTGGTTAACTTGAGGTTACTTCAAGCAGGCGTAAGACTTGCTGGTGTACTTAATAAAATATACGGATAAAGCTAAAATTACATATGTTTTCTAATAAGGATTTAAACCAGATAGCCGAAAGGGGATCAGATTTAGAATTAGTAAAGTTACAGATTGAGAATTTCCGAAATGGTTTTCCTTCGTTGGAGCTAACAAACATCCCTGAACCAGGAAAAGGTATTTTAGTGGTTAATAATGCATCAAAGAATCAGTATATAAATTATTATGATGAAAAAAGTACTTCTTTGGATATTCTGAAATTTGTCCCTGCTTCAGGTGCAGCTACTAGAATGTTTAAAAGTCTATTTGCTTTTTTAGCAGAATATGACCATAGTGAAAGTGCCTACAATCAGCTAATAAAAGAAGGAGAAAAAAATCCCACTTT
Organism: uncultured Cyclobacteriaceae bacterium; assembly: GCA_937958005.1. Lineage (GTDB taxonomy): Bacteria > Bacteroidota > Bacteroidia > Cytophagales > Cyclobacteriaceae > JANSWY01. The sequence goes on from CALGOB010000202.1 coordinate 23,275, forward strand.
CAAGTTTTTAAAAAACCTAGAAAAATTTGCTTTCTACGATGATTTAAAGGCAAAGTACCAAGAACTTCATGGTGAGAGCCTACAAGAAGGTCATTTAAAAAGAAAGTACACTCAAATCATCGATACCTTACTATCAGAAAATGGACTTGGTTATGGTTCACTACCAAAAGCCTTACTTAAGTTCCATCAGTATCCAAATGGTGCCAGCACTCCCTTACAAGAACATTTTGTAGAAGGAGCAAAATATGCTAAAGGTGCAGGAAGCAAAGTAAATTTACATTTCACAGTATCTCCCCAGCACCAATCTAAATTTGAATTAGAAGTAGCTGCCATAAAAGATAGACTAGAACAAAAATATCAAGTCACTTATCAAGTTTCTTACTCTATTCAAAAACCTGCAACTGATACTATTGCAGTTGATATGGAAAATAATCCATTTAGAAATACTGACGATTCTATTTTATTTAGACCTGCTGGGCATGGGGCGCTCCTAGAGAATCTCAACGATTTAAATGCTGATGTAATCTTCATTAAAAACATCGATAATGTAGTTCCTGAAAATCTTCAGTCTACAACTTATGAGTATAAAAAGGTGTTAGCAGGAATCTTGCTTACTTATACAGATAAGATAGCCTCTTATTTAACAGAGTTGGAATCTGTGAGTGAAAACAGTGATCTCAGCACATATGAAAACTTCTTATTTAACGAGCTAATGATCACTGATAGTACTTATTCTTTGTTAGATCCGTCAGGTAAAATCAAATATCTTTTCAATAAATTAAATAGACCTGTTAGAACTTGTGGGATAGTAATTAACCAAGGAGATACTGGAGGGGGACCATTTTTTGCCAAAAATCCAGATGGTACTATTTCTGCTCAAATTGCTGAAACCGCTCAAATTGACAAATCGGTAACTACCCAAGAAGAAATATTTAATAAAGCAACACACTTTAACCCTGCTGATCTAGCATGTAGTACCAAGGATTATAAAGGCAAACCGTTTGATTTACTAAAATTCAGAGATTCAAATACAGGATTTATAACAGAAAAATCAAAAGATGGAAAAAACCTAAAAGCGCAGGAATTACCAGGCTTGTGGAACGGTTCCATGTCTGATTGGATTACTGTTTTTGTTGAAGTGCCCATTGTTACTTTTAATCCAGTAAAATCTATCAACGACTTGCTAAATGCGGAACATCAGTCATAAAAGGACAGTTAAATGTTAAGAATAGAGGGGGTCTCTTAATGAACCAACCCTGACCCAAGGGTACGGGGTATCTATGGGCAATAATTTAATGATCGACTCAAGAGTCGGGGAATTAATATCCCTTAGGGATTAAAACTGAGGTAAAAATCAGTGAGGTAATTGATCTCTATTTCATTGACAGCAATTCTTTAGAATAAATAGGTGTTCATATTAATATCTATCCGATTGAATATGTTCCTTCAAATTTAATCACTGAAATCTTTTACGTATCCTACAAGATATGCCAACCTAAATTGGTCTAACCGATCAAAAGGCTTGTTAATTTGATATTATTCTTCTTCTATGGCAATAGACCTAAAGTCCGCACCACTTTGGCCATTTGCAAAACTAAACAGCTTGATAAAATCATTTTTATCTTTTAATTTCAACTTGTTATTTTTAACAAAACTGATGGTACTTTTATGATCACCGAGGATCTTTAGTATCTCTTTCTTATTTCCTAAAGAGAAAATTGCTCCCTTTCTCTGCACAAAGTATGGCGGATAACTCGTTTCGTCATATGGGTCAAACTTCAATCCTTCACGGTATAGCAATGGAAGATCTCCATCTACTAATATTTCAAACAAAAATGACTTGGTATAAGTGCCCCAATGACCTCCTGCTAACATTTTTATTTCACCATTTTCATTAAAATAAACTGCTTTTTTAACCTGTTTAGCAGTCAAGTTAATTAAAGACTTTTCTCTTTTCACCCAGATGGTATTAGATTTCATGTCTACTGTTAACCTGCCATAAATACTATCTGTATTTGTATAAACATAACCCGTGTTAGCCTTGCTTAAATCATGTTTTTGGGCAATACTATATAGGGGCAAAAGACACAATAAACCTAGAATGAGATTTTTCATAACGATTTCCTTAGCTGTTAAATACCTTTCGAAGGTAAGTATTAAAAACAACCAAAAATCTTTTATTCACCAATGTTCACACAGAAATAATTTTGACCTTTCGATAATTAATAAAACCTTAATCAAGCAATCAACTTTCAAAAGATTTCATCAATGGTTTGCTCTTGCCTGTTAAAGTAAAACTTCTGTCCCGTTTTCTTTTTTAACATAGATTGTCCGATTGGCGAAGCTGGGGAAATTACAAAAACCTTTATTTCATCTATTTCCAAAGGCCCTAAACCAATTAACAACATAAAATACTGATCTTTAGATTTCACAAGACTCCCAGATTGAGCTATATGAGATACATTCTCTTTTTGCGAAAGCACTAATTGAAGGTCTTTTTTACATCTAGCCAGTTGTTGTCCAATTTTTTCTTCTTCTTGTTTGAGCATTTCACGAGTGGTTTCATATTTATCACCCATACTACTCTTCCCAGATCCTGCTGAGTCTTTTTGCAATTGATTTAATTGCTGATGCATGGTTTGGGCTCTATCTGTAAGTAATTCTTCTAGTTTTTCAAATATTTTCCTCTTAAGTTCAATCATATTTTAGTAATAGTCGCATTATAAGCGTAAATTATCCAATTTTGCACCAGACAAAGCAATAGATACTATATATTTCATTTTATCGTTAAATTAAAGTATCTTTTTATCTTTAGGTTTTAAAATTTTGGAAAGACAGTTTGACAAAAGGTTTATTTAAGAAAATAGTTGTTTTAGGGTTTCTCTGCACATTATTTATTTTAATGAGTCAGGAGTCTTATGGCCAAATTTTAAAAGACAGGGGTAAGCTAAAAACAACCAAAAGCCCTGGTGGCGGTTTTGTGTTGTTTGAGAGAAAAATCAAAACACAATCCAAAAAAAGGAAGGTTGTTAAGAATAGAAATGCTTCTACTCCTGGCAGAAGAGGCTCTGTCAAAAAATCTAGGGTCAACCCTGGTTTTTCAAGGCCGTTATTTGGGTCTAGGATAAGATCTTCCTCTCCGCGGTTTTCAAAGAAGAGATTTGTGGCAAGTAACGGATCAGTTGTTTCTTCTGGCCCTCAAAAAAGGAAAGTAAGAAAAAAATTGATCTCACCTAGGTACTCTTCTAAACCAAGAGGAGCTGTAGCCTTAGCTTCTGGTATAAGATATTCCCCTAAACGCAAGAAGGGTAAAAAAGAAGTTGTTTCTCCTAGATTCTCACCAGGTGCCCGCGCAGCAATCACTTTAGCACAAGGAGTAAGATATTCTGCCAAACCTAAACGGGGGAAAAAAGTGGTTGTGGCCCCAAGGTTCTCGCCAAAAGGAAGAGGTGCTATTACCCTAGCGCAAGGAGTAAGATACTCTGCCAAACCTAAACGTGGGAAAAAAGTGGTTGTAGCTCCAAGGTTTTCTCCTAAAGCAGGAGATGCTATCACTTTATTTAGTCCCCCAAGATACTCCGAGAATCCTAATAAGGGTAAAAAACCTAAAATCTCCCCGAGATACTCAAACAATAAATATAGAAGTGTGAAAATAATAGCGAAACCTGGTTTTAATATTTTCCACTATGTATTAGCTATACCAGGTGGAGTGGTTTTAGCCTTTAGGCCTTACAATGATCAAATTGGTATCTTCAAAGGGTGGCTTAAAAGAAAAGATCTAGCGATAGAAGATTCTTATAAAGGCTATCAAGGCGAAGCTAAAACCTCTAGCAAATTTATTAAAAACTATAGAGCAAAAAGGAGATCCAAAAATTACTTAGCCTACGATTCTGATTTCAGGAGAAAAACCCGTTTTTTTGAAAAGTTCAGCATTAGAAGACAATCTAATCTATTTTCTGGGTTAATTATAGCTACCAGAAGCTCTAAAAACCAAAAAGCAAGTTATAACAACGCTAGGCTCGCTACTAGAAAGCAACAAACTAAAGCAACAAAAAATCTATTGAAAAAAATCAATAAATTCCGTATCAAGGTTGATGGGAACAAAGTTCAGCCGCCAAGTGTTAGAGGTAGGAGTAAGAAAGTAAAATTTGATAAAAAAGAGAAAGGTCTTTGGTATGAGTAATGTAAATTGGATAAAGTTAAATAAAGTTGGTCAATTAGATGAAATCAAAAAATTATCTAATGAAAAGCCAGTTGTAATATTTAAACACAGTATTAAATGCCCTATCAGTGCGATGGCTTTGAACAGACTTGAAAGATCCTGGAATCCTTCAGAGCATAAAGAGACATCTATTTATTACTTGGACCTAATTAATTACAGAGAGGTGTCCAATGCTATTGCTGATGTCTTTGATGTACATCATCAATCCCCACAAGTAATCATAGTCAAAAATGAAAAGGCAGTATATGATGACTCTCACATGGGAATTTCATATGAAGATATCACTACTAACCTAAATGGTTTAGTTGCCTAAGTAAAATTATGGACATAATATTTCATTTGTTAAAATGTGATTCATAAAGAAATATAAAAAGATGGGTTTGATACTTTCAAGATTAAAACATATTCTTATTTTAACTATTGCTTTTAGTGCTACTATACATGTATTAGATGCTCAAGTGCAACAACAGGGTGATTATGAGTATAAAAAAGAAATAACTTGGGGGTTAAATAAAAACACAAATGGTGGAGTTATAGGGGGCATTGTTTTCAAATTAGGCTTAGAAAAGAGTGAAAATATTTATGAAATCTTTGGGGTTGAACTCAGCAACGTAAAACATCCGCAAGAATTATCATATACTAGAGCAAGTCGTTTTATCTGGGGAAAAGCGAATTATCTGTATGCAATCAGGTTACAATATGGTAGAGAGAAAATTATTTTTAGGAAAGCCTCTCAACAAGGTGTTCAAATAAGTACAGGAGCTACAGTAGGGCCTAGCATAGGTTTAATAACACCCTACTATATACAATTTAATGACCCACAAACATTAGTGCCTTTTGATCCAGAAGAGCATAGTTTTAATAGTGTTTTAGGCTCAGGCAGGTTATTTCAAGGTTTAGATGAATCTTCATTCGCTATTGGGGCAAATGCAAAAGGTTTTGTCAATTTTGAATTTGGTGCTTTCAAAAATAATGTGGCAGGATTAGAAGTCGGCTTCTTGCTTGAAGCATTTAACAAAGAGATCATCCTTATTCCTACTCAAGAGAATAGGTCAGTATATAGTTCTGCCTATTTCACGCTCTATTGGGGTTCTAGAAAATAATAGACTCCATTGATTAGTACTTAGCAGTTTGTTCGTTTAATTTTGCAAATCAATAAAGCTTAAGGCATTATGATAGAATTACCAGTGATAGATGGGCAAAAGCCTAAATCAAAGTTGACCAAACCTAGTTGGTTAAGGGTTAAACTACCTGTTGGAAAAGCTTATGCCAATGTACGAAAAATAGTAGACGAGAATAAACTCAATACAATCTGTGAGAGTGGTAATTGTCCTAATATGGGAGAGTGTTGGGGCGCAGGAACCGCTACATTCATGATTTTAGGAAATGTTTGTACCAGAAGCTGTAGTTTCTGTGCTGTAGCTACGGGCAGGCCTCCTGAATACGATTTAGATGAACCTCAAAGAGTAGCTGGGGCAATTCATAAAATGGGTGTTAAACATGCGGTTCTTACTTCTGTGAATAGAGATGAGTTAAAAGATAGAGGAGCAGAAATCTGGTACCAGACGGTTATAAAAACAAAAGAACTTTCCCCATCTACAACTATTGAAACACTTATTCCGGATGTAAAAGGGAATTGGGAAGCATTGTATAGAATGATTGAAGGTGGCCAGGAAGTTGTTTCCCATAACATGGAGACAGTAGAAAGTTTATATAGGAGGGTAAGACCGCAAGCTAAATATGCTAGAAGTTTAGAGCAAATAAACAAAACTAAAGCAAAAGGAAAAAGAACAAAATCAGGCATTATGCTTGGACTTGGAGAAACCATAGATCAAGTGCACAAAGCAATGGATGATCTGGTAGAGAACGGGTTAGACATTCTTACATTAGGTCAATACTTACAACCAACAAAAATGCATATTGAGGTAGCTGAGTTTATACACCCAGATCAATTTGAAAGTTACAAAGAAGAAGGGCTCAGAAGAGGATTAAAATACGTAGAGTCTGGCCCTCTAGTTAGGTCATCTTATCATGCAGAAAGACATGTAAATGTTCCCATATAAATAATGAGAAATTTGCAAGTATGGTTTTTCTCATTCAAATTGTAACTATTAAACAATGGTAAGTGCAATTAATGAGAAAAATCATTACCTGTTTCGTTCTTCTTCTTTCCTACAGTTGTCAAGTACAACAAGGCAACAATGTACTCTGGCAACCTATTGTGCCTAAAAAAAAATCGAAAGAAGCTCAATTAGAACTACCTCTCAAATTCAAAAGTTATCAGTTAAAGGAAAACACTTTTTCAAAAATATTAGAAAACACAGGTAATACTCCAGAAACAGGAAAATTAATCATAGTTCCTAACCCAAAAGGAGCTATGCAAGAGTTTAATGTTTGGAAATCCAAAACAGTTGACCCTAAATTACTCGTTAAGTACCCAAATCTTCAAGCTTACCAGGGAGTTTCTACCAGCACTACTACCTCAAAAATCCGCCTAGAAAAATCGAAATCGGGTTATGAATTTATGGTCATCAAAACTAGTGAAACGTGGTTCGGTACTTCCATTAATACAAGCCACTATCTTTTCTATTTCAAAAAAGATCTCCCCAAGGGAAGCAAGTCTTATTGGAAAAATAAAACCAACCACTAAAAACCTTATTTAAATGAAAAAAATTAGTGCTTTTATTCTACTAGTAACAGGTTTATTCATTGGAAATTTAAATGCCCAGCAGTCTTTATGGAACAACCTTTCTTCAAGAGATTTGGTGAAAAATCAACCTTATAGAAAATTAAATTTTAATAAAAGTGCTTATTTATCACTAATGGAAGGAAAGTCCTCCAGTAAAGCAATTAGCTTACCACTCCCTGACGGTACATTTGTTGATTTTGAGTTATTTGAATCTCACCTACTGGCATCAGTATTAGCTGATCGTTTTCCACAAATTAAAACATACAATGGAGTTAGTAAAGATAAACTCTATGCTGTTAAGATTGATTTTAACGGAAATGCTTTTCATGCGGCTATAAGGACACCTAATGGAATGGTTTACATAGATCCTGACATTCATGAGGCCCCTTCCTTCTATAAGTCTTATTTTACAGTTGATCATAAAAATGGGACAGTCAAACCCTCCTTTGAAGAAATCTCTTTTGAGACAAATGACCATCATGTTGATTTGAGTAAATTGAATGACAAAAACTTAAAAGAACAATCCCAAATAAGATCAGGTGGCTCCTTGCTTAAGTATAGAATTGCTGTAGCTGCAGATAATGACTACAGTTCCTTCCATGGTGGAACCGTAGAAGGCGTATTGTCTGCTATTGTGACTACTATCAACAGGGTCAATAGTGTTTATGAAAATGACTTATCGATCACCTTTGAAATAGTGGGGGAAAATGATCGTTTAATATTCTTGGATCGAGAAGACGATCCTTTCGAAGGAATGTCCAGTAATCAATTATTAGATAGGATTGGACAGGTCATAGATGACAGTCTTGGTACAAATAGCTATGACATTGGCCATTTATTTTCAATCAGCACTGGTGGCCTAGCAGAATTAGGTGTAGTATGTGGTGATCGGAAAGCTGCGGGAACAACAGGAATCAGACAACCAGTAGGAGATCCATTTGATATAGACTTTGTTGCTCATGAGATAGGACATCAGTTTGATGGCAGGCACACATTTAATGGTTCACTAGGTGCTTGTGGTGCTCTTGGTCAACTTAGTGTATCCACTGCATTTGAACCAGGTTCAGGAAGTACTATTATGGGTTATGCCGGAATTTGTAGTGATGACAACCTACAAGAAAATACAGATCCATTTTTTCATAGCAATAGTTTGTCTGAGATTATTGATTTCACTACCAACGGGTTAGGGAATACTTGCGTAATGATTACGTCAAACGGAAATACACCGCCCAATGTAATAGTGGATAAAACTCCTTATGTAATCCCAATTAACACTCCTTTTAAACTTACTGGTTCTGGTAGTGACATTGATAATGATGAGCTTACTTATTCTTGGGAGCAAAGAGATTTAGGGCCAACTGGCTCTCCAAGAGCTCCTGTGGGTACTGCTCCACTTTTTAGGTCATTTAATCCTAACAGCAATCCTTCGAGGGTGTTTCCACGTATGAGCAACCTACTCAATAACACAACTAGTTTTGGGGAAGTATTACCTAGTACTTCTAGAGAATTAAACTTTTCGTTAGTAGTGAGAGATAATCATACAAACGGAGGTGGTGTAAATTCTGACAATATAAAAATCAATTCCCTCAGTACTGCTGGCCCATTCAAAATCACTTCACAAAATGAGGAAAACCTTAGTTATGTTGGCGGATTGACCCAAACGATCACTTGGGATGTAGCAGGCACCGATCGCGTTCCTATTGATGTCAAGCAGGTGAAAATCTCTTTATCTACAGATGGGGGAGCTAGTTTCGATCAAGTATTAGTAGAATCTACCGAGAATGATGGAATTGCACAAATACGGATTCCTGAAAAACCAACTACTCAAGCCAGAATCATGATTGAGGCTATTGATAACCTATTCTTTGACATAAACGATGTTAATTTCAGTATTACTCAAGCTAGTGATCCTGAGTTTTCTATTAGGATAAATCCATTTCCATTATTGGTCTGTGCCAATGATAATGCTGAAGTAGAAATTTTCGTAGAGGGAGTTGGCGGGTTCAATGAGGTGGTATCTTTAAGTATTTCTAACCTTGTCAACCCACTTACAGGTACTTTTGATCGAATAGAAAGAATGGCTGGTGAAAAAAGTATTTTGACTCTCTCTAACATAAATGAAGCTACTGATATTTTTAGCACTTTTTCCATCATTGCTTCTGCAGAGGGCTTTTCAGATAAAAATATTGAAATCCCCCTAGAAATCATTGATAATACAAGGTTCAATATTGAGACTAGACAACCAGCAATTAATGGAATTAACACAAGCATACAGCCTCCTTTTGCTTGGACTGAGGTAGAGGTTGCTGAAAATTATAGTTTTCAACTATCGACTGATGAAAATTTCCAAGAAATCCTTTTTCAAAGAAATAGTCTAATAGACAATTCTTTAAATCTTCCTTTTATTTTAGATGAAGGCATTACTTATTACTGGAGGACTGCATTTAGTAACCAGTGTGGAACAAGTGAATTTACCAATGCTAATTTTACAACCGCACAATTTGATAGAACTACTTACCTTCCCGTAGACTCTAACCCAAAACCAATTCCTGTGACAGGCACCTCTATTATTTCCTCCACCATTATTGTAAATGACGATCTTTTTGTGGATGATATTAATATAGAAAATCTCGATATAACCCATAGTTGGATAGGTGATTTAATCATTGTTTTACAATCCCCAGCTGGGACAAGGGATACCTTGATTAACAGAATCTGTAATAATGTAAACAATGTGTTGACTAACATAGATGATCAAGTGTTATCCAGTGAGTTTACCTGTCCACCTGTTAATGGTGAAACTTTTAAGCCTTATAGACCATTGAGTGTTTTTAATGGGGAGAATGCAAGAGGGAATTGGTTATTGGAAATTTCTGATGTTTCAAATGGTGATGGGGGATCTCTAAATGGATGGCTTTTAAATATAGGGACCCTTGCTAGGCAGATTAACCTTCAAGCCAATCCAAATTCGCAAACTGAAATCACACTTGATTGGACTTTATTAAATGAAATTAGTGAAATAACAGGTTTCCAAATAGAATCAAAGAGTGAAAACGACGCAGGCTTTTCTCAAATAGCTTCTGTAAATGGTGAGCAAAGTTCTTTTACTGTTGAAGGTTTAGAAGTATTTACTAAGTATGAATTTATGATTAGGGCAATCACTAACCTTGGTTTTAGTAATTATTCTAATAATGCGACGGCAAGAACTCTTCCTCCTATCCCTCCTGTGCCTATTAATTTAAATGCAACTACTATTAATGAAGAATCTGTTAATATAACTTGGGAGGACAATTCAAATTTTGAAGAAGGTTTTATATTAGAAACATCTTTAGATGGTATCGCCTGGGGGTCTCCTATTACATTAGCAGAAAACACTACGAGTTACTTATTTAATGAGGTTATTTTAGGGGAAACTTATTTCTTCAGAGTAAAGGCTTTTAATATAACTGGAGACTCTGATTTTTCAGAAGTAACGTCTTTGATTGTCGCTAATATCAATGATCCAATAACTGAACTCAAAATCTATCCTAACCCTGGGAAAGAAAGAATTAACATTGAGTTTAACAGAAATCTTGAAGTCAAGCAAGTACTTATCCGTGATATTTCTGGGAAAGTCGTTATTTCGCAGATCATTCCAAGCAATGAAACTACTTGCGAAATAAATACTACTTCCTTCAACAATGGTATATATCTAATTTCACTCTTTACCGATAAAAAATCATTTACACGTAAGTGGGTTAAAAGGTGATTTCCAGAACTACTCTTCTCTATGGAATTAATAACCAATCAACAATGATGACTTATTTCTTTCCTACTCGTTTGGTATATGCCTATTTTAGATGTTCCTTAACAATTCTACATCAATTACAAAAGTGCAATCAAATGTACTTTTTTTGTAGTACTTTAAACCTTGCAATTCTGCAACTTCGTAATAATAAACATGGCAGTAGGGAATAGAGGAAAGTACTTCTCTTAATAGATAACGTCTTTCTATAATTACCTCGTATTTTTTTCAACTTATCATATTAAAAGTTGATTTAAAAAGTCATGATAAAATATCTTAAACAAGTATTAATTTTTTTACCTATGAAATTCGTAACAAAAAAAATCCACGCTTTTTTAGACTACCCTGTAGCTATAGCACTGATAGCCCTTCCATTTTTATTGGGATTGGGGAGTTCTAACCCAATGGCCTTATACTTATCAGTAGCTACTGGTGTGGCCGCATTTATTCTAACACTATTAACAGATCATGAAACAGGTGTCATAAAAGTTATTCCTTATAAGATTCACCTTATTGTAGATTTTATGGTTGCTATTGTATTTATCGTTGCCCCTTTCATTTTTTCTTTCAAAGGATTAGATGCTTATTTTTATTGGTTAAATGGTGTTACAGTATTAATAGTAGTTTCACTGCATAAATCTGAAACTGAGTTAGCGTAATCATAAAAATGTTATTTTAATGGTTTAGCATAGATCTTATAAATTGTATGTTCTATGCTATTTCATTTATCTAATAAAAAAGCCGTCTCAAAAATGAGATGGCTTATTATTGTTTTGCGTGAAACATAGTTGTTAATCCGACAGTTTTTAAAAGTGATTTTACACTAGGTTAGAAAACTGTTATCCAAATGAATAGAAAACATAGAATTCTCAGGGTTTAAGTAGGATTAGTAATAATGAGAGCATATTTTAATGCTCTTGTCAAGCTTATCATCTTTCTATAAAGGTTAGCTCAAATAATTCGGGATGCTCGATCAGGGAAATAGTTATTAGGAAAGCTAAATGGTTGACCATCAACGTAATCGATTCGCTAGAGTGAAATTGACATTCCTCAAATTTGGACTATATCAATTCATAATTCTTTCGTCATAAAAATAAGTAAATCAATTACTTATTACGCAAGGTCATGGTTTGTCATGAATAATGCAGGTAAAGAATAAGCTTTGAGAATAGCCAATTTACAAATAATCATAAAATCATTGCAACCAATCCAGAATACAGCAATTTTTTTCCAATAGACACAAGGAGGGCATATTTGATTTGGAAGACAACGTTCACACTTGGGAGTGTTGATCTCTGTGTAAGTATATAAATAAGAAATTCAAAGACAATTACAACCGTCTAATAAATTCTATTGAACCTTACTTCTGATTCCTTGCTATTATGTGTTCGTTAAAAATAGATTATAGTTCTTCAAGAGTTCCTCATCCTGTTCAAATACGGGCTTATACTCACTCGTATTAATTTGCTCACTTTCTAGAACCAAATAGTAATCCATATGATTGTCAATGGCTAAAACGTAAATCAATTTTGATTCAGAGCTGTTCGCAAATCCAATTGCTGCAAGATCAGATTCCCAAAAATCTTTGATAATAAATCTTAGTTATGGTTTGTATCAAATTTCTATTGCATCATTCGGGTTAAATGATCGGCTCAGTGCCTCCACAAAGAAGCTTCAGCCCTGCGGAAGAGTGGGATGCCCGATCAGGGGAATTAATATCCCTTAGGGATTAAATAGCTTCATGGGTTACTGTCACTAAAACTTCAGTTAACACAGAGCCCATGAGGCCTGATATAGTTTAGAGTTACTCAAGGAAACTCAGTGCATTCAACTTACCAAATGAGAAAAAGACAGCTTACCGCAATCTACTATTTACGACCACTTCTCCATGAAGAGTTCTATGTACAGGGCATCTATCAGCTATCTCTAACAACCTTGCTCTTTGGGTATCATCTAAATTTCCTTCAAGTTCAATAACCCTATCAAAATGATCCAACTTGGTACTTTTTGATTCACAAGAATCACAATCCTCCTTATGTCTTTTTTCATGAGTAAGGTGTACTTTAACTTCTTTCAAATCCCATTTTTTATGATCAGCGTACATCCTTAGAGTCATACTAGTACAACTTCCTAAAGCAGCCGCTAAATAGTCATATGGACTCGGGCCTAGATTATCACCACCTACATGCTTTGGTTCATCAGCGATTAAACTATGTTCCCCAGCTTGTACTTCCGTAGTGTACTTTTCTCCTGTTCTTATAAGCACATCACCCTCAGGTTTCAACTGATGGCCTGTATTCAATTCAATATACCTGCCAACCCAAGTAGCAATGACATCCCCTACATAAAGGCTATCTTCTTTATTAGACATTAAATGATCTGCCCCATCTAAACTTACAAAACTCTTCGGATGTTTTGCCGCACCATAGATTTTGGCTGCATTATCAACCTTTACAGTAACATCCTGAGGAGAATGAAGGATCAGTAATGCCTTATTTAAATTGGCTATTTTTTTAATACCATCTGCTTGTTCTAAGTCTTCTATGAATTGCTTTTTGATTTTAAAAGGTCTCCCACCAATATTCACTGTCGCCTCGCCTTGTGTCTCTATCTCAGCTATACTAGATTGTATTAAATGTTTTACATGAGGTGGATCTGCAGGTGCACCTATGGTAACTACTGCGTTAATTTTCTCAAGGCTACCAGCTGTATGAAGCACGGCAGCTCCGCCCAAAGAGTGTCCAATCAAAATCTGTGGCGCTTCATAATTTTTTTCTAGGAAATCATAGGCAGCAGATAAATCGGAGATGTTAGAAGAGAAATTTGAATCCGCAAAATCACCTCCACTCTGCCCTAACCCGGTAAAATCAAATCGAAATACAGCAATTCCTTTTTTAGTCAACGCATCGCTTATATTCCCAACTGCGTTTAGGTTTTTAGAACAAGTAAAACAATGTGCAAATATGGCATATGCTTTGGGTTTACCTATTAAAGGCATCTCTAATCTTGCTGACAATGATATCCCATCATTATTTGGGAAATTGATTCGAACACTTTTCATATTTATAGGCTATATTGAGCTTTGTTAAAAAGAATATACTGAAATTAAATACTTAAAATAACAACCATTTAATTTTTAATTTGTCGTTATAAATAAGTGAGTACTTTCTTGATACGTTAATGATAAAGAAATTTTACATATTATTAGGCTTTTTTCTTCTTTTGTCAGCCACTGCACAGTGTCAGCTATTAAATTATGATGTTGTAAAGGGTAAAAAAAAGAAAGGGACTGTAACTGTTGAGAAATTATCAGAGGATGGTCAGGTTAAATATAAAATCTACAGCAAAGTTAGTTTTAGTATTCTGTTTAATTTCACTATTGAATACTGGCTAGAAGAGAAGTTTTATAATGATAAATTAACTTGGGGGAAGGCATCCAACACACTCAATGATCGTTTACAAAAAGAATCTGAAATCTATATCAACGATAAGGGAAATTATGCTGTGAAAATTGATGGGGTAACTTCCAGTACAGACATCAATGAACTAACTTATAGCGTAGCAAAACTATACAATCATGAACCAATAGGGCTAAATAAGGTTTTTTCCCAATCTTTTGGGCGCTACTTACCTTTAACTAACTTAGGAAACAATGCTTACTTACTCGAATCTCCTGATGGAAATAACAAATACACTTATGAAAATGGAATTTGTAAAGAAGTAAAGCTAATCAGGGATTTTGCGACTTTCTATTTCAGGATCCAAGAAGAGAGTTATGCGAGGGCCAAGAAAACAAAAGAATAGTTTTACGTGTACTACAGAAGGTAGGTTCAAATAAAACAATCTATTTGCTAACCAAAATAGGCTTTTGCTGTCTTATAAAATAAGCCTCAAATAAAAAGCACCTCATGAAAAAAGAATTTAAGTATTTATTTATATCAATTACTGTTGTAGCAGGATTAGCCTTTTCATTGTTTATGATCAACCAAGTGAATGGTGTCTATCTTTTGGCTAACGGAATCAACCCTATATTTGGTCAAGTAGTACTTTGGTCTTTAATAGCTATCTCAATTATTATTATGGCTATTCCTTTTATTATCTACCTAAAAATGCCCAAAGCGCTAGATCCACAGGAAGCGTCCATAGATTTAACAGGTTATCAAAAAAAATTACTTCAGCGCTTGTCAAAGAACAAATTGCTAATAGATGCTAAACAAGTTCCAAAAGAAATAAGTGACTTATCATTAGCAATTAATTTCTTAGATGAAAAAGCTGATCAAGAAATAAAACGTATTGCAGCTACTGTTTTCTTAACGACAGCTATTTCACAAAATGGAAAATTAGATGCTCTAACTGTTTTAGCTACTCAATCTAAAATGGTGTGGCGAATTGCTCACATCTATTATCAAAGACCCACACTTAAGGACTTATTTCGCCTCTATAGTAATGTAGCCGTATCTACCTTTTTAGCTTCAGAGATTGAAGATTTGGATATCTCAGAGCAATTTCAGCCAGTTATTCAAGCTATGATGAAAAATACTGCGGGTAAGTCCTTGCCCATAGTTGGGTCTACTGCCAACATCATCATGGATAGCTTACTGGAAGGTACTACCAATGCATTTCTTTCCTTGAGAGTAGGCATCATCACCAAAAAATATTGTGGCAATACAGCTGGATATAATGCAAAGAAAGTTAAAAGAAGAGCGTACATAGAAGCATCAGAAATGCTTGGTAAGATTGTTGTTCAATCTTCTGGAAAAGTTATTAGTTCTGTTTTAAAAGCAACTAAAAATGCGGGTGTTGAAACCTTCAAGTCTGGTTTAGAAACGGTCAAAAATGCAGGTGAAAAGGTGAAATATGGCTTAGTAAATGTAAGCAAAAGCCTGATTGGCAAAAAACAAAAGACATTAGGTGAATAATAAATAGAAGTTTTGAGCTCTAGTTTGTGCTTGAGTAAGGGGGAAAATGACCAAGTAGAATTCCTATGCATTTAGGAGGATAGGAAGATACGCCGCCTAAGTGTTATTCTACTTTACTAAGCAGCTCCTTTGCTTTCTTTTTAAATGAAATGCTACTACTTAGTTTTTTCAATTCAGTTATTGCTTTACTTCTTTGATCAATATGAAGATAGATAAGACTTAAATACCATGTTGTGCAGTCATTCAAAAGTTGTTCCTGATGAGAAAAGGTGGCATTTTCTAAAATAGATCTTGCTTTATTGTTTTCTCCTACTTGCATGTAGGCATTTGCCAGAAAAATTTTAGCAGTGTGCTTTTTCCAAACTTGTATATCTATTGTATCTAAAGCGAGTAAAGCAGGGATCGCCTTCTCGTACTGAAAACTATTATATAACAGAAAAGCATCTAATTGCTTTAAGCTTGTTTCACTCCTTGTATTAAAATTAAAATGAAAGGGTTCATAGTATTCAGCATAAAGTTCTTTCCCACTTGCCCTATCAAAAAAGAAGAGTTTGGAAAAAGCCATTAGAATAATTCCGGTAATTGTAGCAGCCATCAGCATCATTCTTTTAAGTCGGCTTCTTCTTGTCTTCTCTAACCGTTCTTGATCCCACTCATTAAAAAGCGTTTTAAGTTCCACAAAACGTCTTGACCTACCAGCCAGCAATATACTTTCATGCATGTTAGATATCATTCTAACTTCTTTGCTAAACTTCTCAGAGTCATTCATTAACTGTGTAAATTCTGATTGCTGCTGATCAGTTAGCTCTTCATCAATATAATTGATTATTAAATCATATTCTTTGTCAGAAACACCCATCTCTTGAAAATCTTCATCCCTTATTTAGATTATTTTACTAGTCTTTTGCTTTGAAAAACTCATAAGGGTAGAGACTATGTGCCTCACTAAAAAAAACATAGTTCACTATTAATTATAATACCCTCACACAGACTAGTATCATTTTCATTAAAAAGTAAACATGTTTAGGTGAAAATATTTACACTTTTTTTTCTTTTAGTACCTAATGGTGCTGTGAATGTTCGAAACAATTAATTGATTAGTTGAACCAGTTATTCATATAACTATTAGTAACCAGTAATTAAACAGAGATACTGATCGTTTTCGTCTTCGTATAAGATCTCAGCCAGTAAACCCTCCTGTATCACTAGATCCATAAAACTTTTTTGATCTACATAAGTCCAATCAAACCAAGTTCCTTTAGTTTCAAGGTATTCATACTGGTATTTTATATTTCCGTAGTAACCTGATGGTTTTTGAATTCCTTCTTCGTATAAATAAGAAATGTCTGATGAGTCTAATAACATCTTCCCTCCTTTCTTAATGAGTCTTTTACTCAACTTAAGAAAAGCAGGTACATTTTCTATTTTACCCACGATACCTAGACCATTCATTAAAAGTAAAAGTGTATCATATTGACCTTTGTGATGTAGGTAATCTTCATAAATAATTTGATGTACACCAGACTGCTTCATTACTTCAACACAGCCTGCAGATGATTCCAAGGCATATACATCTTTATCTAACCCTTGCAACATTAAGGCATGTGCACCAGCACCAGCACCAACATCTAGTATTTTACCTTCGCACTCTATCAGTGCCAAGTGTTCCAGTGTTGTGAAATCTAACTCATCTCGAAAAAAAACGGCCACTGACATTTCCTCAGGCTCACCATAAGAAGTATGTATAGTTAACTGACAGTCTTTCTCTCCTTTATAATAATCTAAAATTGCCTGACCGTGTACGTCTTTCATTCTATAAAAATTATGATTGCAAATATAATTGCTCTTCAGAGATTCTCCTTATTGGGAACCATTCATATCAAATAGATAAAAAAAAGGGGTAGTTAACTGAATTTTTATTAAAATGCATTCTATGGAGCCTTTTTTTAAGAATGATGCAATTGTCTTTGGGATACTCATGGTAATATTGGGGTTAGTTTTTTATACATCCCATTTAAATTCACCGGGGTGGAAAAAATTCTACAAATATGTCCCAGCATTGCTTTTGTGCTATTTTATCCCTGCTCTTTTAAACTGGCCTCTTGGCCTAATCTCTGCAGAACACTCAGGTCTTTATTTCATGGCTTCTCGTTATTTATTACCTGCTTGTTTAGTCTTGTTAATCTTAAGTGTAGATTTAAAAGCGATCAAAAAATTAGGCTCTAAAGCATTGATCATGTTTTTTACAGCAACTGTAGGCATCATTATAGGAGGGCCAATTGCCTTATTAGTAGTGACCAAGCTATCTCCTGATCTTATTCCAGCAGAACCAGATCATTTATGGAGAGGCTTATCTGCAATAGCTGGCAGCTGGATTGGTGGTGGTGGAAACCAAACCGCAATGAAAGAAATATACATGGATGCCCCAGGTGTTAATATTAGCAAATCACTATTTGGAACTATGGTGTTGGTAGATGTAGTAGTTGCTCAGTTTTGGATGGCATTTTTACTCTATGGGGCTAATATTACTAAAAAAATAGATCTTTGGTTAAAATCAGATACATCGGCTATAGATGCCTTACAAAAAAAGGTAGCGGATTACAGAGCCAGTATTGAGCGAATTCCGCAAACCTTGGATTTATATATTCTGGGAGCAGTAGCCTTTGGGTCAGTGGCCTTGTCCCACTGGGGAGCAGAGCTTATTTTGCCAATTTTTAAAACATCAGAAATTTGGATCAAAGAAGTTGGGTTAAATTCTTTACTTTCAAAATTCTTTTGGATCATTGTCTTTGCCACTACCATAGGCCTAGTGCTCAGCTTCACAAAATTCAAGAAACTAGAAGGTGTAGGGGCTTCCAAATTTGGATCCGTCTTTATTTTTATATTGGTAGCAACAATTGGGATGGAAATGAATTTAGGAGAAATTTTAGATAATCTTGGGATATTGGCTGTAGGAGTAATTTGGATGATGGTTCATGTGACCTTATTGCTGGTAGTTGCTAAACTCATTAAAGCGCCATTCTTTTTTGTGGCAGTTGGGAGTCAAGCAAATGTAGGAGGGGCTGCATCCGCTCCCGTGGTAGCATCTGCTTTTGATCCCGCTTTAGCGCCAGTAGGGGCTCTTTTGGCCGTATTAGGCTATGCCATGGGAACATATGGCGCCATAATATGTGCTGAAATCATGAGATTGATTGTCTCTTAAAAACAAAGCGGATTACTCACAGGGATTGATGTAGTTTTCATAGAAATGTAAGGCAAAGTAGGTTTACTTTATCACGGATCAGAAGAGGTAAAAAGTTATCTATTTCCTTAAATTCCTTCTGAAATTACCAGAGGTAGAAGATTGGTTTCTATTTTTACTGCTCCTTCCTGAGCTGCTTCAAAAGTCAATTCTGTTTGAATTAATTCATTGTCAATATTCTCAACAAACCCATTTGTACGAATGTATGTTCTATCTTCAATTGGAAAAACTGAAACATGTTCACCTTTATTGAGCCATTTATAATACCTGCCTGATTTGGTAACAGAGATCTTACGGGTTTCATTAATATATATAAGCTCGGCTTTATCATGATGCGTTTGAAAGAGTGCTATAAAATCAAAAAAAGTAAGTTGCTTGCTCAGGATGTGAAATGTTTGGTGTTTTCTTTTTATCAAATGATTAATCAGATCACTCAGCTGTTTTACTGTTTCTCCAGTGGTTGTTACTATTTCAATGGGCTGTTGATATTGTAATAACGCTTGCCAGTGAGACACTTCTTTAGGATCTACAATCGCTATATCTATTTTTATTCCAAGAGTGATCAAATCATTGATAGATCTACTAGTGCCCACTACTAATGGAGACCATTCTAACAGCTGGCCAGTATCTTCCACAGTATCTAGGCCGTCCATAAAAATAAGTGCTGGTTCCTGCTCATCTCTTACTATATGATGTGATGACATACTGTTTGGGGGGTTAAACTTTTAAGGTAGTTATTAAACAGGCAATATTAAAAGATATTAATCCCAAAGCAAGCCTTGATTTCTAGTTTCCTATGCAATAGTACAACTGCATAGCTTACCACACAATCAGGTGTCTCTCGAAAAGAGCACTGATGAAGTTTCTCGAAAGAGATTAAAACTCAAAACCAAACAAGCCAAAATCTTCAGTATTTGACTGCTTTTCTACCATGTTAATCAATTCTTCACTTAGATACTTCCTTTGTTGCTCTAAGGTTAAACTAAAAGAGTCCTCCACCAAAATTCGAAATGACTGTTGCTTATTATTTATCAAACGTTCAAATTGTGCTGACCCCAAAATTACTTTCCTAACATTTGGAACCTGGAGGTTAATCATTCCTTCTATCCATTCCTCTCTTTGATCCTCGTATTGAATCATGCCATATGCACTATTTGATTTGATAGAAATTGTTTCTTCGGACTGAACTACACACAGAATATCTATCCCATCAGCAGCACATTTCTCTGCAAAAGAGAGATATTCTTTTGCTATCAATTCCCTTTCAATCTGCTCAAATAAACTACTGGCATCTACTGATCCAGTATTTAATGAATAAATCCCATTACACATAGTAGCATAGAGGCCATTTAATAAGATTTCAGTAGAACTATTAAGCTTTCTAACACCCACCTTACAAAACACCTTGGCACCATTCAAATTACCAACCCAGAAAGCTTCTCCTGTTTTTCTACTTTTAGGGTGTAGGTAAAAAGACAAATTAAATGTGTTTTTTATTTCTTCTTCACTCTTTAAAAGTGTCTTTTGAACAAATTCAATCACTTCATTTACCCCTACTTCATTTGATTCCGATGCATTGCTAATCCCTTTTTCCTTCAGGTACTGATCTAATTCATGATCTAAAGTCTCTTTTAATATATCTCTGCTCCAAGGCTTTTTAATATATTTATTGATCCCTATTTCGTTGACTGCCTCTATCAAAGCATTGGTATCAGCAAAACCAGTCATAATCATCCTCAAAACACCTGGATTACTAGGCACTACTTTCCTTAATAAGTCAACACCAGTCATTTGAGGCATTTGCTGATCTGTAATAATTAGATCTATCTCATGGTTATCCATAACATTTATCGCCTGTTCACCATTACAAGCAGTGAAAACATTATAATCTTTTCTAAAGGAAACTTGAAAAATTCTTAAGTTAGTTTCCTCATCATCAACATAAAGCACATTGAATTTCTTACTTTCGGGAGCAATATTCTGGTTTGTTAACATAGCCGGTATTCTTATTATTAATCCCAATTTGGATATAAAACACCGTCTATCTTCCTGTTAGTTTTTCCTTGTAGCGAGTTAAAAAGCTTTACTCTAGCGCTGCTATAGGTTCAATTTTTAGCTTGGCGACCCCACCTGAGCGAATCCACCTTCTTCAATAGAAAATTACTTACAAAATCTAATACGCTCTTTTATACTTAAACTGGTATAACTTGTATATACAAAGGTTTTAATCAGGTAGTGAAGTTGCAAAAAAAAGTGAGACAAATACCTAAGACCTATACTTTATTTTTTAATCGGTAATATTTGGTGTCAAGTTCTATTGGAGGGGTAAGGTATCTTAAACTTGAATATATCCTTCTGGAATTATATCGAATTTTCATGTACTTAAGTACTGAAATTTTAGCCTGCTCGATAGACTCGTACTTTTGGTTATCAACTCATTCTACTTTTAGGGTTTTAACCCGAAATTCTTGGGACTTATTTGCACGAATTCCTAACCACTTGACAGTCAGCGAAATTACTTGTTTTCTAGGTTCTACTCTAGACCGTTCGGGTGTATTAGTTTTACTTGTTTTTTCCAAATATTACAAATCATTATAATATTCTAGTCGTTTGAATAAAGGATATCGAAGCAGTCATAGAACATTGAAAAATGCAAAAGTGAAATACTTCTCTCTTAAACAATTTTATATACCACCGCACCAAACCTCGTAGACCCTTTTATTACAACGCAGGCATAGTCTCCATTATGGTGAGTAGGAAATTAGGATTTAAGTGAGTAGATGACTGTCGGTTATGGTTTGGATCAAATTTCCAACGAACAATGCTGGATTCTATTCTAAACCCGGCAGTCTGTCGGACTGCCTCGTGCTCCTCACTAAACTATCAAGTCACTCAGATGAACGCATAAAAATAAATATCTTTTTCTCTGATACCAGTAAATTAGAATTACTGGTATCCAATTAAATCTGAAAATGAACAAAAAGACACTTATAGATCAAATAAAGAAGATTTTTTTCTGATCCTGAAAAACACCGTTCCACGGCGGCCCTCTAGAATTGGGTATTCCTAAAATTAGTGGCTTTCTGCGTCGG
>CALGOB010000203.1 GCA_937958005.1 uncultured Cyclobacteriaceae bacterium
GGGAAAAAACGGACGAAAGTTAGAGTTGTCAGCCCTTCGATTGATTTATAGGGGGTGTTTTTGAACT
This sequence comes from uncultured Cyclobacteriaceae bacterium, assembly GCA_937958005.1. Classification (GTDB taxonomy): domain Bacteria; phylum Bacteroidota; class Bacteroidia; order Cytophagales; family Cyclobacteriaceae; genus JANSWY01. Next base: position 68 of record CALGOB010000203.1, read on the forward strand.
TCAGAAATAATCTTTGATTAAACGATATCAAGAGCAGTTTTTCTTCAATTTCAGTTTTACTTGGATGCCAGTAATTTTATAATGTACATTGGAGTTTATCAAGGTGGAATAATTACAGTTGCTATGTTACCTTTTTGCTCAATTTTATCATCAAATAATTAGTGATTATGAATTTATAATTGCTTCGACAGGCTCAGAAAAGTGAAATTTAGAAGGAGTTTATCAATACAATAACCAATCGTTATAATGTCTATTAAATTGACATTAATTTGATGTTCTTTCATTTAGGTAAAAGTAGCATAGTGAAAATCATTGAAATTGCCAACAAAGAAATCAGTCTTAATAGTTGATAATCAGACTTTCATAGCAGATGATATATCTTTTCATTTAGTGGATATGGGAATAAAAGATATTCAGGTATCCCTTAAGTATGAAGGTGCTTTAAATAAGGTGTTAAAAAATAATTTTGGCTTAGCTTTGTTAGATATCTACCTCTATGGAAGTAGAGATAGTATACATCTAGCTAATTTTATTGTCAAACTAGAAACAGGTTTACCTTCTATTTTTATTATTTCCTACTGTGATAAAGATACAATCCAAAGAGCAGAAATAAACCTCTAACAGTGCTAGGGGAAGGTTATTTAACGTACTGCAATGAAAAACTAACGTCCAAATAAAATGAGTGCGCTTACACTCTGCCAAAGGTACAAACCTTACGGTTTGGTGCTTAAATTTCTACGAAGAAAGGGAAGCGAATTCAATTTATTATTTGTTATAATCTTTTATTCGTTTTCGAGTTTTTTTAAAAGTTCAGAATTTACTTTTTCGAGTTTCTCTATCCTTTTTTGTTGTTCTTTATTTTGTTTGTTTTGCTCAATCAAATAGAGCGTCAGTTCTTCAATTTTCTGAAGAAGTTTAGCATCCATTTCGCCTAAGTTTATACCGTTTTCATTTACTTCAGCTTCATTTGGTATTTCGGGAAGATGACCATTTTCATTGATGTGTTTTTCAACTTCATCTAGTGTTCGTAAATTATAATTACTCTTGAATACGAAATCGGACCAGCCACTTGATTCTACTACGATTTCTCTTGATCCAATTGAGCCTTCCACTCTTAATTTATGGTTTCCAGAAAAGTCAGAGGTTCAGATTCCTACTTTGCCATCTCCAGTAATTCTCATTCTTTCAGTTACACACCTCCATAGTTAGTAAAAAATCTTAGATCTTGACGGTCGTTATGCACATCTGAGTACGACTCAATTCTTGCACCGTTTCTATCAGATAGATCCCATGAGTTCCTGACGTTGAAATAGATTCCTCCAATTTTATCATTACTCGTATCCCAACCGAGCACTCTTGAGATTCTTATATTTTCTCCAATTCCTTGAACATCGATTTTTGTTTGCGGGTTAGATGTACCTATTCCAAGATTACCTAATGAATTCAATCTCATTTTTTCATCGAAAGAGCTCCCAAAAGAGTTTCCAGAGTTATTGGAGTGTGTGTAGAATAGTAAAGAACCAGTCCAGTTGTTTTGTTCTCTAATTGCGAAAATTCCTCCAGTAATAACATCAGCATTTTGCATTATAATTCCTCCACCTCTTCCAACTTCATAATTCCCTAAATTAGTTTGAACCTTGATCGCCTGGTTAAAATCTAAGACTCCATTCGGTATTGTTAAGGTTGGAAATCCGCTCCATTGGGCTTTAACTGATGTGAAAAGGAAAATTGCGATAATAATTAGACCTATCTTTTTCATTAATGTGATTGTTAAGTTTTAAAACAGAGTTTTGCAAGTATAATTAAAATTGATCATAACAGAAAGATAAACGGTGTTTTATATCTAAATTGGTATTACAATACCTTCAGTTAGTAAAATGCTATATTTCTGAAAGTTGTTGAGCTTTAATCTTACTTCTATTTAATTGCTGAATTCTATGAGTGAAAAATACTATGGCAAATAATAGACCAGCTACTGTAGCCATGGCACCTGCAATACTTCCGTCTATCCAAACAGCTAAATAATAACCTCCCAATGCAATAATAACTCCAAATACACAAGTTAAAATTAACATAGGTTTTAATTTTTCGGAAATCAAGTAAGCTGTGGCAGGAGGGACTACGATCATTGCCACTACTAAAATAGCTCCAACAGCTTCAAAGGATGCAACAGTAGTTAAACTTACCATACCCATCAATAGGTAGTGCCACAAAGCAGTAGATATTCCTATAGTAGCGGCATATACAGGATCAAAAGTAGTGAAATAAAGTCCTTTATAGCCCATTAAAATAAATCCAACAACTAATAAAGTAATGAACAGCATTACATAAAACACTCTGGGACCCATGATGAATCCACTGTTAAGAATCCAGTTGTCTAATTCTATCAATCCTATTTCTCCATACAAGACACAATCTTGATCGATATCAACTTTATCAGCAAATGCGGAGATCAAAATAACGCCAAGGGCAAAAAGCCAAGTAAATGTTACCCCAATTGATGCATCCGTCTGCAGTTTTCCCTTTCTATGAAAATATTCAATAAGAAAAGTAGCTAGCACACCCAATGAACCAGCACCTATCAACATTGGAACTGTCTCTCTATTGCCTGAAACAAAAAATGCAATCACAATACCAGGTAATACGGCATGTGATATGGCATCGCCAACCATCGCCATTTTTCTTAAAATGAGGAAACAACCCAATAATCCACAAGAAATAGCTACTAGTGCAGCCGTAATTATGATGTACATACCATCCATAAATATGATTTAATCACCTACTATTTAATCCCTAAGGGATATTAATTCCGCTGGTCAGACACCCCGATTCTTCTACCAGCGCTGAAGCTTTCTCAGCAGAGGCACTGGGTCGGGGTTGATCCATTTGATTAATTTGTTCAATAAGTGAGCCTCAATACGCCAATCCGTTAGGTATTCTTATCTTTTGACCCTTCAATCACTGTAAAATTAAACTAAAACATTTCAAATTAGGTTCATATTCTTAAACAATAAAAATGCAATCACTGTTGATCATATTTTTTTATTCATATTTGTATAAACCCGAATGATGCATTAGACTTTTAAGAGAAAATCATAAATGGCTGTTAGATAGCTTAAATTCTTATTTGCAACACAGACATAGTCTCCATTATGGTGAGCAGGAAATTAGGGTTTAAGTGACTAGATAACTGTTAGTTATGGTTTGCATCAAATTTCTATTGCATCATTCGGGATAAACTATATCGGGTGTCATCAGAGCAAAGTAAGTTGCCCTGAATGAACTTTTTTATACGTTGTTTCCTTACCTGATTCTCTACATATTTACGAATTAACTCGGCATCTCCATATTGACCGACAGTGTTAACACTAGTTCCTGCACCAGCCACTCTTCCTACTACAGCAGCTTCTAGCTATGGGTCAACGGCTATCTTATCTTTATGTAAGTAGGCTCTAAGTAAAGTAAAGCACCTGCTTTGGCTCCTTGATCAGCAGGTGTGGACATAATCCAATACCTAATCAAATAACCCTTAGGAATTAAAAAAAAAGCAGAAATTTAATCCTTAAGGGATATTAATTCCCCTGGTCGGGCGCCCTAACTCTTCCGCAGGCCCTGAAGCTTCTTTACCGAGTCGCTGAGTCGATCATTAAATGAATACCGATAGATCTCCGTGCTTTTTTGCAAGTGCATTAGCATTCTTAGCAGAGGCACGGGGTCAGGGTTTGGATAATTTTACAACCTCTTAGTATTTAAAAATGTAAACTGATATTTGTTTCAACTTAAACATAGATTTGAAAATAATTTTCATAAATTTATCAAATCCTTAGGGGGAATCTGTTTAAGAGCCGTCTGTAGAATGAACCAACCCCGACCCAAGGGTACGGGGTATCTATGGGCAATAATTTAATGATCGACTCAAGAGTCGGGGCGCCCAACCAAGGGAATTAATATCCTTTAGGGACTAAAACCTAATCAATATTGAAAGAAATAGACATTGATAATACCTTAATAAGACAAATACAAAATGGAGACAAAGATGCTTTTAGGACACTTTTTATGAAATATTTCGCGAAACTTTGTGCATTTGTACATACTATAGTAAGATCTAATGAAAAAGCAGAAGATGTAGTTCAAAAAGTATTTGTGAAGTTTTGGGAAAAAAGAAAGATCATTCAAATAAGCCAAACAGTATTTGGTTACTTACTTTCAGCATGTAAAAATGAATCTTTTAATTTGATGAAAACAGAAAAAACTAGGGAAAGATATGAACAGATCTATGTTAAAAACTATAAGCACATTATAGAGAATGAAGCGAAGTTAAATAATGACAAGCCAATTTCTGAGATAGTTAATAAGGCGATTGAGGAATTACCTGAAAAGTGTAAGAATATTTTCAAACTAAGTAAACAAGAAGGACTTTCATACCAAGAAATTGCAACTTATTTGTCTGTATCTGAGAAAACAGTTGAAAATCAAATAGGTATCGCATTAAAAAAATTAAGAGAATCTCTCAAACCTCATATTGCCATAATTAATGAATAATATAGACCCACCATATGAGTTGATAGGTAAGTATTTGTCAGGCGAGGCTACCTTATCAGAGCAGGAGTTCTTGACAAAATGGCGAGAGCAGAGCTCTGAAAATAATGAAGAATACATGCTTATAGCTATGAGTTGGGGTTATTCCTTCAATTCGCTAGATCAATATGAAAAAAAGAAAGAAGATGTTTATCAAGAAACACTAAAATTAATAAATCGAAAAAATTCAAATCGAAAAAAAAGCAAACCATTATTAATCTGGGGAGGTGTGGCCGCTTCTGTTATTTTGCTTTTAACTGCTTGGTTTACTCTTCAGGTTAAGAATGAGGTAACACCAAAAATATTCGCTTCAAAACAAGAAATTAAGCAAGTCACTCTATCAGATGGAACAAAAGTTTGGTTAAATAGTAATTCACAGTTATCTGTAAACCCTGATTTTAATAAAAAAAGTAGAATGCTTGAGCTGAAAGGGGAAGCTTATTTTGAAGTAGCCAAAGACCAAAACAAGCCTTTTATTATCATAGCAGGAAATAGCCGAACAGAGGTACTAGGTACTGCCTTTAATATAAAAGAAAAGAGTAGGGAAGGCGTATTACTGATGGTAACAGAGGGAGTAGTATCATTTAGTAATAGTGAAATAACTGTAGAAGAGAAGTTAATAAAAGGAGAACAAGCAATCCTAGCTGTTGATCAATCCGAAATTAAAAAAGATTTGATTCAAGATTTCAACAGGTTTGCCTGGAAAACAAAAATGCTTAATTTCAGAAATAGTTCATTAGAACATATAGCCAAATCCTTATCAAATTACTACCAAGTAGAAATTGAAGTTTCTGAATCAATCAAGCAAGAGCAAGTAAGTATCCAATTTGATCAAGACCAAATAGATGATGCTTTAAAAATTCTGGCAGAAACTACTGATATCACTGTTGAGAAGCTTGAAAGTGGTCTATTTTTGTTGAAATAACTTAGTGAATCAAAATCTTTAAATACTTAATCATATTGTGTTTTAATTCATTGATCTTTTGTCAAATGGCAAAGGGTCAAATAAGTTATGATCAATCTTTTTCTATCGATCTAACAAGTAGGAAAATAACAGAAGCCTTGTCCATTATTTCAGATTCTGTAGATTGTTTTTTTGCTTATAAATCTGGAATTCCAAATGAATTAAATAAAAGTGCATTATTAAAATATGATGAAATTTCTCTCAATGAATTATTGATCTCTTTAACTGATGGTACGCGAATTATTTATTTATTCAGGGGAAACCAAGTTATTCTAAAACGAAAGGTTGTTGAAAAAACTCAAAAATATTTAACTGGAGTAATCAGGGAGGTCAATTCAAAACAAACAATTCCATATGCCAGTGTTGAAATCAAGCATAAGTATAAAGGAGTAGTTTCCGATTATCAGGGTAATTTCAAATTACCTTTAAAAGATATATCTGACTCAGATACATTACTTTTCTCATCATTAGGCTATCAACGGCAAGAATATGTTTTTACGCAGTTAAAATTAAATGATAGTTTGGAAATAAACCTTTCTTCAGAGAGTATCCAAATGAAGGAGATTGCCATTGTATTTCCTAATTTTTTGGATAAAAGGGTAGGTGAGGATGCGAAAAAACCTCACGGTGAAATGTACTTAGATACACAGGGTCAACAAACAGCGTTTTATATTGATAATAGTGATCAGTTGAAAGGGAAAATAGAAAGATTGATTTACTATTTATCACGCAAGGGAAATGTAAACGCACCTTTTAAAGTTCATATTTATAGTGTAGATCAATATACAGGAGAGCCAGGGAAAGACCTCTTAAATGAATTTGTGGTTGCTAAGCCCAATATAGTAAATGGATGGTTTGAATTGGATATCCTCTTGTTAGATATTGATATTCCTAAGAATGGATTTTATATTGGCATGGAGGGAATATTCCCTGATAGACTGGCTATTTACCAGACAGGGGGCATTCTTGCCAAAGAAAGATCTAAAAAACGCAGAGGAAAGAAAAGAGATATTTATTTGAGTGAACTATCTTATGGGCAAAGGCTTGGTTTTAGAAAAGCGAAAAAAAACCTTACTTGGCATTACTCTCCCTCAGGAAAATGGTTTCAATTGAAGAAGCAGTCATATAATGTCATGATAGGAGCCAAACTATTGATAGAACCGAAAAATAAGAACGAATGAGGTGTTTTCTGAAAATATCGATCATTTTCGCCTTGTCTTTTAGCAGTTGCTTTTTGAGTTTACCGTTGTGCGCACAAAAAAAAGAGACGGCCAATGATTTAGAAACCCTATCTAATCAAATAGGGCTAGATGCCTTATTTATTCAAAAAGTTGAAGTAAGACTTAAAGAAGGGACTGCTAAGAAGCCAATCAAGATCAAAACTTCAGAAATATACTTGGAAGAAGCAATCAAATATCGATTTACGTTATTGAATTTGAATGAAGAAGAAGGTGAGCCTTTTTTAGAGTTACAGGATAGAAGATTTGTATTGGCAAGCACTAATGACCCTCTAAATAGAATAAATGGGAATATTTACTTTGAATTTATTGCGGAGGAAGAAGATTTTTATCAATTAAGATTTTCAAGTAGTAACGGAAAAAGAATCAATTGTTCGGCAATTATTTCTATGGTCTTAGAAGATACAACTACTGTTTTTGATAGTAGGATAGGATCTATTAAAGATCAAGGCATTGAAACATTATATATTGGAATAGAAAATGCCATAAATATTTCTGCTTCAGATGTACCTGAAGGATATTTGGAAATTGGAATTTCCAATGGTGAAATTTCAGGAGAAAATGGCATATATCATGCAAAATTTGATAAACCTGGTTTTGCAATTGTCAATGTAAAATCGTTCAAAAAAGATAGCACTTTTCAGGAAGAAAGTAATACCTCATTTATAGTTAAAGATATACCACCACCAAGTATATCTATTTCAGGAGTAGTACCTGGAGTTTTGCAAAAAGAGGAAATAGATCAACTGAATAGGCTTAATCTTAATCTTATGAAAGGCCTTCATAAACCAGGCTATAGGATAATAGAATTTATGTTGGGTAAAGATCAATTTGACTATATTGGCTACAAAGCAAGAGGTGAATTTTTAACTAATTCGCAAAAGAAATTCTTGATTAATTTACAAGATCATGAAAGGTTTTACCTTAAACATGTTGTATTGTCTGATCCAGATGGGCAATTATTATACTTAAAAGCTGACCAATTTATAATCAATTGATCTTTAGAAGCGCTTTTGATTGATTAATGGCTCTAGTAAATATTCCAAACCATTTAACTTAATTTCATGCATAGTAGATAGCATCATCCCTAGTTTTCCTTTTGGGAAACCTTCTCTTTGAAACCATTCTAAGTAATGTGCGGGAAGTTTATGGATTTTTTGATCCTTATACTTACCAAAAGGCATTTTATATTCGACTAATTCAAGTAGAATTTTTGAGTCCATGGCCAAAAATAAAGAGACCCTTTTAATTTTTAGTTAAAAGAGTCTTAAAATACTTTTATCTTTTCTATTGACCAGGCATGTTATAGTAGAATTTTTCTTCTATTATTTGCTCATCTTGCCATTTCTGAATTGCTACTTCTTCCATTTTCCACCTGTTTCCGTTCTGGAATGTTACATCTATCCAAGATTCAGCAGTAGTAGTATTGTTTGCTTCATTGGAGCAGATAGAACCAACTCCAGCACCATGTACTTCTTTGATGGATGATTGCCATTCTTTGATTGCTTCCCTTTGAGCTTGTTTACCATTTCGAACTTCACCGCTTGGGCCTTCTATAATTCGGACATCTTCATGATAAAATTGCTCAAATGCTTCATTCATTTGACCTTGTTCCATCATTTGTTGTAATTGTTGGGCTTTCTCTAAGATTGACATTTTAATACTATTTAATTCATTGAAAAATTGTTTTTACAATTTAATAAAACCTTTTAACATGTACATCAAAATTAGGTTCTATCATTTAAGTGTAAATGATGAATGTGTTTTCTAACGTGATCAATCAGGTGAGTTACATGATGCACATATCTTTCGATTGCGTTTTCTACCAAATGTTTTTGGCCATCATATGAATATTCTCCATAGTTTCCTTTAAGGACTTTCTTTGATTTTTCAACTTGTCTTCTATCCTTACATTCTTTATTTAGGAAAGCTGTGAATGATTTTATATCATATTCTGTTTCTAGTTCTTCTATTTGTTTGACAGTTTTTCTTATTTCGCCACTATTCCTTCTGGAAGAAATGTGCTTAAGTCGCTTATAAACCAATGAATCAAAATGATGAATTTCATTTAGTATGTTAATAACATTTTTCCTGTAATCATTTTGAATGCAAAATTGACTTAACCCATCATACCTTTCTAATTCCTGAGCTACTAAATCCCAACGGAAACTTATATTATCAAACTTACTTTCTAAATTGACAGTAGTATCCCCACTTTGTTGAAATGCATAACCATTCATATATCCAAGCAGAAGTGAAATAACCAATAAAGTTTTTGAAAATTTATTAATCATAATAGCTCGTTATTTACAATCAAATATAATGCAATTTAATATTAGAAACGTGACAATTAAATGAAAGTTATAATTTGTGTGATGAATTAATGGTCTGGTAAGATGAAACTATTGATTTCATCGATGAAGCACATAAATAGTTTGTAGAATTCATTAATCCGAGTAATTTGGGGAGCCTGATCAGGGATATAATTATTGGAAAAGCTAAATGGTTACCATCAGCATAATCGATTCTGTGGAGTAAAATTGACATTCCTTAAATTTGGCTCTGTCAATTCTTAAGTTTTTCAGCATAGATACTTCTGAGAAATGGATGAAATATTCTTTTATTGCTTTTAGCGAATCGTATGAAATGGTATTAATTGAATGACAATTTTTCTATTATTTACTTGGTGAATTTTTTCCAACCAAACCTAATAACAAAAAGAATTCCAACAAACACACCAATAACATATTGAAAAGGCATATAAGAAAATGCTACAAAAACAATTCTTGTTCTATCTAAAGCCCACATAATGGCAAATGCTGCAAAAATCATAACTATGAGGCCTGACAATTTCCCAAACCCAGGTATTTCGACTAATGCAACTTGTTTCTTTATAATTACTACTACTGCTATAAATGATAATATTGGTAGAATTTGAGTAAAAAGATCAGTACTCATGATATTATGCCTTTCAAAAAGGAATTTATATATATTTAGCATGATTGCCAATATCCCAGGTATCGCACTTAGAAAGATTAGTGCTGTATATATCTGCTTATTAGGACGAACCATTCTTTTATAAGTAGGTAACAGTCCCATAAGTAAAGCAATGAAAGGAATGATCAAAAAATAGCCTAATACCAAGTTAGGGTTTTTTGATAAATAAGTGAAAAATTCTTGTAAGGTCATCTAATTTTTAATGATTGGTAAATATATCATATTTTTTAAAATTCTTGATTGACATCATCTTAATAAACCCATTTTTAATCCTATATATTAATACTAGTGATAAATGCTCATTGTGACTAAGTCAACATAGAATGTGCAATAATTTAATGATCGACTCAGTATCTAAGCAAAGAAGCTCCAGTGTCTGCGGAAGAGTCAGAGCCCCATCTAAGGGAATTAACATCTCTTAAGGATTAAATACAAATCCTAATTGATAGTCATCTAGTCACTTAAACATCAGTTTCCTATTCAACATGATAGGGTCTATACTTGCGTTGTATATAAAAGTTTAAACAAATATATAACAACCATATTTTATTTTTTCTTAAAGATTTAATGCATAATGCGGATTAATGGGAACTTCTAAAATAAACTGTTATTTTTTGGCCAATCTATTTCCCTGATACTTACGTTACCTAAAAAAATATTTGGGCTTACTAAGTTACGTTTTTGAGGCATTATGTCAGGAAAAATCTCTTGGACAAAATTCCAAATTGATTTACCAGGGATTTTCTTAAAATAAAAAGCCGTCTTAATTTAACCCACATGATGCATTAGGCAGTCTATTCCAATTATAAGTCTCTTCATTACAATTACTTAACACAAGATTGTTGGATCACTATAGTCGTTGGATGATTCTCTAAAATAAGTGTCTGTAACTTTGAATTTTATAAGTTCATAAGAATTTTTAATACATCATGCGAGTTTAGACATCAAGACGGCCTTAAAGGCGCTTTTTTCTAAATGAACCAACCCCGACCCAAGGGTACGGGGTATCTATGGGCAATAATTTAATGATCGACTCAAGTCGGGGAATTAATATCCCTTAGGGATTAAACTCAGAACATTACTGCTTTTAGGGCATCTATTTTACCATATCCAAAATCTCTATTCCTATTTGGATAGAATTGTGAAGCTCTTTTTAACTTGTCCAATACTTGAGCTCTTGATTGGCTTGGATTTCTTGCCCATACTAATGCCGCCATGCCAGCAGTTTGTGCGGTAGCCACTGATGATCCCCCTACGTAGGAAGGTCTATTTCCACTGTCTGCAAGAGTTAATGATGTTCTTCCACCATCTGAACCCCTTTGCATAGTCACTACAAAGTCAACTTTGCTTCCATCATGACATATATTACACCTTCTTAACTCATTATCTCTGATACCCGTCACCGCGACAGTTTCTGAAAGATTTGCAGGGAAAATCACTCCAACAAATGAAGTAAAAGAAGTAGATGTTCCAGCAGCTGCAAAGATGAGTTTCCCTCTATTATAAGCAAATCTTATGGCATCTTTAACTTGACCACTAGAGAGCAGATCTCCTATAGACATGCTAATTATTTTGACATCGCTTCTATTCCCTAAAAGTACTAAAGCGTCACTTACTCCATCTTTCTCTCTACCAGTATTTACCAATACATCACTTGTACCTCTTACAGAAACTAAATTTGCCTTAAATGCTACACCTACTGAGCTACCAGAGGAAGTCCTAGGGGCAGACATTGCTCCAGACATTTGTGTACCATGACCGCATTGATCATTTGGTCCATCAGTCCTGCTAGACCACCATCTTGGAGGGTAAGTGCCAAATTTAGTGATTGTTCTTCCAGTAGATTGCCCTGAGCTAAATTGACTGTTCAATTTTGCTTGATCTGGAGATATTCCAGTATCAATTAATCCAATACCAATATTATCACCTTGACTAATTTGCCAAGCTGCAGGAATATTATGCACAGCATAGTTCCAAGGAAGTGCAGCTCCTGGAGAAATAGTAGAAAAATCAGCAGAATTAATATTGTCCGGACCATTATTACCACAACCTGAACCACTTTCTATTCTGCCAGAGCCATTATCAGGAATATCTATACTCCCTACTTCTCTGAAAGTATAAGTTGTAGGTTCTGCATATCGCACGAATGGAGAATTCCTTACTCGCTCAACTATAAAAGCATCAGCAGTTACCACTTTTATATAAGGCAATGTCTCATGATCCATTATGACAAATTCCTCTCTTTTAACGGTAGTACCCCTTTCTCTATAAGCTGTGATCAAATCATTGATAATCGCCTCTTTGGCTGCTACCCATGGCGCACTTTTAATATCAATTTCATGAATTACATCAGGCAATCTTCTGAATCCATTAGGCTGATAGCCTATAGTCAGAATTGCTTCTTCTTCTTGCAGTGCTGTTGCAATATGCGAACTGCTTACTGATGACCAATCAAATTCACCATTTTGATTCAATAGAGAATTGATTGTTTGATCTAACGAAGCTCTAGAGATTTCTTCCTCTTCAAATAGAACAACTTCTTCTGTTTCTTTTTCTGTACATGCATAACTGATTGTTAAAATCATTAGACATGCAATTAATTTGTTTTTCATTTTAATTATAGGTTAGATTAAAATAAATAGTTATTGCTACATTATTTTCAATCAACTATTTATTATGCATGCATAATTTATTGAAATTTCAGTTAAGGTCAAAAAAATTGAAATGTTTTAAATGTTATGTTTTACGCATAATGATCATAATTATTTAAATGTTTAATGAGTAGGAGTGGGGTGATTAGGATAATTACGTGTTAAATTTCAATGTTTCAGTAATTAAACTTGTATTTGCATTAGAAATTAGACACTAAATAGAGCTCATAGTCAAATAGCCACTTTAATCCTAACATTCTATACACCATAACTAAGACTGTAGCTGTTAAAAAAGGACTGTGTAATGAACCAACCCCAACCCAAGGGTACAGGGTATCTATGGGCAATAATTTAATGATCGACTCAAGAGTCAGGAATTAATATCCCTTAGGGATTCAAAACTTATTGTGTTGAAGAATGACCAAGCAAATCTTTCAAAACTGCCCAAGGATCTTCTAGGCATACTTTTTGAAAATTGATGCAAACCATAACTAACAGTCATTTAGCCACTTAAATCCTAATTTCCTACTCACCATAATGGAGACTATGTCTGCGTTGCAAATCACAATTTAAGCAGCTATTTAACAGCCATTTATGATTTTCTCTTAAAAGTCTAATGCATCATTCGGGTTAAATGGAGTTATTGGATGTTATGATTTGGATTATGCCACCCATTTCGGTGCATCTATGCCATTTAAATCAATTTAATCTAATAAATGGTACTGAAATTATGAAAAATAAGATTGTGGACCATCTATCAACGATGATTGCTGAAGTAAAAACGATAGGTCTCTTGCTGAGACGAAGGGACTAAAAATCAGGTGATGGTAAATAAACTATTATATCTGTAAAGTGTCTATATCTATAAGCTTATTTAGTGTGCTCGGAACCCACAGATTTGGTCAGTATGGAAATGGTCTTTTTATCGATTGTAGTTTTATTCAACTTGTGTTTTGCTTTTGAAATATTTTCACTTACGGCTTTCCAAATGTCAATAGATTGAATTAGTATGACTGCTAAGATCATTATCCAGGCAATTCCTTGATCTTCAATTTTAAAAATACCACAAAACAAAATAATTAATGCAATGCCAATATAAAGTGTTAATTCAATTGTCAATAAACTTCCTTTCTCCTTCAAATTATTCATACTATCCTTATTTGACTTTTAGACATACTCAATTTTTGAGTTTCGTTTTTATTTGCTTCATTTAATTCTTGCGTAACTCTAGTTGCAATCTTTATTTTATCCTTGTTAAATCTTAAAATAGGTGCAAAATCAGCTACTTCATTGAGGTTTTCACCAGATGCGATAAAGTCACTATAAACACCAATTTGATATTCCATTATTTTGTAGTTAAACCAGATAAATATATCTTCTGGAATCCTTTCTTTTTCCATTGTTTTTGTTTAATCTCTTTAACAAATATTAAATAAAAAAATTACTTAAAAATAGCTATTAGACCAACTTGATTCAATAAACCATGAATCAATTCATTAGCTCGTTGAAAATAATTTGTTTATGAACTTAAATATTCTATGTAGTTTGAAATATTTAAACCCAGATTATGTACTAGATATCGTTACGAGGTTATGATGAAGAGACTTATAATCGGAATAGATTTTCTTATGCATGATGTGAGGCTAAATTTTTTGATCTCGAACTTTATTCCCCCAGTAATAAGAAAAGAAACTTGAATTGTCCTGATATTGATCTTCTGAAAAATAGGTCATTTGATCATTCAATCCTTGATACAATAAGTCATCAAGGTAATATTTCTTAATCTGACTAGCTTCCCATTTTAAAAACCAATCGTGCTTTTCCTTAATTAAATTTGGTTGATAAGCTTTATACCATTCAAGAACATCATTAGTTGGTTTGATAACCCCAAATCTCATTTTTAAATCTTTTGGAAAAGGATAAATTACTACTAAATTTATTTCATTGTTTCTTATGTAGGAAGCTTGACAATTAATATTTCCTTCTGCTGACTTCTTTGGTAACTTCCTTAGCCAAATGTGAGTAAGGTTTTCAACATGTGAAGTAGGAAGTTTTTTTAATGCTTTCTTAACGTCATCTTTTGTGACCGGGAAATAATACTCGTTGGTTAGGTTTCCTATTATATAAATTGGGTTTTTTCCTTCTACCGGTGGTAGAAGTTTATTTTTGTTATTCAGAAGATTATCAACAAGTTTAGGTCTTGCTTTTCCTCCCTTAATATCTCCAATTCTAATACTTTCTTGCGTGCCTCTATTCTTTTGCAATTGTTTTATGCTCGTTATTTCTTACTAATTGAACTGTTCGCGTAATAGTCATCTTCTAATTAGTTTAAGATATAACTCATCTACTTTTTCCCTTGCCCAAGGGGTTCTTCTTAAGAATTTAAGGCTTGATTTAATAGATGGATTATGATTGAAACATCTGATATTCACCTGTCTACCAAGTTCTTTCCAGCCATACTCGTTTACCAGTTTTTCGAGAATATCTATAAGCTTAACCCCATGCATTGGGTCATTTGTTTGTTTACGATTTTCTTTTTTTGTGATATTAAGTGCCATGTATGAGGTAAGTACAGTACAAAGATCGTTAATTTTTGACATCTATGTCAATGGAACAACTCACTTAAGTACTTTTCTTTTTTCTAAATCATATCGATCTCCATTTCTCAAAAAATAAAAAGAATCATTATTGGTGGGTAAGCTTTTAAGTTCAATGCCTTCTCTAGACCAAAAAGATCTATCATAGATCAAAACATAACTATTGCCTACTACTTCAAATTCATTTTTATTTACAATAATTGCTGTACTTTCATCTAAGCCAATGCCTAGTAATTACGGTTTCTTATTTAATATTTCAAATAAGTCAAATTGTCTATTTCTTGTTAAAACATGTTGATCTATTGCTATATTTTTGATAAATCCAAAACCCTTCTTCATGATCACCCATCATAACTTGGTTGTTTTTGGTGTCACCCCTTACTAAATAAGAGCCTTGTATAGTAGCCCCAGCAGATGAGCCTCCTATAACACCGCCATTGTTTAATACTTCCCAAAATGCCTCTTCCGCTTTAGTTCCTTGATATGAGTCGACCAATCGCCATTGCCTTCCCCCAACAAACCACACTCCATTTGCCTTTCATTAGAATCGAATTAAAACTTGCTTGATTAGCTTCATCTTTCGTTTTAGCATGTAACACAGTCACATTTTTAATGTCCTCAGCTTTAAAAACCGGCGCTAAACTTACATTCTGTTGATAAGAGTTCTGACCAAATGCAGTGGGTATTACAACCATATTAGCTTGCTTTCTTCCTGCCAAATCAACGAATCGATTAATGATTTCGACTCCTACTTTTCCACCTCCTACAATAACTAATGAACCTTTCCGCGGTCCTGTAGTGATTGACTGAGCATCAGTCGATAAAAATGACCATGTCAGGCAATTTACTGCCATTGTTAGTAGTTTTAAACTCATTTGGTGTGTGATTAATTTTAATAGAATGGGCGCAATTTACAAAATTTCAGTTAACTGTTTGATGTTGTGAAATATTTGATTTGTAATTTATTTCAATGGTAAAATAATGATTGGATTTGTTTATATGCTGATATAAACTTAAGCGTACTTTTTGTAAAGCTTTTAGAATGCCGAAGTAGTCAATTATTTAGGGTCTACTTGAATTTAACTTTGACAATGGACCAACCCCGACCCAAGGGTACGGGGTATCTATGGGCAATAATTTAATGATCGACTCAAGAGTCGGGGAATTAATATCCCTTAGGGATTAAAAACATAACTATTTCCTGGCGAATAAAACAAAATGAGTATTCAAAGACCAATTTGAGTTTATTTTCACAATAAGTATTGAACTGATTTTAAATTACTAGTATCCAATTAAATCTGAAAATGAACAAAAAGACACTTATAGACCAAATAAAGAGGGTTTTTTTCTTGTCCTGAAAAACACCGTTCCACGGCGGCCCTCTAGAATTGGGTATTCCTAAAATTAGGAGCTTTCTGCGTCGGCAGTCCGATTCATTTTTTCCATGCCGCGGGGGCGGACCCCTGAAAAAACGGAACCGTGCGGACCGTCAAAAAAATCTACAAGGCCGCTTGGCGGTCAAAAACAACATGGTACGCCATCGTGGCTCTACCGGGCTTTTTGAAAAGAAGGGTTTGTACCCATTCCAATTACAGAATATACCGAAGAGCTTAAGCAAAGAAAACTACGGTACCTACAAAAACAGGCCATGAAATTAGATATGGTATTGGTAGAATCATAGTTGATGTTTCTTAAGAGGAAAAAACGGACGAAAGCTAGAGTTGTCAGCCCTTCGATTGATTTATAGGGGGTGTTTTTGAACTTCAGAAATAATCTTTGATTAAACGATATCAAGAGCAGTTTTTCTTCAATTTCAGTTTTACTTGGATGCCAGTAATAAAAAAATAGCATCAGAAGTCAATCTGATGCTATTTTTTTGTTTTTATTCTGTGGATACTAAGCGATCTCAACTAGCTCAATATCAAAAACCAAATCTTTTCCTGCTAATGGATGATTTGCATCCACGGTAATAGTTTCTTCAGTCACTTCAGCTATTACTACATGTGATTGCTGTCCATCAGGGCCTGAAGCCACCAATGTTTGACCTAACTGCGGATCCATATCATCTGGCAAATCAGATTTAGGCACAATTTGCATTAGTTGGTCATTTCTTTCACCATAAGCTTCAGCTGCCGGAATGCTCACCTTTTTTTTCTCGTTTATCTCCATGCCATTAACAGCATCGTCAAAACCTTTGATCATTTGACCCGCTCCTACCGTAAAAGCCAGTGGTTCTCTTTCTACAGAACTATCAAATACTTCACCGCTTGTAAGTGTTCCTGTATAGTGCACTTTTACCTGATCATCTTTCTTTGCCTTCATAATATTGTTATTGAGCTGCAAAACTAGACGTTTCATATCTAATTGAATAACATTACCAGAAAAATTTAAATGATTGAAGGTCGGTCAGTAATAAAGATCAAGTAAAAATGTTTATTGAATTCCAATAAATGTATTCTGAAAAATGAAGCAACCCCGATCCAGTGTCTCTGCTGAGAAAACTACGGTGCTCGCAGAAGGGTAGTATCACTGAGCAATCATTTAATGATCCACTCAGTGCCTCGCAAGGAAAGCTTTAGCACTCGCCGAAGAGTCGGGAGATACACGGCTGGGGAATTAATATCTGTTAAAGATTAATTTGTTTCAAAAAAGAGCTGTTTTCACTCATTTTATTAAAGTTTTAATACACAAATAATCTCCTGAAGACAATTTCAGTTTCTTTTATAACCTTAATTATCTAATTTAGCGTACCTTATTAAGTACTGAATTAATAAATTATAATAGATAACGTTAAATTATGTCACAAACTGCTGAGATCAAAGTAGACGGTAAGACTTTTGAGCTACCGATAATTGAAGGTTCCGAAGGTGAAAAAGCAATAGATATTAGTAAATTAAGAGCTCAAACGGGGCTAATTACTCTTGATCCCGGTTTTAAAAATACTGGCTCTACTCAAAGTGCAATTACTTTTTTAGATGGTGAAAAGGGAATATTGAGACACAGAGGGTATAGCATAGAAGATTTAGCTGAAAAATCTTCATTTCTAGAAGTTGCTTATTTAACCATTTATGGAAACAAACCTTCTGCTGAAGAAATAAAAAGTTTCCAAGATGAAATTACTAAACACACTTTAGTTCATGAGGATATTAAAAAAGTATTAGATGGTTTTCCTTCTAATTCTCACCCTATGGGGGTTTTATCTTCGCTGGTTACTTCTTTAACTGCTTTTTACCCAGAATCATTAGATCCAAATAGATCCAAAGATGCTGTTAACTTGAGCATTATTAGAATTATTGCAAAAATGCCAACTTTCGCTGCTTGGGCATACAAAAACAAAATGGGTCATCCAGCAAATTACCCTGACAACAGTTTGAATTACGGTTCTAACTTTCTCAAGATGATGTTTGCATTGCCTACCGAGAAATATGATGTAGACCCTGTAGTAGCTAAAGCATTGGATAAATTATTAATCTTACATGCAGATCATGAACAAAACTGCTCTGCTTCTACGGTAAGAATAGTTGGTTCTTCTCAAGCGAGTTTATATGCTTCTATTTCAGCTGGAATTAATGCGCTATGGGGGCCACTTCACGGAGGAGCTAATCAAGCAGTAATTGAAATGCTTGAAGCCATTAAAGCAGATGGTGGAGATACTTCTAAGTACATAGAAAAAGCAAAAGATAAAAACGATCCATTTAGGTTAATGGGATTTGGTCACAGAGTATATAAAAACTTTGACCCAAGAGCTCGTATTATCAAAAAAGCTGCAGATGAAGTATTAGAGAAATTAGGTGTGAATGATCCTATCTTAGATATTGCAAAAGGTTTAGAAGAAGTAGCGTTAAAAGACGAGTACTTCGTAGCAAGAAATTTATATCCAAATGTAGACTTCTATAGTGGAATCATCTACAGAGCTTTGGGAATTCCTACTGAAATGTTTACGGTTATGTTTGCATTAGGAAGACTACCCGGTTGGATTGCTCAGTGGAAAGAAATGAGAGAAAACAACGAACCTATTGGAAGACCTAGACAGATCTATACTGGCTCTAATCATAGAGATTACTAGCGAGTAATATTTAAATAATATCAAAGGCTCTGATTTAACTATCAGAGCCTTTTTTGGTTTAACAATTTACAGTTAGTCTTAGTTATTATTTATACAATTTATTCTTCATACAAAATGGCACAATTCTCAATACAAAACACTTCATCTCTTCAAGGTAAAATAGCCATCGTCACAGGAGCTAACATAGGTCTTGGTTACGAAACCACACTGGCTTTAGCAAAGAAGGGGTGCACTATTGTCATGGCCTGTAGAAACAAACGTAAGGCAGAAGACGCTAAATATGATCTACTCAACAAGATACCAAATGCAGACCTAGATGTTATCTTGTTAGACCTATGTGAGCCAAATTCAATCAATCAGTTTTCTCAGCAATTTATCTCCAAATATGACCAACTTGATTTATTGATTAATAATGCAGGAATCATGATGCCCCCTTATCGTAAAACTAGTGCTGGCTTTGAAAGTCAGATGGCTGCAAATTATTTTGGTCATTTTCTACTTACAGGTTTACTATTTGATACTTTGGTTCTAACTCCAAATGCTCGGATAGTTTCACTTAGCAGTCTTGCGCATAATTGGGGAGACATTTATTTTGATGATTTGCATTTTGAAAAAAGATACGATGCAAAAAAAGCATATGGTCAAAGTAAATTAGCCTGTTTAATGTTTGCTTATGAATTAGATAGAAAAATAAAAGAAAAAGGACTCTCTATTTATTCGTTGGCCGCTCATCCTGGAATTTCAAATACTAACTTAGGACAACATATGCCCAAAGCCGCTCTGGCACTCTCAAGATTTATTTCTCCATTACTTTTACAATCTCCTAAAGATGGGGCACTACCTACTTTAAGGGCTGCTCTAGATCCTAAAATAAAGGGTGGCGAGTATTTTGGCCCAGATGGTTTTAGAGAGTTTAAAGGTAAGCCTGTAAAAGTCAGTTCCAACAGAATATCTCATGACTTAGAGAAAGGAAAAAAATTATGGGCTATTTCTGAAGAAATGACTGGTATAAAATATATTTTTTAAAATCTAACCCACAAAAACCTCTCCTTTAGGAAAGGTTTTCATATCTATAGATTTGCTTCTGCCTTTGAAGTGTTTACTTCTTTTTCTTAATTAAAATATCACCATTAAGAGTTTTAAAAGTAATCTCTGCTCCTCCCCCATTGATTTGACCAAATACACTATTGTCATAGGTAACTTTATAGACTCCATTCTTTCTTTCAGTAAATACTTGCTTTTTCTGCTTATCTACGTCGATTTCGAAATCAGTATAAAGGTTGCCGTTATCTGTCTTTGCCCTAATGTCAGCATTTATACCAGAAGGAAAAGTAACTTCTAAATCCCCATTTAAGCTACTGAATGCCATTGGTTCACCTTCATTTACCTTATTGAAACTTATAGTTACCCCTTCATTCAAAGCGTCTGCTACTACGGAACCATTTATATCTTTCATGTCAACTGCCCCATTTAAATTGCTTATCTCAAATTCTCCAGTAACATTCTCCACATAAATATCTCCATCGTTAAGTGTCTTTAAATCAAGTGAAAATTTAAGCGGTACTTTGATCTTGAAATCTATTGTTTTATTCCAATCTGCTCCTTTTATTTTAACCGTATTGTCAAATTCTTCTGCGCTAAAACGAATCCCATTGCTAACAATCCTTTTTAGTCCATTTTTGGTCTGCTTATTGTTTCCTTTATGTGATTCAATAACTGGAGTCGCTTCCACAATAACTTCATTGCCAGGATAACCAATTACACTGATAGAACCATTGATTAAGTGTACTTTTAATTTCCCTGGTTTATCTGGGTTAGATAAAGGCAAGGTAACTTCTTCCTTCTGTTGACCTTTGACGTCCAGACTCCAAAACATAACTATTGACAATACTACAATTATTAGGGCTGTATATTTATTAAAAATTTTCATAGTTCTATTTTAATTTCGTTTCAATGTAACATCACCATTCAAAAGATCGAAACTGAGTTGGCTCCCTCCTTTTCCCAATTGAAAACTATCTTTGGCATTTACCTCGTATTTAGTTCCTCTTTTACCTCCCGTTTTTTTAGTCGTCGTCTTAGTACTAGCTTGTACACTTTCAATATTGGTATAAAAATCACCATTTAAGCTCTTAAACGATACCTCTGCATTGAGATCACTATTCACGTTGATATTAATATCTCCATTAAGTGATTTAAAAGTAGAATCATCTAAAGGAGCTGTTGCGTAACTAATGTTAATGTCTTCATTTAATGCACTAGCCAAAGTTTTACCAGCAATATCTTCCATCGTAATAGCTCCATTTACATTATTCGTTCTTATCAATTTACATTGAACTCCTTTCACGTAAATGTTTCCATCATTGACAGTAGATAGTTTAATATTTGTATTCATTGGGATTTTTACTGTAAAGTTTAATTGATATTCGTAATCTCTATCATTATGATTCTCATTGTATCTAAAACTTTCCTTTTCGGAATTAAACTTACCATAAGGCGTATCTGGATATAAAATAATCCGGTCAGTTTTTTCAATAACCCCTAAGCTTATTTCCTTTTAACCTTTTTCAAGTTCTATGGAACTCTTAGCTTCGATCTGTTTCTGAACTTCAACTTTTACCTCCTTTCCATTATAAGCTTCGACAGAAATAGAACCAAAAATATTTTTGATCACTAGATAATTGTCTGGAGATACTTGTGAAAAATTTAAAGATTTGCTGATGGTTTCTACATGTTTTTGAGCAATCGTTAAGTTGCAAATAAACATCAAACACACTAGTGCTACTGTTTTCATTGTTGTCATTGTTATTCCTATTTAAGTTTGAGTATTATATTATTTGATCTATTGATTCTGTAATTTTTTGTCTAACAGCTTCATTTATATCAGGTTTTTTAAGCATTTTTCTCATAGGCTCTAAAGATTTCTTAGCCTGGATTTCAACCATCAAATCTGCTAAAGCGATCTGAACAAGTGGTGAATCTTGTTTGTCAACCGCGTATATAAGGCCTTCTCTGACAATTGGGTTATCTACATATTTGGCCAGAGACTCTACAGCAGCTAGGCGAACATTGGAATTATCATCATTGTTTAGTGTACTAAATAAGGCAGCTACTATGGTTTCTGTTACTTTATCCAGTTTAGCAGCCTCATTTACACCTTGCAACCTTTTACTTGCTGAAGATTGATCTATCAATGCTAGTACCAATTGATTCCTAACTGCTTCTGTCTCTGCATCAGCATATTCGGTAGAATTCTTAATATCCGTTGATTGGTAGTTAAAATTACTTCCTGCGAAATAACCAATTGCCAAAAGTCCTATTCCAAAAGCCAATCTTTGCAAAAAGAGCTTATTAATTGAAAAGTAGATTCTGCCCTGTATTTTATCTATATTAGAAACAGAAGCATCTTGAGTTATAGAATCCGTAAGAAACTCATAGAATTTCTCGTCCATTGCAGCACTATGCTCTGGTCCTTCTGTTGAGTCTACTGTTCCATAAAGCGAATTCAACAAAGTAATTTGTTCTTGCTGATCAGGATTATTCTCCAAGTATTTTTCTATAGCTTCCTTTTTTTCAAAATCAAGCTTATTTAATACGTAATCAATCTTTAGTTTATCAAATTCTTGATAGTTCATTTGATCTTCAATTTCTTAATCCAATAAATATTTCCTTCAATTCTGACAAAGCTCTATGCGCCTTGGTTCTTGCGGCTACTTCAGTACAACCTAAAATCACTGCTATTTCCTTATACTTGAGCTCCTGAAATTTACTTAATAGGAGAATCTCTTGTTTTTCAGTAGGCAATCTATTCATTGCTCTTTTTAGTAAAATTGTATTTTCATTGGCAATGAGCTGTTCATCAGGCTCATGGTTTTCGGACTTTTTTTCATGTATATTTTGTAATTCTACCGTGTGATAATCTTTCTTATATTTCTTATAATGATCAAAGTTTACATTTCGTGCAATACAAAATAACCATGTAATAAATTGACTATCCTCCCGATAACTATGCTTATACTTCAAGACTCTTACAAACACGTTTTGAACCAAATCTTCACTTACTTTCACATCATGATTCATCTGATAAAAGAAGCCAAATAGTCTTTTCTTGTATCGTTCATAAAGTAATCCCAGTTTCCCAGTGTCACCCGTTTTTACTTTTAGCATGAGTGAATTATCAGATAAACTTTCCAATTTTTGTTATGATTAGGTTCGTTATGTCATGGTAAACTTCCGTATTTCTAAAGCGTTACAAATTATTTCAAAAAAATATTGATTGTATCAATTTATTTGTAAAAGTCAAATCAAATAGGCCGATTATCGTCCAATAAAAAACATCAATTTTTTACTACTGGTATCCGAGAAAAAGGTTTTCATTTTTATACATTTTGAAGGGTTGGCACGGTACGCCGTCGCGGTGAGAATTTAGCAGTGTGCGAGACGGTCGGCCGCTGCCAGGTTTAGGGTGGGAGCTTTAAATTATTCGCCAGGCGACCCTGTTGATTTTTTTGGCGGCCGTCGCGCGG
>CALGOB010000204.1 GCA_937958005.1 uncultured Cyclobacteriaceae bacterium
GGCTGTTAGATAGCTGCCTAAATTCTGATTTGCAACGCAGACATAGTCTCCATTATGGTGAGTAGGAAATTAGGATTTAAGTGGCTAAATGACTGTTAGTTATGGTTTGCATCAAATTTCTATTGCATCATTCGGGTTAAATGAACCAACCTCGACCTAGTTCCTCTGCAGAGAAAGCTACAGCACTCACAGCAGAGTGCGAGGTATCTATGGGCATATAATGATTGACTCCGCACCTCCGCAAAGAAGCTTCAGCGTCCGCGAAAGAGTCGGGATGCCTGACCAGGAGAATTAATATCCTTTAGGATTAAAAATATAGTTTTACAAAGTGTGAAATCAATGAAAATATGATTCAATTGCTGCAATAGGTAAGGTTTCGGTCAAGGCGCAAACTAATCTTATCTCCTAAGTTTTTCATATTCACTTTCAGTGCTTTCCAATCATCTACTTCCTCTACCCATCCATTAATATCGATTTGCTTACCTACATAACCAAGAATTTCTTGATTAATGCTATTCCCATCTTGGTCTAAAAGAAAATAGTAGTCTATGTACTTGCCGTTTTTTCGTACTGCCAAAATAGGTGGTACACCCCCAGCTATACACCTTATCGCACAACTTCTATGGATCTTAGCAACGGCAGGTTTCATCACACCAAAAAAACACTTTGGATCAACAATTTCCCCACTAATTGTCTTTAATCCTTTCGACTCAATCTTTTGATTTTTGTGCTCAATTGAATTTTTCTCAATTGAAACTATACTGGCTTCCCCTTCTGTTAATTCCATCCAGTTTTTATTGCTATACCTAATCATGGTCCCTCTCAGTTTAACTCGGTACAATTCGGGCTTTCCATTCAATTTTTCTATTAGGTTAAGGGCTAAAGCATCTACTCCTGATTTTCCAAATCCTACTAATGGCACCGTAACATTTTGGTTATTTATTTTAGTTTTCAAACCATAAACTGGATAACTCACTAAGGCCCCTTCCAATTCTGTAAGCGTCCCATATTCAAATTCGCTATTACTGAAATCTTTCTGTGCTGGCACATAAAACCCTACAAAGATTATTGATAGCAATAAAGAAAATCCAAAAAAGATCATCCCTGTTTTTTTAAATCCTTTAGGTGAATTTTCTTGCCACCCTATGTAGAATTCTTCTTCCATCTATTTATATTATTTCTGGCTCTACAGGAGTTCCTGGTAAATTGGGCTTTGGATTCACCCAAATCTTTCCGTCTTCCAATTTCAAATAATAAGTTTCTAATTTTTCTGTAAATGGAGGTGGAGATTGTCCATTGCCAGGTAAGTACTGATACCCATGCCAAGGGCATGTAATACAGCCATCTATAATTTTTCCTTCCCCTATGGGACCACCTTGATGTCTACAAACATTGTTAACAGCAGACAACTTACCTTCATATTTATAAATAGCTACTCTTTCACCAGAAATGGTCACAATTTTAGCTTTGTTTTCCACTACCTCGTCTACCCTACACGCTGCTATCCAATCATTCTGCTCATGAGTCTGATCCAATTTCCATTCTTTCAAGCCACTAATAATATGCAAAGTACAAACCGTGACAAGTCCTATTAACATCATACCAAATATGATTGGCGATGTTTCGTTTTGCAAAGCGCCTAGTGATACATGCAGGATAATAAGTGCGTATGCTAAATATACCGTCATATGCAGAGCTTTCCACACTTTAGTCCCTAAATTTTTTAGCCAAAAATCATGACTAGTAGTTGCCATCAATGCGAATACGAATAAAGCAAAAAAACCTAAGACTTGAAATGGGAAATTTATAAATGAATCATACTCTAAATTAGATAAAAATACCGACCGTATGGGATTCATATTTCCTAAGGAATGAAAATTTATCATGCTAAACACACCATGTACTAAGGCAATCAAAAACATACTTACTCCTAGATGTCTCCTATTATAAAGTACAATTAGGAAGCGTTTATTTAGTCTACTTAGAGGACCAATCACTAAAACAACATGTAAAATCAATAAGGCTAAAAGACCAAATGACCTGATCAAAAGAGTTTCAAAAGTGACTTCTGGATATAAAATTATGCTAGTACCACTAAAAAGTACTAGAAAGGAAACAATAAATATGACAATCCCCCTGTCATAAATTTTCTTTTGCTTATTCCATAGAATGGAGGTATAAGATACACTCATTTGGTCAGTTCTACTTTATAAGCATCGCTAGTAGGCCGACTATTAATAACATAAACATAAACAAAAAGCACAGGTAAAATTACACCTAAAAATACCCATATCAGAAAATGTTTTTTACGTAAACCTCTAGTCATTTTTTCTCTTTTGTAACTTGATCAATAAAACTATCCAAAGCAACATACTTCCTGGGAAAATAATTAGCTTAAAATGCCAAGGAGCAGCCCGTACGCCAGCATCTAATTTAGCAGCTCCCTTCAACACAAAAAACACAGCAAATACAAACCCTAAAAATAAATATATAGCGAGGCCTATTAGAAAAAAATCAACTATTTGTATTGTATTCATGAGTCATATTATTTTTTATTTTCTGTCATCCGATTTATTTTACCCTGCTGCAGGTTAGCTCTCTGAAAAACCGAAACCGCATGGCGGATTATCAATAAAACCCATAGGATCGTCTATGAAGCTAAAAACAACCCTTTTTTAGATTTTTTGGTAGAGTTATCCAGTCAAGTCTACCCTCCCGTGTGAATGAACCATCCCCGACCCAAGGGTACGGGGTATCTCTATCGGCCAAAAGCTTTTTTATCGACTCAAGAGTTGGAGAATTAGGTATCCCTCAGGGATTAAATTTCTCTTGGGTATCAGTAATTTCAATCAATATTCTCCCTTAAAGGAATTGTTAATCCTAGTTAGCAATAGGCTAAATATAACTTATTATTGATTGTCTTATGGATCAATTATACCTTTACTTCAATGAAGCAGCACTCCATAAAACACTATATTCTTCACAATGAATAATGATAGATTGATAATCTTCAATATTTACATCTGCTGGAATCACATATTCTTGCCCACCTTTTGCACTTTTCAATTTGCTTACAAAAACTGCCTCCTTGGTAGCGTTACTAGACTTAAGGTCTCCTTTTGATTTTTTTGACAAAAAGATCTTGAGGTCTGGTGCATTTTTAGTTTTAAAATAGTCATTCAATACTATTTTATACTGGTCGTCTGCCTTTACAATTGACCATTTACCTTTTACTTCATAAGATTTCTCTGTCCAAGTGCCTGATTTGATAGTCTCTTGACTATAACTGATACACGCAAATAACATTAAAAAAGTGAATCCTATAATTCTTTTCATATCTATTTTATAAAGTTTCTATTAAATAATCAAAATTATGCATTAGAAATTTGATGCAAACAATAACTAAAAATCATCTAGTCATTTAAAGTTTAATGCATAACTTCTATTTAAGTTAACACCTGTAAGTTAAATACTTAATTCATAACCTAGTTGATTTCATCTTAATTAGGCCGAAAAACATATCTGATCTTAAAAAAATACAGTAAACCCGAATGATGCAATAGAAATTTGATGCAAACCATAACTAACAGCCATTTATGATTTTCTCTTAAAAGTCTAATGCATCATTCGGGGTAAACAAATTCATCTTTATTCTCAAACAGGATTAGATCAAGCTACATACATTGGTATATTTTAGTTTTTTCCCTAAACATATGCCAAAGTGCGTTTATTTAGCCCAAGGTAATTTACTTTTATTTCTTATCATTTTTAATTTTGGTATCCAAGAAAAAAGATATTCATTTTTATGCGTTTATGTGGGTTGGCACGGTACGCCGTCGCGGTGAGAATTTAGCAGGGTGCGCGAGACGTGTCTCGTCCTAAAATAAGTTTACAGGTTAAATTGGACTTCCTGGACTTCCTAGTAAATTTGGGACTAATTTACTAGGAAGTCAAATCATTTAATGATCGACTCAGAGCCTCCGCCAAGAAGCTTCAGCGCCCGCGGAAGAGTCGGGGTACTCGATCAGAGGGATTAATCTCTCTTAGGGATTAAAACTATTTTTTTTCCAGTAGGTTCTTCTTACTTTGTTAGCGATTAAACCTTTAACAGACCTACTCTTCAACCTATAATTCCCTCTTTATAAGTATCAATAGCTCTTTGTCTAGCTAATTTGTGATCAACCATAGGCTGATAGCTTAATTCTTGAAATTCGGGCACCCATTTCCTAACATATCTTAATTTAGAATCAAATTTTTCCATTTGTGAAGTAGGGTTGAATACCCTAAAATAAGGCTGCGCATCTACTCCTGTACCTGCAGCCCACTGCCATCCGCCATTATTGGAGGCTAGTTCAAAATCCAGTAACTTCTCTGCAAAATAAGCCTCTCCCCACCTCCAATCTATTAAAAGATGTTTAGTCAAAAAGCTTGCGACCACCATTCTGATTCTATTGTGCATAAAACCCGTGACATTTAATTCACGCATTCCTGCATCTACTATTGGATAACCAGTTTTTCCTTCACACCATTTCTGAAATTCTTCTTCATTATTTCTCCAGGCAATTCCATCATATTTTCTACTAAAATTATGTTCGACAACCTCTGGGTAATGCCACAAGATAGCCATGTAAAAGTCACGCCATATTAATTCATTAAGGTATTTTTCATTGAGTGACAAGGCTTCTTTTGCCAACTTCCTAATACTAACAGTTCCAAAACGAAGGTGAACACTCATTCTTGTTGTACCACGCTTAGACGGAAAATCCCTGTTCTCATGATATGACTGAACAATTGATTTGTCTAAAGTGGAAGAAGGAAATTCAATATCTGATTTCTCAAACCCAATATCAGCCAACCCAAGCGGTTGTTTACAGGTCTGTTGATTCCAATTATTAATAGATTCAGAAGGGTATGGTTTTAAATAAAAATCGTTAAGACTGGTTTTCCATACCTTACTATAAGGCGTATAAACTTTATAGGGAGTTTGATCTTTTTTAAGAATTTCATTTTTCTCAAAAATCACATGATCTTTCTTTGCGATAAAATTGATCCCTTTACTCTCCAAAAGATTATATATTTTCTTATCTCTTTCTCTCGCATACGGTTCATAATCCCGATTAGCATAAACTGTTTTAACCTCGTAGTCATTTAAGACTTCAGCCCAAATCGACAAGGGGTTTCCATACCTAACATCTAGACTGCCCCCTTTTTGCTGAATCTCCTTGGACAACCGACTAATTTCCATTTGGATAAAAGTAACCCTTGCATCCTTTCGATCATTTAATTTTAATAGAATTTCTTTGTCAAAAATAAAAATTGGTTGGACTGGATATTCATCTTTAAGCGCATAAAATAAAGCTGCATTATCAATAATCCTAAAATCTCTTCTAAACCAAAAAATGGATACCTGTTTCATTTAATTAATTGACTCTATTAAAACATTTTTATGGAAGACATTCCTCCGTCTATCCCTAAGATTTGCCCAGTAATCCACGATGCTTTTTCTGAAAGCAAGAATGCCGCCATAGGAGCAATGTCTTTAGGCATTCCATATTTTGCCAATGGGTGTCTTTTCGCTGAAGCTTCTTTCTTTTCTTCTGAAGAAAAAATCCTTGTTGCCAAAGGGGTATCAACCGCTGAGGGGGCTATACAATTAACCCTTATCTTTGGGGCTAACTCCGCTGCTAAAGATCTTGTCAAACCTTCAATAGCGCCTTTGGAGGTAGCAACAGAAGCATGAAACCCCATACCTTGCCCAACCGCCACCGTACTGAAAAGTAAAATAGATGGACTAACCCCTTTCTTTAGCGCGGGTAAAGCAGCTTGAACACTTTTAATAGCTCCTAAAACATTTAGTCTAAAGTCTTGCTCAAAATCTGATTGCTTCAATCGGTGAAACGGTTTTAAATTTATAGTCCCTGGACAATATGCTATGCCTTCCAAAGAGTCTAATTCTAAATTTAACGGTTCATCTATCAATAAATCATGTGCAATGTGGGTAACATGATCTAAATCTCGGATTAAATCACCTGTCCTAGACACAACCAAAACCTCATTCCCGTTTGCAACCAATTCTTTAACTAGCTCAAGACCTATCCCTGAACTTCCACCAACAACTAAATATTTTCCTGCCATTTTAATTTTCAATTAGGTTCAATTGAGCAAATAGTAAATTTTGATCAATCAAAATTATTATGCCTTTTTTTAACAAGCAACAGCTCCAATTGTTTACAATTCAATAAATAATATCAATTTAGCTATAAAACACCGTTTATCTTCCTGTTAATTTTTCATTGCAATGCGTTAATCTGCATTATTCATGACAAACCATGACCTTGCATAATAAGTAATCGATTTACTTAGTTTCATGATGAAAGACTTAAGAATTGACATAGCCCAAATTTGAGGAATGTCAATTTTACTCTATTGAATCGATAATGTTGATGATCGACTATTTAGCTTTTCTAATAATTATTTCCCTGATCGGGCATACCGAATTATTCGGGTTAAAAAGCCTTCCTCCAGCACTACTAGAGATTCGTTTTTTTTGCCTTGGCGGCCCCACCTTGGCGCCCCCACCTTCTTTAATAAAAAATTACCTACAAAGTCTAATACACTCTTTTATACCTAAATAGGCATAAGTCTCTTCTTTACAACCACCTAACATAAGTGTCTACAATTATGATCTTTATAAGCTCATGGCGATTTCTAATGCATCATTCGAGTAAAAAACAACACGGTAAGCCATGGCATTTCTGCTGTTTTTTTAACAAGCCTCCCTCCTAGATAGAAAAACAATAAGTTTTAATTCATCTTATAATTTTTCTCGGGTATCAGTAAATTATTATTCTCATTAGAGGATATCACGGTTAATTAGCTATAGCTATTTTTTCTACCGAAAGCCTTCATCTGTATCCTCACAGGTCACTCCATGATGATTACTTGATAGATAAATAAATGCTTTTTCGGTATGACAAACAACCCGTGATAACCTTTATTAAGGGAAAAAATAATCATGGCACGAAATTCGTGAGTAAATAGGTTATTAATCGAATTGTAGTTGAAATGTAAAGAGCGTTAAAAATCTAATTGCATTAAACTAAGGTTTTATAAATAAAATATAACTATTTCAATATAACATTTGATTATTTAGTTTAATTAATCCTAAAAGCATAAATTACCAAAGTTAATTTTATAAGGTATTGAGTTCACATATTACTAAAAGTATTTTATTTTTCTTTTTCATCATTGGGCAATACGTTTGCAGGGCTCAAAATGATGTAGGCTATAGGCCAAAAATAGCTGAGTTTAGTATTGAAAACCTTATAGACTATAAAACTACCTCTTCTTCCGAAATCCTAGGAATGGAAAATGCCGAAATTGAAAATGATTTAGTTCTTAAATTAAAATTGGGTGCGCCTATTAAATTAAAAGGAAGGACTAAACTAGCTTTACAATTTAAATATTATCGGCAACACTTTGATATAAATGACACTAATTATGAAATAGGCAATAAAAGCATTAGTCTATTCAATCGATTAGACAATTCCACATTTCTAAATGCAGGTTTACGTTTTTTATACACTTATGATCTTACTAAGATTCATAAATTGACTTTTGTTGCTGGAAGCGAAATAAAAAGTGATCAATTAAAGATTAACAATCAAAGTACACTCTATTTTTTAAGTGGAAATTATACTAAGCAATTATCCAATAGTAAAAAGATTGGTTTTGGGATTTATTTAGCTAGATCATTGGCAGTCAACTCGATTTATCCATTATTCATTTATGAATCTAAAATTTCTAATAACCTGACACTAGACTTGCTTTTACCTAAATCTGCAAGTTTAAGGTATAAGTTAAACGAAAAGTCATATTTGATTGCTAAAGCATCTATCAATGGCTTTAGGTATAACCTATCAAAAGATAATGTGAACTTTACCTTAAGAAAATCTGATGTGAGATTTACATTAACTTATGAAAGAGAAATTCATGATTGGTTATGGTTTGGTCTAGAAGCAGGTTACAACAAGAATTTAAGGTACGTACTAACACATTCTGGCGAAAGAAGTAGAAACGCTTTTGCAAATCTGGCTTCCAATGATGCTACATTTCTAAAATTCTCTTTTTTCATTGTGCCTCCAAAAAAGTTTTTCAATAAATTTTAGTATTTCAAAATTAGTTCTTTTCCGTTTCCTATCTTCGTACAAGTAACTACAAAAATCTTATCATATTCATTTTCTTCTAATATTTGATATTTATCCTCTCCTATGAGTTTATTGACCAAGATAGGCGTTGTGTTTGAATGACCAGAAACAACAATGGTTTGCCCCTTATACTTCCTCAGTAATTCTTGAAGTAGTTTTGTATTGTTAAAATCATAATCTTCTACAGTTACACCCATATTTGCCGCCAATACTTTAACTGTATTTCTTGTTCTTTTATAAGGTGTTGTAATAATGGCAGCAAGTTTACTTTCAGCTAGGACTTTAGCTAAAGTATTTGCTCTTTCTTTTCCAATATCTGACAACTCAGGGTCACGAGTTCCATCAGAAGCTTTTTCAGCATGTCTTATCAAAATAAAAGTAGTTAATGGATCGCTTTGGCTACAAGCTTGAATAGGCAACCATAACAAAAATGCAATAACGAAAAAATTTTTCATAGAGTTAATTCTTTAGATTCAATAAGTTAAGTATAGTCTATGAATTACTTATCACAGAAAGATACCTTAGAGCAATTTATGAATAGAATTACTTAATATTTTTGAGTGCTTCCAATAAAAAACTCCAATATTTTTGAACAGAACTTATTTGACATTTCTCATCAGGAGAGTGAGCGCCTCTTATATTTGGCCCAAAACTAATCATATCCATGTCTGGGTAATTAGTACTAAGTATGCCACATTCGAGTCCTGCATGACAAGCAACTACTTTAGGTTCTTCTTTGAATAATTCACTATATAAGCCTCTCATCATTTCAACCAAATCAGATTTAGGAGCTGGTGTCCAACCAGGATAATTCCCTCCAAAAGAAATGTTGAAACCTGCAGGTTCAAAAGCTCCAGTTAGTGAACTAGTCAAATCAAACTTTTCTGTATCTACTGAAGATCGTGTCAGACACAACACTTCACATACTTGATCATTTACCTTTACTCTGGCTACATTATTACTCGTTTGAACTAAATCAGGTATTTCTGGACTCATTCTATAAATACCATTGTGAGCAGAATAGATTGCAGCTAAAATAGCATCTTGTAGAGATGTTTTCAATACCCTCTTGGGCAAATCAGTTTCTTGGTAGAAAATACTTAAATCATCATCATTACTTAGATATTCATTTTTGATGTTTTTACTTCTGGAAGCAAAATCTTCTTGCCAAGAATTTACCTGATCAACAGGCACACAAATAATCGCATTGCTTTCTCTTGGTATTGCATTTCGGAGGCCTCCTCCATTTATATTACTAATTCGCAATCCAAAGTTTTCCCTGGACTTCCAAAGAACCCTATTCATTATTTTATTGGCATTACCCAATCCTTTATGTATATCCATTCCAGAATGACCTCCATTTAATCCATTCACAGTGACCAGAAAAGCTTTCATATCGTCTGGCAATAACTCCGTCTCTGATTTTCTTTTTGCTGTCAAATCTATTCCCCCCGCACAGCCAATGGTTAACTCATCATCATCTTCTGTATCTAGATTAAGTAGGATCTTACCTTTCAGAAGCCCTCCTTTCAAGCCTAATGCACCTGTCATACCGGTTTCCTCATCTATTGTAAATAGTGCTTCTAATGGTGGATGAGCAATGTCAGTGGATGCTAGAAGCGACATAATAGTAGCGACCCCTATTCCATTGTCAGCACCTAAAGTAGTTCCATTGGCTTTAACCCAATCACCTTCTACTAACATCTCAATACCTTGTGTTGCAAAATCAAAATCGGAGTCGCTATTTTTTTGGTGAACCATATCTAAGTGGCTTTGCATGATGATCGTGGGTCTATTCTCGTACCCGTTGCTCCCAGCCTTCTTGATAAATACGTTGCCCAATTCATCTTTAAAATGTTCTAACCCTAATTTTTCCCCAAAATCCATCATGAATTGAATCACTTGTGTTTCCTTTTTACTAGCTCTGGGCACTGCATTTAAATCCGCAAAGTGATTCCAAAGTGCTTTAGGTTCTAGGGTTCTGATATTCATTTTAAAGTATCTTTTTTAGTTATTACAATATTCCAAGTAACAAGCTAACCCAATAATTGGATCTTTCAATTGGTTATTATATCAAAGGTTGATTAATAGAGTTTATCACGGTAGCATGATTATAATTACTTTATTATCTTTTTATTCAAGTTTATCAACAAATAATTATCTTGATAAGCTCAGAAAAGTAGGATTTAGAAGGAGTTTGATCTATACAAAACTAACCGTGATAATGTCTCGTTTCTAAAACCATGGTTTTAGAAATGAGACATTAACCTTCAATATTTAAAGGTGTTAAGCTCGTTTCTAAAAATATCAAAAGCGATCCTTTTAGTCTAATCTTTCTCTAAGGAAATCACTTTCAATGGAAAATCATTCCCTTTAGAAAATGTATAGGGATACTGTGGTTTGCCTTTATATTCCATGCTCATTTCTGGTACTTGATCATCTAGGTATGATTTCAATTCAAACAATGTAATCTTTCCTTCTTTAGGAGAACCGTCTGCTTCGCCTTTTAAAGCTTTAAGTAAGGCAAAAGTAAATACGCCATGCTCTAATTGTTTAAATTCAGATGCATATTGATCACTTCCCGCAGAGGCCAACACATGAATACCAGCACTTCGTGAAAGTTGGGCAATTGCTTTTTCTTCTACAGAACCGCGCTGGGCTAATAATTCCACCGATTTTCCTGAATGACAGGCATCCATTATAATCACTTGTTTCAAAGCTTTAATCTTTTCAAAAGTTGCTTGTAAGACAGAAGTTTCTAAAGCACTTTTTTCTAGATTCTTAATATCAAAAAGTCTGTTAGTCTCTGTTGGGATAAAGAAAAACCTATTATCTACCACACTCCCGTGACCAGCATAGTAAAAAATAAAAACATCATTCAATCCTATTTCAGCAATGATTTGATCAATAGCCGTTAAAATATTCTCTTTTGTAGCTTCTCTATCATACAAGGAAGTCACTTTGATGTTTTTAAACAATTGATGCTGAGTTTCTTTCATAGTTGCAACAAAAGCAGATGCATCTGCTTTTGCATAATTCAGGTCTAAATTATCATTCTTGTAGTCATTAATACCTACTGCCACAATATAGCAATTAGAAGCAGGGTCAGATTGTGCTGAAAAATATTCTTTTTGTATTAATTGAGATTCAGTGCCTCCATCGCTCACCCCTACTAGGGAAAAAATATTTTTACCTCCTACTAAAGGCAATGTTATTTTAGAGACCCACTCTTTCTTTCCTTTCTTATTGGTTTTGGGCTTTGGCTTTTTAAAAGCAATCCGTTTTCCATTATGAAAAAGTTTAAGCTCTTTTAACCCTCCCCCCTCGTCAACACTTTTAACAAACACCTCTACTTGTTCGGAATTTAGTTTTTCCTTCAACGCTAATTTTATAGATGGAGGTGGAAATTTATCAATTTGTTGAAGTATCCCGCGCCTTTCACTACTCACCCCCTTAGTAGAAAATAAATCTGGAATTAAGTCAGGTCTATAAAAATCATTAAAAAATTGATCGACACTATAAGTCTCTAACCCTTTTACGAAATGAATCGCTCTTCTTGCCCCATCCGTTGCATTAAAATAGCCTTGTGTTGATTTGACCATCCAATCATTTTTTCCGATATGGATATGTTCAAAAAACTCTTTTCCCTTTTCTAAATCCCAAATTTTAGTTACTCCATCTAAACTATTAGATACTAATAAACCTTCTGATTCATTCACAATTACAGTAACTATATCTGACTGGTGTCCTTTGAGTGTCTTTTTAAACTCTAAATTTTCTGCATTTAAAATCAATATTTCTTGATTTGCACCAGCTACCAAAATCTCATTCCGTTCTATTGCATAGGTACCTGTGTACAATGGTCTATTTGATTTAAACTTCTTACTCATTAGTCCCGTATTAACGTCCCACAACCTCACACTTCCGTCCCAGCCAATTGTAAGAATTTCTTGTTTTACAGGATGAGGTTTTATTTCAGAAACAACTCCAGTATGCCCTACAAATTCGCGTACTAATTGCTTACTATCTATCTCCCACATTTCCATCTTCTTATCCAATAAACCTGCTATGATATAAAGATCATTTGAGGAAAAGGCAACCGAGAAAGCAGCTCGGTTTTCAAAATAAAGATTAGATACTAGTTCTCCACTTTCTAAATCCCAAATTAGTGCAAAACCTTCCCACCCTACAGAAACTATCTGGTCATTTTTATGATTAAATTTCACATCTAAAACTGGGGTTTCATGTTTGTCAAAAACCTTTAATTTCTGGCCTGTTTCTACATCCCATAAGATCAATATACCATCCCCATCGCCTGTTATTAACCTTTTGCCATCATCACTTAAGTCCGCGCAAAGAATTGCTTTTTTGTGCCCCCTAAATTCAGTTAAAGTCTTACCACTCTTGATGTCCCACATTTTAGCCAGTTTCCCAAATTTGCCCCTAATTAATTTTTTCCCGTCTTTACTGAGTAATATTTTACTCTTTAACTCCAAATACTTAGCTAAATGAGATTCTCTAAAGTTATTTGGATCATAATTGATCCCTCCTTTATCCACTTCCTGTAAAATACCAGAGTATTCTTTAATAAAACTCCCATCTCTAGCAGACCATGCACTTGCTTTATTATCATTACCACCAACAATAATTTCCTCACTATTGGGACTGTATGCCGCATCATTTACCCCTATAACATCAAGGTTAAATTTTAGTATAAGCTCCCCTGTTTTCATAGCCCATTGGTATATAGTATTTTCTGTGGCTACCATTAAAACCTCACCCTTATGGTCAAAAGTAATAGAACGAGCATCTTTAACCTCATCTAGTAACACGCCTATTTTGCGCTTTCCCTTAACGTCAAAAACCTCTATCGCTCCCCCATTTGCCATCTTTGCTATTTTCTTACTATCAGGACTAAAAGCAACAAAAGTAGCACAACCGCCACACCATCCTTTTTCTAAAGGTATAGTGTAAAGTGTATCCCAAGAATTTGTATGATAAATTTTCAAATTTTTCCCATCCTCTCCCGTAGCAAGGTATTTACCATCTGGACTAAAAACGAAATTAAGCCCTAAACCCATACCCCTGTCAGGATCAACTGCCAACTTCTTTATTAACTTTTTAGTACGGTAATCCCAAACTTTCAAAAAAGGATCAAAACCTCCCGCTATTAGGTATTTACCATCCGGACTAAAGGTAACATCTGTCATATAATCTCTATCTTCAGGTGTTGTAAAAAGTAGTTTTCCAGTTTTTATCTCCCAAACCTTTGCAGTATTATCCGCACTACTAGAGGCGAAGAACTTCCCATCTTTACTGACTGCAAGATCATTTATAGTACTTATATGGCCTTTATAACTTTTAACTTCTCTAGCTGAACTAGTTTCCCACAGTTTTATGGATTTATCACGACTCCCCGTCAACAAGTATTTGCCATCGGGGGTATAGGCTACAGCTTTTACAACTGCCTCGTGTCCTTTTTGAATAACGGTTTCAAGTCTTGAGGTTTGAGCATTAACATGATTTGCGCTATTTAACAAAATGATGGTCAGGTAAATAAAAAGTTTTTGGGCAGTATAATTTCTCATAAGTTGGAGATCTGTATTTGATGGTAAAAATAACAATTAATTCTATGGTCCATGCTATCAAAATAAAACTCTAAATTATAGTTTCTTTCTGCTCATTTTCAGAGCACCTATCATTCTCTCTAAAAAACAGGATAAACTCAACCCATATTATGCATGAGAAATGTGATACAAACTCTAACAAACGGTCATCTAGTCACCTAAATCTTAATTTCCTATTCACCATAATGGAGACTATACCTGCGTTGCAAATAAGGGGTTAAGCAATTAGCTAAGAGCTATTTATAATTTTCTCTTAAAAGTCTAATAAATAATGTAGACTAAACTAGTCATAGACCCTAGTTCAAAATGATATGCATAAATTCATGTTTGCAATCAAAACTATTAAGTACGTGAAAAAATTAGAATATTCCGACTAGGAGAAATCAAGTAATTATTTGATTATTGCACCCATGAGTAAAGTCTATTACAAACAATTGCTAGAAATTAATATTGCGATGGTGCTTATCAGTACTTCTGGTGCCCTAGGCCGCTTTATAACAATTTCTCCATTTATTTCCATTTGGGTTAGGAGTTTTTTAGCAGCGATAATAATGATCTTATTTTGTTTAGTTAATAAATACTCTTTCAAAGTCACAAACATAAAAGATGTAAGAAACATTCTAGTGTCAAGTCTTTTTCTAGCAGTACATTGGATTCTTTATTTCTATTCCCTTCAATTAACCAACGTTGCAGTGGCTTTGCTTACTTTATTCACCTACCCACTTTTCACTTCTATTCTAGAACCATTAATTTATAAAACCAAATGGTCTTTTGTACAATTAGTTTCTTGTATTGCTGTATTTCTTGGGCTTTATGTTTTACTCCCATCAACAGATTTAAAAAGTGATTTCTCTTTTGGAATATTAGTGGGTCTAGGGTCTTCTCTATCGTACACTATCCGTAATCTAATTTTAAAACCTCAGGTAAAAAAGTATAATGGTTCTATCATCATGACCTATCAGTTGATTGCTGTTTCTGTTTTTCTTTCTCCATTTATGTTCAACTTTTCTTTTGTCGAGACGAGAGAATTTTTGCTCCCTCTTACTATGCTAGCCTTAGTTACCACTGCAATGGGGCACACTTTATTCCTAAGGAGTTTTAAGCATTTCAGCATGAGTGTAGCAAGCATTTTAAGTAGTTTACAACCCGTCTATGGCATACTGATAGCATTTCTATTTCTTCATGAAATACCCGAAAGCAACAGTATCCTTGGTGGTAGTTTAATTATAGGAACAGTGGTTTATACTGGTTGGACTGTCAAAAAATAAAAAAGGTCTTGCAACAAATGCGAGACCTTTTTAAAATCATTAATAATTAGATTAAATCATGTCTTTCAACATCAATCATAATCACTTCATTACCTCTTTTTATTTTCATCTTAAAATTACCTCCTTCGTTATTAATCAATTTCTTGATTTCAGGTAATTTCATATCCTTGATTGAGTTTCCGTCTATTTCTAGAATTTCATCATTTACTTGAATACCTTCTTGTTTAGCTAATCCAATTTCATAAACCCTATGTACTAAAACACTAGTTAGATCATCGCTTAATTGTACATCAAACCCTGTTGTATTTACATGAAAAGCTTCATCAAATGAGCTATTTTTCTCCCAATACATTTTCTTGTTTTTGTAATCAAATATAATGTTGAACCTTCTCAAAACATTGTTTCCTATAATTCCAAAAACTTTCTTACTATGTTGGATACCGGATTTTGCCTGACTAATTCCAACTGGCATATTTGAGAATTTCAAGTCATTAATATTAAAATCAACTACTCTTCCTTCGTAATGGACTGTTTCTAAATTAGCCAACCCCCCAGTTAAATAAGAGTAATGTTTTCCTGTTTTTTCAATTATTTTATGTTTGTCTACAAAGGGCGTATTAAAATCCACAGTAGTACCAGCTCCTGTATTCACAAAGTACTCTCCTTTCAATACTTCACCATTATTTAACTTTACTTCAGCAGGAATATGAGGAATGTAGGAAGTTAATTTTAGATCAAATTTGATACCCTCCCCATTATAAATAAAAGTATTATTATCATAAATTTCAAACTCCATTCTGTCATAATCAATCTGCACGATATGTTTGTCTAGCAGATCAAAACCAATTATCCCATCAATATTTCTTCCGATCAGTTTTTCCAAATGATTCAGGTCAAGGCTATAAACCTCAATATCATCTACATGAAGTTCCCCTATTTCTAATTTATTGTGGTCTATCAATGCACCCGTCACACTTCCTCCTGCACTAGTTTTCTTAACTTTATGATTGGCACTTAAATTCAATTTGGTTGCCACCTCTTGACTAATAACAGTCAAACCATCTCCAGTATCAAAAACAAAATCCAACGGTTCTGAGCCATCCACCTTTACTTTTATGAAAATGTGATCACCAAATACTTCAAATGGAATTGACTGAATAGGTTTTTGACCTTGAGCAAAAACTCCTACTGAAATAATTAACAATGCGGTTAAAAGGAATATTTTCTTCATTTTATGCTTAATTCTAAATAA
Source organism: uncultured Cyclobacteriaceae bacterium (assembly GCA_937958005.1). GTDB lineage: Bacteria > Bacteroidota > Bacteroidia > Cytophagales > Cyclobacteriaceae > JANSWY01. The sequence goes on from CALGOB010000204.1 coordinate 16,355, forward strand.
TCTTAAAGATAACACTATCCGATATAAAATTTAAATAAATAGCAAGATATGTTTATGTATTTGTACAATTACAAGAGTTTCAAGGGTTTTAGCCATCAATTGTTACCTTTGAGACACACAGGTTATATGCTATGTCTTGAGAGAATCTTGATTTGGTTAAAATCGTTTCTATATTTGGAAAAATATTACACCTATGCAAAAAACATATTATGATCCAGCTGATTTAAAGAAGTTTGGTCAAATCAGTGAGTTTGAACCTGATTTAGCTGAGAAATTTTTCGATTGGTACGGGGATACTTTCAAAGAAGGCGCTCTTACTTCAAGAGAAAAAACATTGATCGCACTAGCGGTATCACATGCTATTCAATGCCCATATTGCATAGATGCTTATACTTCTGATTCAGTAAAAAAGGGAGTATCAGAGGCACAGATGATGGAAGCAGTTCATGTGGCAGCTGCTATTCAAGGAGGTGCCACTCTTGTTCATGGTGTACAAATGATGAATAAGGCTAAGAAGCTTTCTATGTAATTCTATTTTATAATAGCATATTGAGACAATACAATATATGATTAAATCCCTTAAATCCCGTGCGCACGATTTATCGAGCACAGAAAAACAGTTGGAGTTTTTAGCCAATGGCCAATTTGCAGATGGTACTTTGCCTACTTTTAAAGAAAAAATCAAGAGTTCTGGTATAGAGAAACTTAAACCAACTCAAATTGAAATCTTTCAGGTAAATGTAGGATATATGTGCAATATGACCTGCAAGCACTGTCATGTAGATGCTGGGCCGGATAGGAAGGAAATCATGACTATAGAGACAATTGATGAGTGCATCAAATTACTTAAGCAACACAAAATCAAGACATTAGATCTAACGGGAGGTGCTCCTGAAATGAATCCAGATTTCAGGTATTTTGTGACTGAAGCTAGGAAAGCTGGTGTTAATGAAATAATAGTTAGGTCTAATTTGACAATTTTTCTAGCCAACCCAAAATATCATGACTTACCTGAATTTTTTAAAGAAAACGGTGTAAGGGTAGTTTCTTCCTTACCATTCTATAATGCAGATAAAACAGATAGGCAACGTGGTGAGGGCGTTTTTACAAAATCTATAGAAGCCCTACAAATGCTTAATAAGGTAGGTTATGGCAAGGCTAATTCAGGCCTTATGTTAGACCTCGTCTATAATCCTTCTGGAGCCTTTTTACCTGCAGAACAAGAAATGCTAGAACGGGATTTTAAAAAGGAACTCAAGCAGCATTACGACATAGATTTCAATAGTCTATTCACGATTACTAATATCCCTATTAGTAGATTTCTTGAATACCTCATTGATTCTGAAAATTATGAAGATTACATGGATTCTTTAGTAACGGCTTACAACCCAATGGCTGTGGAAGGAGTCATGTGTAGAAATACTATCTCCGTTGATTATGATGGTCATTTATATGATTGTGACTTCAATCAAATGTTAGACCTTAAGGTTGCTGCTCCTAAAAGTCAGCACATTAAAGAATTTAATGTCAAAGCATTACAGGAAAGAGACATTATCGTTCATCAACATTGTTATGGATGTACAGCAGGTGCTGGGTCTAGTTGTCAAGGTGCTACAGTATAGAATTTATGTTATCTAAAATAAAAGAAACAATCCGCTTCCTGAATACAAAAGGCGTAAAAGAAGTTGATACAGGCATTATACTTGGGACTGGCCTTGGTGGGTTAGTAGATGAAATCTCTATTGAGATTTCAATCCCTTACGAAGAAATACCGTACTTCCCTATTTCCACAGTGGAATTTCACAAAGGAAGACTGATTTATGGCACCCTATCTGGGAAAAAAATTCTAGCGATGCAAGGCAGGTTTCATTACTATGAAGGCTATAGCATGCAAGAAGTCACTTACCCGGTAAGAGTATTAAAAATGATTGGTATTAATCACCTACTCATCAGTAACGCAGCAGGCAACATGAATAAATCATGGAACAAAGGTGAATTAATGGTTATAGACGATCATATTAATCTGCAGCCCGAGAATCCTTTAAGAGGAGTTAACATTCCAGAGTTTGGCCCTTTGTTTACAGACATGAGTCAACCTTACAATAAGAACTTAAATAACTCTTTACATGTTATAGCTAAACAAAATGGCATAACATTAAATGAAGGAGTTTATGTTGCTGTGGAAGGCCCCAACTTGGAAACCAGAGCTGAATATAGGTATTTAAGAAATATAGGTGCTGATGTAGTTGGAATGTCTACTGTACCTGAAGTAATTGTTGCTAATCAAATGAGTTTGCCTTGCTGTGCTATATCAGTTTTAACTGATGATTGCGATCCAGATACATTGCAACCTGTAAATATTGATGACATCATTGCTACTGCCCAAAAGGCGGAAAAAGATTTAATAGTACTCTACAAAGAATTGATTAAAAGTTTATAATGGAAACATATTTAGAAACAACCCACGATGTATATAAAAAAGCAGCTGAAAGTCCAGATGTAGGCCTTTGCTGTACTACTACCCCTATTTGGCAGTTACCAGGTTTGGAAATTCCAAAAATCATGCAAGAAATGAACTATGGTTGCGGAAGTACTGTCAATTCTAGAGATTTAGTAAATGATCCTACTATATTGTATGTAGGCGTAGGTGGTGGAATGGAATTGTTACAATTCTCTTATTTCAGTAGAAAAAAGGGTGGTGTTATTGGGCTAGATGTTGTTGATGAAATGTTAGAAGCTTCCAGAAGAAATTTTAAAGAAGCTGAAAAATCAAATGACTGGTTCAAAAGTGATTTTGTTGATTTAAGAAAAGGAAATGCACTAGAGTTACCTATTGAAGACAATAGTGTAGATGTAGCTGCTCAAAACTGTTTATTCAACATTTTTACCAAGAGCGATCTAAAAAAAGCTTTAGAAGAAATGTATAGGGTTTTAAAACCTAATGGCCGATTAGTTTTATCTGATCCTGTTACGGAAGATCCTATGCCTGAAAGCTTAAAAAATGATGAAACATTAAGAGCTTTATGTCTGAGTGGATCTTTACCATTAGACGAATACATTAACATGATCAAAGAAGTCGGTTTTGGAACAATTGAAATAAGAGCCAAAAGACCTTATAGAATCTTAGACCCAAAACATTACGATACTGATCATGTAATCTTTATTGAAAGTGTTGAAGTTTGTGCAATCAAAGATCCTATGCCTGAAGATGGTTGTTGTGTATTCACAGGAAAAACTGCTATTTATTACGGCTCAGAAGATTATTTTGACGACGGTGTAGGCCACACATTATTACAAAACCAGCCACTAGCTGTTTGTGATAAAACAGGAGACGCATTAGAAAGCCTTGGTAGAAAAGACATATTTGTTTCTGAATCCACTTATTTTTATGATGGTGGTGGATGTTGCTAATGAAAAGACATTGATATGAAGTTCTCTCAAAATTGTAAAAATATTCTGATACTGACTTGAGAAAATCATCAATGCAAAAAAAGGCAGTTCAAATTAAATTTGAACTGCCTTTTCTATTTTAATAGCAGTTAATTCTGATTCCCCCTACATGTAGCACCAGTACCACCGCAATTCAAAGAGTTGAGTGCACCGCTTACGCTGGTAGCTGATACTTGAATTGTCATTGATTCATATGGTCCTCCAACAAACCCACAATGACAAGTAAAAGTGGCACCACCTAAAATTGACTTTTGATCTACCCTAGTAAGTTCTTTTCCTAGTTTTGCAATATTTTTAAGCATAATTATTTATTAATTTATAAATATATTGATCATTTTGAGGCAGTCAATTGTCTGCCTTATTCAGTATTTAAAAGCCAGATCATTCCATTAAAAACGAAACTATTGACACTTCAAATTTTACGAAAAATTTTCAATATTCTCATCCAATATTTAATTCGAGCTGATTCAATTCACATTTGCTAAGGCCTAATTCATATCTAAATTTACTCTCTATAAATAGACTAGTTGTTTAACCAATTTTGGTATATTTAATTTTTAGTTTTCATCGTTATAATTATATTAAAAATTCCACTCATGAATTCATTATCAGACAAGCTCAAAGACGCCATCAGAGATGTTCAAGATTTCCCTAAAAAGGGAATCGTATTTAAAGACATCACCCCAATTCTTTCTGATGCAACTTTAATGAGTGACATCACCAATTTTTTAGCTGTTGTTTATCAGAATCAAGAAATAGATGCCATTGCTGGCATAGAATCCCGGGGCTTTATATTCGGCCCTTTAATTGCCCAATCTCTCGGGATACCCTTCATACCTATTAGAAAATCAGGCAAGCTCCCTTATAAAACTATTTCCCAGTCTTATGCTCTTGAATATGGTGAGGCATCCTTAGAAATTCACACTGATGCAATCAAAAAAGGAAGTAAAGTTCTCATACACGATGATCTGTTGGCTACCGGAGGCACTGCCTCAGCAGCTTCTGAATTAATTAAAAGAATAGGAGGAAAAATTGCAGGCTACACTTTTCTTATTGAGCTAGGTTTTTTAGAAGGCAGAAAACAAATACAGTCTTATACAGAGGGAAATATTCATAGCATAGTGGTTTACTAAATAATAAATAAAGTAATATCCTTAGAAATTCAAAAACATTCTAATATTTACATAGTATGGATTTTAATAGTGAAAAATTACACAACTCCTCTGCTGAGAAAGCTACGGCGCTGACAGAATGGTACGAGGTATACTAAGGGCAATCATTAATGATCCCTCAGTGCTTCCACAAAGAAGTTTTAGCGCTCGCTTAAGAGTTGGGTCTAAGCGTATCATGTCAACTCATCTAGAGGCATGGCAATGAAAATTAATTTCTTGGACACCAATATAATTCTAGTAAATAAGATATAAAACACCGTTTATCTTCCTGTTAATTTTTCATTGCAGTGCGTTAAGAAGCCTTCCTCTAGCGCTGCTGCTGGTTCATCTTTTACCTTAGCGCCCCAACTTCTTCAATAAAGAATTACCTACAAAATCTAATACGCCCCTTTATACTTAAATTGGTATTAAACTCGCATTTCGATACTTGGGCAAAGTAATAAAAAGGAGCTAACTTGTTACTAGCCAGTCATGTCAAAGCCTATGAATATAATGGCGAGGTTATCCTTAACCACATTTTGGATGAGATGTCTGATGATAGGTTAGATGGAATTATACGTTGAAAAATCTAATCCAATTATAAGTCTCTTCATTACATCCACTTAACAAAAGTTCGATAGATCACCATAGTCATGCGATAATTCTCTAACATAAGTGCCTATAATTTTGAATTTTATCAGCTCAAAACAAATTCTAATGCATAATCCAGGTAAAATTCATTCCTTAACTATACACGTTAATCAGGAATATAGCTTTCTAATCAAATTAAAAGTAACTGACCTTAATAGATTCTATCGGCTCATTATTGAAAAAGTTAATAATTCTAGCATAAAACCTGTCAATTTTGTTATTAATCACCAAAGATCGTATAACCAAATTAATTTATTTAGACACAAAAAAACCACTCAAGTGAGTGGCATTTGTAGTCCGTAGGGGAATCGAACCCCTGTTACCAGGATGAAAACCTGGCGTCCTAACCCCTAGACGAACGGACCATTAGAAATACTGTTTTTCTACAGTCTTTTATTCAATTAAAAAAGACCACTTAAATAAGTGATCTTTTTGCAGTCCGTAGGGGAATCGAACCCCTGTTACCAGGATGAAAACCTGGCGTCCTAACCCCTAGACGAACGGACCATTTTATGACTTTAAAACATTATTTAGAAGCCATTTTATTTTGGTGATGCAAATATAGAAGGTCATTTTGACTTTGCAAATACTTCTCAAAAAAAAATAAATATTTTTTCACAGGCAATATCCTTTTTATCCAACACCACATCGCCTTAAATAGGTGTTTAATTTGCAATTAAATACAGATTACTTAAATTTATTTCAAAAGATACTCACATCTTTACATAAGAATTGTATTCTTCTTAATTCTCCCTTCTAGAAAACAATTTCCTTTATTCTAAATCAATAAATAGAGTAAGATACTTTACTAAAATAAACTTTGTTTAACAAGGCAGCAATGTTACTTTTGCAACATTCTTTATTCGATCACACAAAATAATATATAATGTCGAAGACTAAAGTAGCTATTAATGGTTTTGGAAGAATCGGAAGATTAACTTTCAGAGCTCTACAAGAAAAAGGAAACATTGAAGTAGTTGCCATCAATGATTTGACGGACAACAGTACTTTGGCACATTTACTAAAATATGATTCAAATCATGGGAAATTCGACGGAACAGTTGAAGCCAATGAAGATCATATCATCGTAAACGGTAAGGCGATTAAAGCATATGCTGAAAGAGACCCTGCTAAATTGCCTTGGAAGGAGCTTGAAATCGATGTAGTATTAGAATCTACTGGTTTTTTCGTGGACGAAGCAGGATCTGCTAAACATATAGAAGCTGGGGCTAAGAAAGTAATTATTTCTGCTCCTGCTAAAGGGAACATCCCAACGGTAGTATTAGGAGTAAATGAAGATATCTTAACTGGAGATGAAAAAGTAATCTCAAACGCAAGCTGTACTACTAATTGCCTTGCTCCTATGGCTAAGGTTCTGGATGATAGCTTTGGGATAGAAAAAGGTTACATTACTACCATTCATGCTTATACGGCAGATCAAAAAATACAAGATGCTCCTCACAAAGATTTGAGAAGAGCAAGAGCTGCTGCTGTTTCTATAGTACCTACTTCTACCGGTGCAGCAAAAGCAGTTGGTTTAGTTTTACCACACTTAAAAGGTAAATTGGATGGTATTGCAACAAGGGTTCCTACTCCTACTGGCTCATTAACAGACCTTACCGTTGTGCTAAAGAAAGAAGTAACTGCTGAAGAAGTAAATGCTGCAATGAAAGCTGCTTCTGAAGGTCCTATGAAAGGAATCATGGAATATACTGAAGATCCAATTGTATCTGTAGACATCATTGGAAATCCTCATTCTAACATCTTTGATTCGCAGTTAACTTCTGCGAGTGGTACTTTAGTAAAAGTAATTGGATGGTATGACAATGAAGCAGGTTATTCAAGTAGAGCTGCAGACCTTATAGAAAGAGTAAGTTCTTAAATATTAAGTCTAATCTTATTAGATTTCAAGCCCAGGCAGATTATAAATTTGTCTGGGTTTTATTTTGACCTTTTCATTTTGAAAAGAACGCTCATGACTACACCAGCCAAAACTAAAATCATTCCTAAAATAGTCAAGATATTAAAAGATTCATTGAAAAATATAAATCCAAAACTCAATGAGTAGATAATACCCGTATAACTCATAATTGACACCTTTGAAACTGCCTCTGCCTGATAAGATTTAGTCATATAAAATTGGGCAATTTGAGTCAGCACCCCAATACCTATCAATATAATCCAATCAATCCCTAAAGGCATTACCCAATCAAAGTAGCTAATGACACTGACTACAGGAATAGTAACCAGTGGAAAATAAAATATAATGACTAATGGGTGTTCTGTATTTTTAAGGATCCTAATGAAATTATAAGCCAAGCCCATAAAAAATGTAGAAAAGATCCCTATCAGCAAGTCGCTTAACTCTATTCTGGCATCTACTCCTTGTATGACAATAATACCTAAAAAAGATATAGCGAAAAATAACCATTGTAATCCTTTCACTTTTTCTTTCAAAAGAAAAATCCCTAAAATACTGGTAAAAATAGGCGCCAAATACCCCAGGGTTGACGCTGTCGCCAATGGGATTCTTTGAAGCAAGGTAAAAAACAAGATCAATGCAATTGCTCCACTGACTCCCCTCATGATTAGTACTGGTTTGTTATTACCCCAGACTTTTACTTTTTGGATTTTTAGTGCCACAACGCTAAACAATAAAGAGACTACAGATCTAAATAAAATAATCTCGGCAGCTGGAATATTTGGCACAAACTTGACCAAGACATTCATTAAAGCAAAAGTAAAGGTAGCAATGAGCATAAACCTTAAACCAGGTGAAATCATGGTTAATTTTTAATTTCTTATGATTAAACCATCAGCCATGGTCAAAGTTCTATCGGCCATATTTGCTAAATCCTCATTGTGAGTTACTACCACAAATGTTTGATTATATTGCTCTTTGAGGTCAAAGAATAACTGATGAAGCTCTTTGGCATTTTGCGAATCTAAATTCCCACTTGGTTCATCTGCAAAAACTATTTGTGGGTTATTAATCAAAGATCTAGCTACCGCTACACGCTGTTGCTCACCTCCAGACAGTTCAGAAGGCTTGTGATTTGCCCGATCTTTAATTCCTAAGATATCTAACAACTCTGTGGCTCTAACGGTCAATTCTTTCTCGTTTCGTTTAGCAATGTATCCAGGGATACAAATATTTTCTAAAGCCGTAAATTCAGGTAAAAGATTATGAAATTGAAAGATGAACCCCATCTTACTATTGCGCAAGGCAGCAAGTTTCGTATTGTTCAAATCAGATACCCTAATACCATCCAATGTAATTAACCCAGAATCCGGTTGATCTAATGTCCCCAAGATGTGTAGTAAAGTACTCTTACCAGCTCCTGATGAACCCACAATAGAAACTACTTCCCCTCTCGTAATCTGAAGTCCAACACCTCTTAACACTGGCAATTTGCCATATGATTTTGTAATACTTGTGGCTATTAACATTGCAATAAAATAAGCACAAGTATAGATATAAATAGTCGCTTACCGCAATTTTCTAAAAGAAATAAAGTTTTGTTGTCTACTGTACATAAATGTTTCTTGTTACCTAATCTACCAAAAGTTTTCTTACAAATTCTAAATTACCTTCAGTTTCGATTGTCAAAAGATAAATACCTTTACCATGTCCTGACAAATCTATCTTCATGATATTTCTCCTATCATCGGCAAGCAACTTATGGGAAGCAATCTTCTTGCCTGAAAAATCTAAAATCGAAATAGAAAGCATTCCCAGAATTTGTTCATCTAATCTCAAGTAAAAAACCCCTTCCGATGGATTAGGAAATATGTTTATCTCCCTTAAAGCAGGGTCAGTCACATTACTAGCTACTACATTTTCAACATCTGACAGAATTTTAAGGCTTACTAAGCTATCTACAGGGTCATTTGATAGAACAGTTAAACTATCAAAAATTTGTTCCATTGATCTACCAATATCATTGAGGTTAAAAGTGATATTATCTATCTCATTTGGCTCAATTATTAAGTCATTTTGAGAAATACTTACCCCTCTTGGTAATTCATCTATTGTCAATGACAGGGGGAGGTTACCAGTATTTTGAAAACTCAGTTCTCTTTCATCAACAAAAGAATTCTCGATATCGCCAAACCTTATAGTATCCTTGGCTTGAATCAAATCATTCTCTTTAATGATCAGGTTTGCAAACCCCTCGTTTTCAAAAAACAAGACTCCCAGTTCCCTGTTCACTAGAGTAAATAAATCAAGATCCCCATCATTATCAATATCTACTAAGGCAGGAAATGGAACTACCAAAAGACTTTCTTCATTCTGGTTAATATTTACAGGATAAGTCACATTTCTGACTATGCGAAAAGTATCCAATTCGTTTTCAGCTATTTGAATTCTTCCACTTTGTCCGCCTACAATAACATCTTCGTCTCCATCATTATCTATATCCCCGAACGCAGGAGATTGCACAAACCTTCTTAATTGTGGTATTTTAGATGCCTCTATGGAATAGACACCATCAGTATTTTCAAAAAGATAGCTAAAACCATTATTGGGAAAGACCACTACATCAGGGTCATTGTCATTATCTATATCAGAAACTCCCATGGATAGCTGAATTCCAAAACCAAACAAGAAGTTGTCTCCTGGAAAATTAAACTCCAAGGAGAATGGGTTTTCATTTTGGTTAACTTGAGTAAAAACCCCACCTTCATTTTCATAAAGCGTGAAATCACTTCCTTGAACCTCCCCTACTTCCAATGGGCCATCAGGAAATTGATTCTCAGATAAAATCAACAAATCCATATCGCCATCAGCATCAAAATCAATAAAATCAGTAGTCATCCTACCGTTATTCTTTAAGGTTATATTGGCAAATGGGTTATCTAAAGGGTTAAAATGCTGTATCATTACTCCATTTTCTTGTTCTGCAAAAAATAAACTAGAACCTGAAGTTCCTCCAACCACGTCTTGATCACCATCATCATCTACATCAAAAAACGTTATTGAGGAAGGCAAATTATTATTGATGTTTTCTAACAAGTGGTTCTCTCCTGATATGACTCGATCCACATAATAATTAACGTAAAATTCAAATGGCATTACTGAGACATTGCTTAAGGGAATAATTACTTGATTTCTAAAAGAGCCAATTGAGTCTGCCAATACTTGGAGGTTCAAGGCAATTGTATCTCTCGCATTGATCACACTTGGAAGTATGCCTAATTGTTGTAACCCTTTCGGTAAACTTAAAGATTCTGGCAATTCGACCTCTTCTAGAGACAAATTCACTAACTCTAATGAAATATCAATGGGCTGGCCTAAAATAGCGGTTGGAAATTCTACTTCCTCTCGAAAATTGATTGATTCATTATTAAAATTGATAGCTATTGGAAATAGGATGGCTTCTCCTTCAATCTCAAGATTTAATGTATCAAGTGAAATATCATTAGATACGAATCTAATTTTTTTATTAAATGCACCTAATTCATTAACAGTGAATGAAGCTAAAAATATATTAGTTCTCTCTGGTGGTACCGTTCCAATAAAACCTTCAAGTTCAACCCCTTCCTCAATTGAGTCAGCAGCCATCAACAAATCTCCCCGCCCTCTGCTATTACTGAATTCTAAGTTAACATTTACTGTGTTTCCGGGTTCTACAAGTCCAACATCAATCCTAGTATTTCGAAAAAATCTTTGACGATTCCCTGATAAATCTGTAAAAAAAGTTTCTAAGCTAGGCCTAAAAATCTGAAATTGAGAGAATAGGCTTAATTCAAAAAAGGGTGTATTTGGATCATTTGTATTAAAAGTAAAGGATCCTTGTAAATTATCTTCTACATCTTGAACAGCAAAGATCTCAAAAAATAGACTTTCAGCTGTGTCTAACTCGGTAATAAAATTATCTCGAAATTGAAACGGAGGAGTCAGGTTTATATCAGACAAAAACAATTTTTTATTACCGACATTTCGAATAAACAATTGAATAACAGAAGTATCGCCAGGCTGCACTACTTCAGCACTTACGGATCCGGTATTTCGTTCCGGTGTAAAAGAAATACTTCTAGCTCTACCAAATCTAATAACAGCGGCAGAATCTACTACTTCCCTTTTGACATAAAAACGATAAGGGTTTCTCTCAGAGATATTAGTAGCAATGCTCACAGAGTCTACAAATACGCCAGAAGAATCATTGGGTACTCTCAATGATTCTGTGATAGTTTGACCAGAGTTAAGGGTGTCAGGTGAGATGAATAATGATAAACCTTCGCTAGATTGTGGCTGGGACAATGCCAATATACCATTGGTCAATGTATTTGATATATTTAAATTAGCAAAACGGGATAAACCTTTTAACGTAACTCCAAAGTCTAACGTATCATTATGAAAGTCAATATCTTCACGTGCTAATGAAAAGTCTCTATAAGTAATTCTAATACCCGTACTTCTTAGAAAATAATTAACGACCAACCTTTTACTTTCTTTACCAGAGATATTTGTTCTAAAATTAATAGGGCTTGTAAACTGGTTATTCCCACTAAAACTTCTTGGAATGCTAACAATTAAGAATCCATTACTGTTAGGAGCAATGATAGTTGGTGCTTCTACAATTGTCAAAAATCCTGTGCTGAAATCTTCCAGTATTAACTCTTCTGTTCCAGAATTAAAAAAATTAATTTCAAATAGCTCTTCTGAAGATTCAATGATTGTATCCAATTCAAGGCTATAATCTTCGATCAATGTATCATCAAATGATAATTGAAGGTTTGGTTGAGCTTTTAGGGTAATAGATCCTAAAAATAACAACAAAAAAAGCGCTGGGAGATATTTCAATTTAATCATCAAAAAAAGTTTTATTAATTGATAATAAAAACACATCATATAATTATTTCAAAAATAGTTAAAAAGATCTATCGGCTCTATTTTTTGAATTCAAAATTTATAAATCACTGAATATCGTTAAGCATTCTTACTTTTAATCTCAGATAATTTCCTGATTCAAAAAACTTAATGGTAATAAAATGCTTATTAATTCAAAACTTTTAAATAACCCTACTTTTTAAACATAGAAACTTTGTCATCTTAGACAAAAGTAGATAGTTCGTGCCTTTAGCTGTGTTTTCACAGCCAAACTTTACAATCTGCTAAAGTGGCTCGGTGAGGGTACAGGTTGGGCCATTTTAATAAGATGACAAAGTAGAAATAAGAGGTGCAAATAATCATGAAAACGACAAATAAAATATTTTTACTTAACAACTCGCATTTTAAAACTTGCTAAAACAACGCAGATCAACTAGTTTCGCACAAAAAACTCCCGTAAATGAATATTCACGAATATCAAGCGAAAGAAATATTAAAGGGCTTTGGTGTTACCATACAGGAAGGTATTGTAGTAGATAGTCCAGAAAAGGCCTTACAAGCGGCAAAACAGCTTAATAAAGATACCGGAACTAGCTGGTATGTAGTAAAAGCTCAAATACACGCTGGTGGTAGAGGTAAAGGAACTGTAAAGGAAACTGGATCTCATGGAGTTGTATTGGCCAAAAGTCAGGAAGATGTAGTTCCTACAGTAAAAGGCATCATAGGCGGTACGTTAGTTACTCACCAGACTGGTGAAGCTGGTAAGAAAGTGAACAAAGTACTTATTGCGCAAGATGTTTATTATCCTGGTGATTCTGAACCTAAAGAATATTACTTAAGTATCTTATTAGATAGAGCCAAAGGATGTAATGTCATTATGGCTTCTACTGAAGGGGGTATGGATATAGAAGAAGTAGCTGAGAACTCTCCGGAAAAAATAGTGAAGGAATGGATAGATCCGGCAATAGGCCTACAAGGGTTTCAAGCTAGAAAAGTAGCATTTGGACTTGGTTTATCTGGTGCAGCATTCAAAGGCATGGTGAAGTTCATTTTCTCTTTATATAAAGCATATGAAGCAACTGATTCTTCAATGTTTGAGATCAATCCAGTTTTAAAAACTTCTGATGACAAGATTTTGGCAGTTGATGCTAAGGTTGATTTAGATGAAAATGCGCTGTTCAGACACAAAGACCTAGCAGAATTAAGAGATTTATCAGAAGAAGACCCTTTGGAAGTAGAAGCAGGCCAGTCTGATTTAAACTATGTAAAGCTAGACGGTAATGTTGGCTGCATGGTTAATGGAGCAGGACTAGCAATGGCGACGATGGATATCATTAAACTTTCAGGTGGTGAGCCAGCTAACTTCCTAGATGTGGGAGGAGGAGCAAATGCAACTACTGTGGAAGCAGGTTTTAGAATTATCTTGAAAGACCCTAATGTAAAAGCGATTTTAATCAATATCTTTGGTGGAATTGTAAGGTGTGATAGAGTAGCAAACGGTGTGGTAGAAGCTTATAAAAATATAGGTGATATTAAAGTACCAATTATTGTAAGGTTACAAGGAACCAATGCTGAAGAAGGTGCTAAAATCATAGAAGACTCAGGTCTTAAAGTAACTTCCGCAATTGTGTTGAAAGATGCAGCAGAAAAGGTAAAAGAAGTATTAGCCTAAAATGAACGAACCCCGCGACCCAAGAGTACGGGGGCTTATCTATGGGCAATCATTTAATGATTAACACAGCAACTCAGCAGAGAATGCTATAGTACTCGCAGAAGAGTCGGAGCGTCCGACTAGGGAATTAATATCCCTTAAAGATTAAAATATAATACCTCAATAGTAAATATTATTGAGATGGCCGTGTGGCGCAACTGAATAGCGCATCAGATTTCGGCTCTGAGGGTTGGGGGTTTGAATCCCTCCACGGTCACAATAACAGTTTTGAGAGTGAGTGTTGAGATTTGAGATACTCACTTCAAAATTGTTCTCTTAATTCACTGTC
>CALGOB010000205.1 GCA_937958005.1 uncultured Cyclobacteriaceae bacterium
GGTGTTTTTTAAATTTAAAATCAGTGCAATACTTATTGTGAAAATAAGCTCAAATTGATCTTTGACCCCTCATTTTGTTTTATTCGTCATGAAATAGTTATGTTTTTTATGTCAAAGTTAAATTCAAGTAGACCCTAATTAGGATTTAAGTGATTAGATGACTCTCGGTTATCATTTATGTTAAATCTCTAATGAATAATGAGGTTAAAAAGATTATTGACTCTCAAACCAGTGTTGTTTTTAGCAAAAATTTAACTAATGTATATATTAACTAAAAATCATTTAAAGATTTGGTAATTTTTAACAGCGATTTACGTTGCTAATGCAGTAAAACAAAATAACTTTGGCGTAGTGAAAAAAGTTAAATATCTCCTTTTTATTATTGGTGTCCTAATAACCATTTATAGTTGTGGTGAAGGAGATTTAGTGGAATTTGAACCTACCAACTCAACAATCACAACTAGATTTATTAATAGTGACAGTGTTTCGGTCATTAACATAATTGTAGACTCATTAAATACCGAATTAAATTTTTTTGATAGTATTAATCAAATTACCAGCTCACAGATATCTGCATTAAATATTAGAATTAATTCCGAACCAGATAATGATTCAATTGACATTTTCAGAGAACTGGTTTTAGAACTAGAACTAGTAAGGACAAATTTATCTGATACCATCTTAGGTATCCGTGCAGAAAATACCTTGTTAGGAAACAAAAGAGATTCACTTAACAATGGATTCTCATTTCTTAATCAAATTACAAACCTTGACAATAACCAAGTTGATGTTTTAGATACATTAATCACAGATTATCAGTTACCCCTGCCTTTTAATGAACAAAATGTCAATTATGAAATATCTATCACTGGCTCACAGTTTAGGTTTAATGCCGCTTATTTTTTAAAGGAATCCATTGACGTAAATGGAGTTGTATCCCTTTCCGTAGAAGAGGTTTCAATTTCCTTACCAATGGACGAAATTACTTTTGATTCAACAAGCATAGAAGATGAAAATTTTATTATTTTTTATTATTAACATGCTCATAGTGTTTAATACACTTGGTCAGGAGCTAACGTTAGAAATTACCGATACTGTAGAAATAAAGACTAAGAAAAAAATATTCTCAGGTATAAGTATTACTGCGGATATTGGTAAGTTAATAGTTGGACAAACACTAGATTTTGAAGATAAATGGGCCTTTAGTGGTCATTTACTATTTTTAGATCATCTTCAATTGTCTACTGAAATTGGCAGTGGGACTATCAACCCTGAAAATGCTTTTGAAAATGTGTTTTATACTGTATCTGGTAATTTCAGTCGGTTTGGAGTAGACTACGTCACTGAAATTAAAGGAAATAGTAACATTTCTTTCGGGTTAAGGAGAGGTTCAGCAAAATATGAAGACAGTGGAACCATCACTATACCAAGTGAAAGTAGTTTATCAAATGATTTTCGGAGAAGTTTTGACAGACCAGAGTTAGAAGCAAATTGGTGGGAGTTGGTGCTAATATCAGAAACTAAGTTTAGTAAAAAAATTAAAAAAGGAAATAGAAACCCTTTGTACTTATTTGCCAAGAATATTTATTACGGACTTAATTTTAGGTTAAAATTCAATCTTGACTATCCAGTACAAGATGATGTGATAGATACTTATACCATCCCAGGCTATGGTAGGACATTTGACAAAACGAGTCCTGCAATTAATTTATTTATTAAATATAAATTAGGTTTTTAATTACTTTCTTGTCCTAAAATAGGTTTACACGATTGTGTGAAATAAAAATGGACAAAACAGCTTGGTTTTTTTTGGCGGCCGCCCGCGGTCCTTTTTTCATCAACAAGGCCGCTTGGAGGGAAAAAACGGACGAAAGCTAGAATTATCAGCCCTTCGATTGATTTATAGGGGGTGTTTTTGAACTTCAGAAACAATCTATGATTAAACGATATCAAGAGCGATTTTTCTTCAATTTCAGTTTTACTTGGATGCCAGTAGTTTTTAATAATCAATTCAGTTTAAAGTTAGAATCACTTTATTCAATAGCATAAATTAATTGAACCATTCTGTAATACTTTTAATTTAATCCCTAAGGGATATTAATTCCCCTGGTCGGGCACCCCTACTCTTGAGTCGATCATTAAATTATTGCCCATAGATGATACCCCGTACCCTTGGGTCGGGGTTGGTTCATTTTGAATCATATAGATAATATTCACGAAAACTACGTATAAATACGCAATTAAAATTTTCACAAAACCTATATGGTTTAACATCAAGAATCTATCAATTTTTCAATTAATTGATAACATCATTAAAAAGGATGTAAATTTTACAGTAAGGTATTGCCATTTACTTCATCATCATCTAACCTTGTTAGTGTTTGACGTAATAATATTTCATTTCTAAGTCAATACACACAATATAATTCTTCAATATTTAATTTGTATAAAATAGTAATAATGTCGGATATAAGCACAATTTTTACTTCATCAGCTCTAATGACAGCTACGCCTATTGTCTCAGAAACAGTTGAAGCAGTATCTACTGGGTTATTCACAGCAAATAATGTCTGGATGATGCTTTGCACTGCACTTGTTTTTATTATGCATTTAGGTTTTGCAGGTGTAGAAGCAGGTTTTGGTCAAACAAAAAATACAGTTAATATTTTATTTAAAAACACCTTAACGCCAATTATTGGAATACTTACTTTCTATCTAGTGGGTTTTAGTCTAATGTACCCAAGATCAGTAGATCCTGGGTTCTATTTTGGTTTTGATGGCTTTTTTCCGCAATTTATTGAGGGAGACCAAACAAGTTCATACGCTAAAGGAGCTTATCCTAGGTGGACAGATTTCTTATTTCAAGCCATGTTTGCTGCTACTGCGGCTACCATAGTTTCAGGAGCAGTCGCTGAACGTATTAAAATGTCATCTTACTTAATTTTCACACTTATTTTTGTAGGGTTCGTTTACCCAGTTATTGGTAGCTGGAAGTGGGGAAAAGGATTTTTAGAAGCTATGAATTTTTACGATTTTGCAGGTTCCACAATAGTACACTCTGTAGGAGGTTGGGGAGCTTTAGCAGGTATTATTGTATTGGGGGCAAGAAAGGGAAAGTATATAAAAGGTAAAGTAATAGACAAACCGGGATCAAGTGTTCCTTTGGCAGTCATTGGCGTATTTCTATTATGGTTAGGATGGTTTGGATTTAATGGAGGATCTGTGTTATCAGGCAACCCTGTCAGCACCTCTGTAGTTCTGGTAACTACCTGTCTAGCTGCCTGTACTGGAGGGGTAGGCGGTTTTATAACTGGCTATATTGTTTTTAAAAGACTTGACTTGGGCATGGTATTAAATGGTATTTTGGCTGGTTTAGTAAGCATTACCGCTGGAGCAGATGTAATCAGCCCATCATGGTCTTTATTAGTTGGACTAATCGCTGGTATTTTGGTAGTTCTATCTGCTATTACACTCGATAAATTAAAATTAGATGATGTAGTTGGAGCAGTATCAGTTCACCTTACTTGTGGGGTCTGGGGTACTCTAGCAGTAGGCATTTTCACAAAAGAACACGCTTTATTGACACAATTAAAAGGGGTTGTGATTTGTGGAACTGCAGCTTTTATCTCCGCGTTTTTAATATTCTTTATCATGAAGAAGATATCTGGCATCCGAGTTTCTGAAGATCATGAAAATGAAGGTTTAGACAGCCATGAACATGGTATTAGAGGTTACACTATTGTTTATGATGAGTGATAATTGAGCTACTTATAATAAGCAAAATTTAAGTGACTGTTTCATTTTAACCTAAGTTAGATTATTAAAGTGCGTTTAGAAGGTATCCGTTTAAATTGGCACAGCTTCGTTTATAAAATATCCTACTATTCCTGTGAGGCTATCTGACTGGGGCTATGGGCAGGCTTTACTGTTTAACCCAAGTGATGCATTAGACTTTTAAGAGAAAATCATAAATGGCTGTTAGATAGCTGCTTAAATCTGATTTGCAACGCA
>CALGOB010000206.1 GCA_937958005.1 uncultured Cyclobacteriaceae bacterium
TTAATGGCCTTCATTAGTAAATAACAAAAAGTGAAAAAGGTAAACATGGATTAGGGAAAAAATTCAGAAATATTTTAGGTATGCTGATATGGATTGGTTTTACCATCACTTAGTGCAGTTTACAACTATGCCTTGTTTATCAAGTCAATTTCTTATTGACTATTCCAATAAACCTATTTTAGGATCAGACAGAGCTTTAGTACTCACGGAAGGAGGTGTCCGCCTAGGGGATTATATCTCCTAGGGATTAGAATGACAATTAAGGAGTCAAAAGAATGTCATATTTTTGATGACATATTTATAGCAGTTTCGCAATTTTTGAATTTTCTTGTATAGCTTCAAGTATTAAACTCCCATGTTCAACTATTAATTCTGTTATTTCATCTAAAAACGAATGATTTAATATCTTATGATATTTATTTATCGTTAATAAATTAGAAATCTACAGGTGTTAATGCAAGTTAGAGTATCCTGAAACGTGATTTAATATAAGATTAAATATTACTTTCTCAGTAAGTTTTGATTTTTCACTAGTAATGATTCTTCGGTGTTGAAAGATGATTTAAACTTTTTCTTTCCTCACGCAAATTGATTTGTGTACCTAACTTTAAAAATTTCTAGGTCATAGCTCTAGAATAGTTTTACCGGTGTAGAGAAAGAACCTAGTCAAAAAGTTTATGCTTCTATTAATTATGGTTAAATCTGGTGATTGAAAACTATCCAAATTAAATTAAATATATATGCCTATTAGTACAATAACACATAAAGGGAAAAAGATACTTTATGCAGACTATTCAAATCAGAAAACAGAAAAGGAATTATTGGAAACACTTTATTTGATAAAGGATTATTTTTCTAAATCCATGGGTAAAGTTCCTATATTGTATAATGTAGCTAATGCTTTTGAAAGTGTGAAGTTTATGAGTGAAGCCAAACGAATTAATAAAGAAGTAATTGACCCTAAAGCTGATAAAGCTGCGATTATTGGGGTAAATAGATTGCAAAAAATTCTTTTAAAAGGCTATAATGCAATATCTACTCAAAAACTGGTAGTACATAGTACATACCAAGATGCTTTGGAATATTTGGTTAAGTAATTATAAGGATTGAATATGCAGAGTATTAAATTTACAATCATTGAGTATAAACTAAAATGGAATATTAGGATTTTACAAAGAGATTCTAGCTCTATTATAAAATTTTAAAAACCGCAAACGTTTGTATTTTATTTCGTGAATAATTCCCTTTTTCGACAAGGAAAAACTGCTTATCATAGCGGTTAAATAACAAGCCTTATGATGAGATGTATATTTTTTTTAGCCTCTTTCTTTTGTTTTTTGACAACAATGGCGGAGGAGATTAAATCACCTAATGGTAATTTTTCACTCACCTTTGAAGTAAACGATGGTGTACCTAGTTACCAGCTAGATTACAAGAACCAAGCAATTATTAAGCAAAGTAAATTGGGCTTGGAGTTAGTAGGGGCAACCTCCCTTTTAGATGGGTTTTCGCAAGCTAATGTTGAGAAGAACACCTTTAATGAGACTTGGAAACCAGTCTGGGGAGAAGTAAAAGAAATTAGAAATCATTACAATGAATTAGCCATTACGCTAGTACAAACGGAGACAGAACGTAAAATGGTTATCAGGTTTAGGTTATTTAATGATGGCCTTGGTTTTAGGTATGAATTTCCTGAGCAACCTAACTTGAAGCATTTTGTATTAGCAGAGGAAAGGACACAATTTGCTATGGCGGGTGATCATAAAGCATTTTGGTTACCAGGTGATTATGATACACAAGAGTATGATTATACGACTTCTAAGCTTTCTGAGATCAGAGGACTTATGAAAAAAGCTGTGACCCCCAATGCGTCTCAAACACCCTTTGGAGAAACAGGTGTGCAGACATCACTGATGATGAAAACGGATAATGGACTTTACATTAATATCCATGAAGCAGCGTTGATAGAATATTCTTGCATGCACCTAGAGTTGGATGATGAAAATATGATCTTTCAGTCTCACCTAACACCTGATGCTGTGGGTAATAAAGGCTATTTACAAGCCCCTAGAACTACTCCTTGGAGAACTGTCATTGCTAGTGAAAAAGCAGGAGATATTTTAATGTCCAATATCACTCTGAACTTAAATGAGCCTTGCGCCTATGAAGATACTGAATGGATAAAACCAGTTAAATATATAGGCGTTTGGTGGGAGATGATTACTGGCAAAAGCTCATGGGCTTATAATGACTTGGCAGGAATTCAATTAGGTATTACCGATTATGCAAACACCCTACCAAATGGGCGACATGCAGCCAATACCCAACATGTCAAAGAATATATTGATTTTGCTGCCACTCACGGTTTTGATGCTGTTTTGGTAGAAGGATGGAATGAAGGATGGGAAGATTGGTTTGGAAAGTCTAAAGATTATGTATTTGATTTTGTAACACCTTATCCTGATTTTGATGTGATAGGGCTTCGAGAATATGCAAAAGATAAAGGAGTGAAAATCATGATGCACCATGAGACATCTGGTTCTGCTCGTAATTATGAACGGCATATTGATAAAGCCTATCAATTTATGGTTGATAATAACTATAATTCAGTGAAAAGTGGATATGTAGGAGATATTATTCCTAGAGGGGAGAAACACTATGGACAATGGATGGTCAATCATTATTTATATGCAATTCAAAAAGCGGCTGAATATAAAATTATGATCAATGCCCATGAAGCGGTGAGACCAACTGGCTTAAGCAGGACTTACCCAAATTTAATTGGCAATGAATCAGCGAGAGGAACTGAATATGAAGCTTTTGGCGGAAACAACCCAGATCATACTACCATCATGCCGTTTACTAGGTTGATAGGAGGGCCAATGGATTATACACCTGGTATTTTTGAACCAGACGTTAGTCAATATAATCCAAATAATAATTCATGGGTGAATACTACCATTGCTAGGCAATTGGCACTATATGTTACCATGTACAGTCCATTACAAATGGCTGCTGATTTACCTGAAACTTATCAAAAACATTTGGATGCTTTCCAATTCATCAAAGACGTACCGGTAGATTGGGATGATAGCAAAGTACTAGAAGCAGAACCAGGTGACTACATTACTTTTGCTAGAAAAGGAAAAGGAACCAATAACTGGTTTGTAGGCCGTACCAATGATGAGCAGGCTAGGGTATCACAGATTCAATTTGATTTCCTTGAAGCTGGGAAGAAATACATTGCAACCATTTATAGTGACCAAAAAAGCGCTCACTATAGAAACAACCCAAAAGCATATGAGATTAAAAAATTTGTAGTAACCAATAAATCCAAGTTGTCCCAATTGTGCGCGCCTGGTGGAGGTTATGCGATAAGTATCATAGAAGAGGGTAACAAAAAGAACCTGAAGGGTCTAAAGAAGCTTTAGGGGATATATAAAGAATTACCATCCTTTTGGCATATTGTAGAAGCGACTATTTTTCTACAATATGCCATGAGAATGAGATCTCTGTTTTTTTTTGCCACTAAACTGTGTAAATCTCCATTTTAAGTAGTTGTCCTCATAAAAACTAATTAATGAGGTAATAATGGTGTGAAGAAATAGATCTTGTCAAAAGCAGTAGTAAAAACTTCAACCATTTAGATTTTTTGGTTAATTAGTAAAAACTCCATTTTAACTTTTCTAATAGTTCAGTGGATTGTTTATAATGTGAACCTTTGTTTTTAGTCAAAAAATTCAATTGATCAACTGCTTTTTCTCTTTGATGTGCCTTAAGATAGGCCAATGCTAAAAACCAGGAAGAATGTCTTTTAAGAGATTTGCTTTCTGTTTGCTGTGCTGTCGTCAAGTATTTTATCGCTTTATTGGGTTGATCAGTACTCAGGTAGCAATTTCCCAAATAAAGCGCAATTTCATTTCTTTTAGTTTCACTGTCAGCAGCATGAAAAAGTGGGATGGCCTCATTGTAGTTACCTAAACTATATTGCTCCATCGCATGGTGATAGGAATTTTTATTGTCCGGTAAATTTCTGGTAACCTGGTCTTCAGGAAGGGGGTAATAGTAAGCTTCGAATAATGAATTTTCAGTTGGTAAAACCAGGTAAGTAGCAACTATTAAAACTACCATTGCGGCAGCAAAATAACGCCATTTAAAATTTCTTTTACTATGGGAGTGAATATTGAAACTCTTAGCCTTTAATTTCAACTCAGACCTCAATTCACCATCTCCCTCCATTTTGATAGCTGCGAGCATGCTTTTCCTAAGAAGAATTTCATTAGCAAAATCTGTAGATTCTTTTAATCTTTCTTCAAAGCGTAACCTCTCTGACTCGGTCTGTTCTCTGTCAAAATATTT
>CALGOB010000207.1 GCA_937958005.1 uncultured Cyclobacteriaceae bacterium
TTTCCTGTTAGTAGATAATTAATATTTGTTAACTACTTTTTACAATTGTCACTATCTAATTAGGGATCAAGCAGAAAACCTGTGGAATAGGAAAAAACTTTAAATCTATCCAACCCATAAAAAATAACATTTAAAATTTTAAGCATTTAATAATCAAATACTTGACTTGATGTTTGCTAAAGAAGTTTGAGTTTGAGAGCGAGTTTAGAGGAGCTTCCCCACAGATTTATTGCTTGATTCTGATTTTTTATATAAGATTCTCTTTTTATCTCTTGTTGTTTGTTCCAAAAAGACCTCTACCCCTTCCATATAGTTTAGGATTGAATCTGATGGCATATTTTTAAAAGTTCCAAGTGTGAGGTTATCATTAAAGTAAATTTCAAATTTATCTTCCAAAGATTTATTGAGTTGAGCTACTTTTTCTTCATTCCAATCGAAGACAAATGAACAAGAAACTGCAGAACTTTGAATCATATTTACCTGGATATTGAGCCGGTCAAAGGTATAAAATATCAAACCCATGTTATGCTCACCTATAAATTCTAAGTTAATGATCTTAAATGAAACAAGCACTTGTTCTTCTTTAAAAATAACTTGAGGTAAATCACTGATGGCACTGGTCTCATTAACAATTTTGGTTCCTGATGAATCTAAATCATTGAAAGACCTAACATATAAAGGAATATTAGATTCAGAAAGAGGTTTCATTGTTTTCGGATGAATGATTTTTGCTCCATAATAAGTCATCTCAACTACCTGCCTATAAGAAAGTTCATCAAACAATACTGCTTGGTCTTCTTTTTTTGGATCCGCAGTAAATACTCCTGTTACATCTTTCCAAAAGGTCACATATTCTGCATGACATGCCCTTGCAATAATAGCCGCAGTAAAATCCGAACCTTCTTTACCAAGAGTAGTTGTTTTACCTGTTAAAGTGCTTCCTATATACCCTTGTGTAATAGTTACCTGTTTCTCACTCAAAAGCCCTTGATTCAATCCAGAGAGGGTAGTTGTCCAGTCTACCCTAGCTCCACCATAATTATTATCGGTCCGTAGGTATTGCCTAATATCTATCCATTTGGTCCCTGCCCCAATGGCATTTAGATAAACTGATACAATTAACGTAGATAAAATTTCTCCATAAGCTAATATTGAATCTAAGAATTCAGCTGTCCCTTTGTTAGTCGATAAAGAAATATCTGCTAACAAATTATCAAAGATTTCTTCTAAATTGATCTTTTCTTTGCATTCAGTATTCAAGGGGTTTAAAACCTCTAGTAAAACTTGCTGGTGAAACGATTTAATTTCTAAAAATTGTTTACTGATATCCTGTTTCTGTATAGCACTATTAGCCATTTCTTCTAGCCTATCAGTCGTCTTGCCCATGGCAGATACCACTATAATATCACCTGGGTTCAATAATCTTTTAACTATCCTTCCCAAATTGACCACTCCATCAGCATCTTTTACAGAAGCTCCTCCAAATTTAAAAACCTTCATACTAAATTAAATTACATTAGAATGTATATGAAAACGATTGAAAAACTTTAATTTCGCGTTAAATAGCATTTAACTCAATATGGACAAAAATAACTTAGGATTACCAATTGGGACAACTCTTGATCGTTTCATTACTAGAAAACAAGATGATTTTCCATATGCAACTGGTGAACTATCTCAATTATTAAGAGATATTGCCCTAGCTAGTAAAATAGTAAACAGGGAGGTCAATAAATCTGGGTTATTAGATATCACTGGGGGTATTGGAGGGAAAAATGTTCAGGGTGAAGAACAGCAAAAACTAGATGTAATTGCCAATATCCGGTTCATCAGGGCTCTTAAAAATGGAGGACAAACCTGCGCTGTTGTTTCTGAAGAGGACGAGGAGATAGTCCATTTAAACCCTGAGAGCAGATACATCGTAGCCATTGACCCGCTGGATGGTTCATCTAACATAGATGTTAACGTTTCTATAGGTACTATATTTTCTATTTACAGGAGACTCTCGCCAATAGGCCAGCCTGTAGAACATTCAGATATTCTCCAAAAAGGTAAGGAACAAATAGCTGCTGGCTATGTGTTATATGGTTCATCTACCATGCTTGTATATACTACCGGGAACGGTGTGAATGGATTTACTCTAGAGCCTTCCTTAGGTGAGTTCGTCCTTTCTCATGCAGGTATGAAAAGCCCTAAAGACGGCAGCATCTATTCTATCAATGAGGGTTCTTGGAATCAATTTGACCAACCAATTCGCAATTATATAGAACATTGCAAAGAAGAAGATTATACAGCAAGGTATATAGGATCACTGGTAGCTGACTTTCATAGAAACCTGCTAAAAGGAGGTGTTTATTTATATCCAGCAACTTCTAGGGCTGTAAATGGAAAATTAAGACTTATTTATGAGTGCAATGCATTAGCTTTTATCGCTGAACAAGCAGGGGGTAAAGCAAGTGATGGTCAAACAAGAATCCTGGATTTAACACCTACAAAATTCCATCAAAGGACTCCATTTATTATCGGATCTGAAAATTTAGTAAATGAAGCTGAAGGGTTTGTAAAAGGTAAGTCGAAAGTTAATTCTGAGGCTTCATAATTTAGCAATATTGTTTGCCTTTTTAAGAACAAAATGAATAGCCATTCTATAAATGTAAATAGAATGGTTTCATTAGTTTTTTAAATTCAGCAGTATATTCATTCTGACTATTTCTTATAAAGAATTTTTTCTCTTTTAAGGGGTGGTTATTTCTGGAATAAGCTCTGATGTTCCTGAAAATATTTATGTCTTGAATTCTATTATAGACCTCTATAGACTGATGAGCTGATAGTTTTAATGAATTTAACTGCCTTTCTATTTTTTTAGCTTCAAAAGAAGGTAAAAGCACATAAAATTCACCTATCTTATTCAATAGTTTTTCTACGATACAAGCTAAATCATCGTGACTTAAAGAATCAGTATGCAATGCTGTTGACTTTTGTCTATCTAACCCTTTTTGGTGATCAGAGAAAAAAGGTGGGTTACAAATGATCAAGTCATATAATTCTTGACTTTCCTGTTCAAATGCTTGAATACTTTGATTGATGATATTTATCCTATTACTCCATGGGCTATTTTTTATATTCAAAGAAGCTTCTCTAAAGGCATTTTCATCTATTTCAACTGCTGTTATTAGAGCTTTAGGAAATCGTTGAGCGATCATTAAAGAAAGCAATCCAGTACCAGCGCCTATGTCTAATACCTTCAGCTTTATTTGTGTATCAAATACGTCTACTAATGCACCAAATAGGCAAGCTTCTGTGGTAACTTTCATTCCACAGTTTCCTTGATCTATCCTAAACTCTTTGAATTGAAAGTAATTATTTGGCATTTATCCTATCAGAAAAGAGACGTCCCTTGTTGCTCGTAACCAATATCTACTTTTAAGTCTATGCCTTCAGCAGCTGCTACTGCGAGCTGATCACACCTCTCATTTTCAGGAATACCAGCATGCCCTTTAATCCACTTAAATTTAACTTTATGCATTTTATAAAGGGGAATAAAAGCTTGCCACATATCTACATTTTTCTTGCCTTTAAAACCTTTCTTTTGCCAGTTCCATAGCCATCCTTTTTCTACAGATTCTACCACATATTTAGAATCAGAATAAATGGTCACCTCACTCCCTTCTTGCTTAAGCATCTGTAGTCCTCTGATCACTGCCAACAGTTCCATTCTATTATTAGTAGTTTTCCTAAAGCCCTCTGCCAGTTCTTTTCTGAGGTTTTTCCCTCCTACGTTTGCCAATAAGACAGTTCCATAACCTCCATTACCAGGGTTTCCCTTGGCCGCTCCATCAGTATAAATTGTAATCATATCAGAACTGTAAGTGTGATTTAAAAAGTTTAATAGCTATCGCTAAAAGAATAATCCCAAACACCTTTCTCAAGACGTTGAATCCAGCATTTCCAATTTTCTTTTCCAACCAGCCACTGGTTTTTAGTACAAGGTACACAAAAGCCAAATTGATAAATATACCAATAAAAATATTGGGGGTAGCAAATTCTGCTTTTAAGGAAATCAACGTTGTCATGGTTCCTGCACCTGCAATTAATGGAAATGCCAGTGGAACAATAGAAGCACTATTTAAATCTTGTGGGTCATTTTTAAAAATCTGGATGCCGAGTACCATTTCCATCCCCATAAAAAACATGATCAATGCTCCAGCAATAGCGAAAGAATATATATCTATCCCAAACAATCCTAAAATTCCTTCTCCAACTAACAAAAATACCACCATGATAATCCCTGAAACCACTGTAGCTTTTTCGCTCTGTACATGTCCTGCTTTTTTCCTTAAATCAATGATAATAGGAACACTACCAATGATATCAATGACAGAAAAAAGAATCAAACTAACTGATAATATCTCTTTGAAATTAAACATAGCCTATTATGTAAATCCTAAAACGCAAAAGTAACGGAATTAAAAATTCAAATCATTGTACTGAGTCAAAATATAGTGATCATTAATTACTTTCCAGATTTCTATAAAAGTACTATTACAATGTAAGTAAGTGAATTTCGTTCTTAGGTCACGTGGTTCTATCTAAGTATTGATTATTCAAAGTAACCCGGTATGAGGTAACTAGTACATTCTTTATATTGAGAATTAGAAACTACGGTGATTTTTACAATATGATTAAAAATATCTTCATTTTTCTATTCCATCTCATTGCTTTTACGGTTTTAACGTTGGCTACACAAATTGGTGGGTTGATCTATTTATCCAGTATTTATGTTTATAATCAGTTCGGGTTAAAAAGATCTTTGGTATATTCTATAATAACCTATCTCCTATTTGTTTTTATTTTACTCCCAAGTTTAGCGCCATTTGGTGGACGTGTTGCACTTCCTTTAACAGGCCCTGTAAAACCATTAAATATTATAACCTGTCTACTCAACAGACATTATGTAACCAAAACTCTTCGAAGTGATTTAATAAAAACAGGAGAAAATTTAGAAAATATCTTCCCAAATTCATCAGTATCCTATTTAGATGCCAACTTTCCATTTTTTGATGGGTTTCCTTTGTTACCGCATTTAAGTCACAATGATGGAAAAAAAATAGACTTAGCCTTTAGTTATGATCAACAAAATGAACCCTCCTCTAATACGCTTTCTTCTATTGGGTATGGTCATTATGAAAAGCCAAGAATATCTGAAGTAAACTATCCCCAAATCTGTAAAAACAAAGGCTATTGGCATTATGATTTACTTGAAAAAATCACTCTCTCAACAGGGTCCTCACATTATAAATTGAATGAAGAAAGAACAATTAAGCTTATTAAGCTCCTTATCAATTCACCTATTACTGAAAAATTATTTATCGAGCCTCACTTAAAACAAAGGTGGGGCTTATCCAAAGAGGATCATATCAAGTTTCATGGATGCCATGCTGTTCGGCATGATGACCACATTCATTGGCAGGTTAAGTAGTATCGAATCATTCAAAACAAATTTCTAGGCAAGTTTTGCAATTCTAACTGTAGTATTTGATCGAAAGATTTAAATTGCGTTAAAAGTCTAAAAATGGGATTAACAAATAATGACATTATAAAAAAATTACGCGTTGCTTTAAAGTTACGTGATGACGATATTGTTGAAATTCTAAAGCTTGTTGATTTTAAAATCAGCAAAAGTGAGCTCGGAGCTTTTTTTAGAAGTGAGGATCATCCTAAATACATGGAGTTGAAAGATCAAATTCTCAGGAACTTCTTGAACGGTCTCGTTATTTATAAAAGAGGACCAAGGGAAAAAGGAAAAGATACTCCAAATAAACCCAAGGAAGTTCAAAAAACATTAGTTCAGAAAAAACAATTTGTGATCAAAAAGAGAAATAAGGGATAGGGTTTCAAGTATTAACTGCTTTAAAAAAAGCTAATTATGATCCATCATTTTGATTTATAATGGGTTTTAAAAAATGTTTTCAACTTATCAATTTCTCTTCTCTTAATTGCAGGAAAATTAGCAATTCTTACGGTTGATTCTTTTAATTTACCATAACCGTTACCCAGTAAAATACTAGATTCCATTGCTCTTTTCTTTAACTTCTCTACCTCCTTATGTTCTATAGCTAAAACAGTATCAGATCTAACATCTGGGTTCTTAATTAAAAAATCAAAGTCTTGAAACGAATTGATAAAAGACTCATAGTCTTTCTTTCTTGCTTGTAATTTTTCATGAATGTAATTAGCTCCTTTTGAATTTTCCAAAGTCCTCATTAGAAGGTAAACATCCAAAATATTTGGCGTAAAAGGAGTCTGAAATTTCTCAAAATTGTCAAGCACAAAATTAAGGCTATTATAATGATCATTTTCTCCCAACCCCCTACTTCTTTCCACTGCTCGTGGGGAAAGCAGCATAACAGACATACCGGCAGGAAGTCCAAAGCATTTCTGCACAGATGCATACCATATATCGGCATTTTCAAAGTCAAGATTAGTTCCTGCCATGGCTGATGTAGCATCTACTGCTACTAACGCCTTAGGATTATTTGCCTTTAATTTTTTAACCGTTTTATTGCCTAATTGAGTCCCATTGGAAGTCTCACAATAAGTTACACAAACCAACTCCGTATCTTCATCAAGCTCTAAGTTATATGGGAGCTCCTCCTCTCTATCAAATGCTTTTCCAGAAACTTTTGGTTTTAATTTTTTAGCATAATCCATCCATTTCTCCCCAAAATCTCCATTGTAAAAATGAAAGCTCTTTTTGGCAGTCAGTGACTGCGCTATCACCTCCCAGCATTCAGTGGCAGAAGAGAAAAAAACTACTTTATACTCTTTAGGCACTTTGAGTTTTTTATGAAGTAGCTCAATGGTTGTTTCAAGTATTTCTGAAAATTCCTTACTGCGATGATTAAAGGAAAGCACACCATCCATATATGCTTCATAGAGGTATTCAGGGATATTAGAATATACTCTTGATGGTCCAGGGTAAAATGAAATCAGCTTCATAATTCTGGATTTTCAATGAAATAATTAATTGCTAACTGATATCCAGTCAACCCTAATCCAGTAATCATCCCGACACAATTTTTTGTAAGGTAACTATGATGTCTAAATTCTTCTCTTGCATAAACGTTAGAGATATGTACCTCGATTGATCTTGCGGGTACGGCAGCTAACGCGTCACCAATAGCTACCGAAGTATGGGAATATCCAGCACCATTGATGATAATCCCATCAAATTCAAAACCTATTTCATGGATTTTATCAATTATAGCGCCTTCAGCATTCGATTGAAAATAAGATAAATCAATCTCTAAGTTTTTATTTACTAATGATAAAAAGTAGCTATCAAAGCTCTGATTACCGTAAATATCTGTTTCACGTTTACCTAATAGATTCAGATTAGGTCCATTAATTATGATCAACCTCATAAATTCCCTGTATTCAGCCTTAAAAGTAATACTTTTGCGTGACGGATACTTCATTATGAGCTGGGATTTTCACATAAACAACTATAAAAACTATTTGAGGATAGAAAGATCCTTGGCAGCTAATTCTATAGAAGCTTATTTACAAGACGTGAATAGGCTCAAACAATTCCTGGATATTAAACGATTAAATGTATCTCCTTTGGAAGTTGAAAACCAACACCTTGTTGATTTTATAGAGTTTATTAATGAACTGGGGATGACTCCATATACTCAAGCTCGTGTAATCTCAGGACTTCGTTCATTTTATAAATTCCTACAATACGAAGAGGATCTCGCCACTGATCCTATGGCTTTGATAGAAACTCCTAAACTTGGAAGAAAACTACCTGACACCTTGGATATAGTAGAAATAGAACAAATTTTAGCTGCTATAGATATGTCCACCAATGAAGGACAACGAAATAGAGCGATGTTAGAAACTTTATACAGTAGTGGTTTGAGGGTTTCTGAATTGATTGGTTTACAAATCAGTAGTATCTACGAAGAAATGGGTTTTTTAAGGGTTTTAGGTAAGGGCAGCAAAGAACGATATGTACCAATAGGAAGAGAGGCACTCAAGCAAATAAACCTTTACAGGCAGCATGTCAGAAATCATATGACCATCAAACCAGGTAATGAAGACATCCTTTTCCTAAACAGAAGAGGGGCTAAATTGTCACGGGTCATGATATTTGTCATAATCAAGGATTTAGCAGCGGCAATTTCTCTTGGCAAGAAAGTAAGTCCTCATACTTTTAGGCATTCTTTTGCAACACACCTAATCGAAGGTGGTGCCGATTTAAGGGCTGTCCAAGAAATGCTGGGGCATGAGTCAATAACTACAACAGAAATTTACACACATCTTGATAGAGAATACCTCCAACAAATTATGAAAGAATTTCACCCAAGGAATTAATCCAATTTTATCTTCTTGTATATAGAGATAACCCAACATCATTTAGTCTATACAAATCTCCCTAGTCCTCTTAAAAAAAAGGAGATTCCCCAGAGAATTTAATATTGCTTTCATAAAAGAAAAGATCAAAGCAAGGCTAAGCATTGACAACTCGTCTAATTTTCTCATTTTTATTTCGCAAATCTATCCCTCCTTCTAATATAGATTTAAGATTTGTAAGGTAAAAGTTCCAGCCATTCATACACCCAATATGGTATTCAATCTTACTTTTTTCGTCTAGTGGAATATAAGATTGGGTTAGTTCGCAAATATTCATTCCTCCCTCAGCATAAATCTTCACTTGTACTTGACAATCACCGGAAAAAGTAAACTTTACACCATTTACCCCATTAGCTTCAAGAATCTTCCCTTTCTCTAAAACATCATCTCCGTAGCCATGCCAAAGCCACTCATAGGTATCTGGCGAATGAATATAAGCCGCTTTAGCTCTTTTCACCCCTTCACTATTCACAAAAACTGCACTTCGTAAAAACCATTTTTCAAGCCCCTTCTGTGTTGCCCAAGCCTTGTAAATTGTTGAAACCTCTGCTTGAATTGTTATTCGTTGAACAAAAGTATCCCACCTGTAATCTGACATATTTCAAAATTAATAAATATGAAGGTATTAAATAATTCTATTAAAGTCCGTTATCTTAGTAACTGGAAAAATCAATAAAACAATCATCTATAAGAAATATTACCTTAATGTTTTTAGAAAATATGCAGAATTTTCTGGTAGAGCTAGAAGAACGGAATATTGGTTATTCCAGTTATTCAATGTAATAGCCGTCATTATATGTCTAATCATTGATTTGTCTATCATGGGAACGCCTAATTTAATGCTTGTCACAATTGGTTATATTCTAATTACTATTATCCCTAGCCTAGCTTTAACTGTAAGAAGATTTTATGACACAGGAAACAGTGGTTGGATGTTATTATTAAGATTTGTCCCTATTATTGGAGGCGTTATTATTTTTATGGTCTTAGCTAGCGATGATGGAACCAATCAATATGGCTCAAATCCTAAAGAGATTGATTGGGAAGTATATGAAGAAAGTATTTATGCTAAATGAACCAACCCCGACCCAGTGCCTCTGCTAAGAAAGCTACGGCCCTCGCAGAAGGGTACGGGGTATCCTATGGACAATAATTTAATAATCGACTCAAGGGTAGGGGTGCCCGGTCAAGGGAATTAATATCCCTTAGGGATTAAAATTATAGGTAAAAAGATGACTATTTTTGAACCATGTTTCAAAAATTAAAGCACCAACACCATATCATCTATGCAATACTTATTGGTGCATTGGGTGTGGCAATGTTTTCTGCTAAAGCAGTAATGGTAAAGTTGGCCTATCAATATTCTGTAGATGCCTTATCTATCTTGACACTCAGAATGTTATTTGCATTCCCTTTTTATGTGTTTTTTGCTCTCAACATAAAAAAAGGAGAAGAATACACTTCTCTTAAAAGGAAAGAACTTCTCTCTATTATATTTTTAGGAGTTATTGGTTACTATTTAGCTAGTTACTTTGATTTTCTTGGACTCCAATACATTTCAGCAGGACAAGAAAGAATCATTTTATTTGCTTACCCTACTATAGTGCTTGTTCTTAGTAGAATTTTCTTAAAGAAAACCATCAAAGGTTATCAAGTGATAGCCATTCTAATCACTTACCTGGGCATAGTAATCACTTTATATCCACAATTAGTTAATGTTACGTTTTCCAAATCCTATTTCTTAGGCGCGGGCTTGGTTTTCTTGAGTGCATTAACTTATGCTACCTACCTAGTTGGGAGTAATTGGCTCATTCCCAAGCTAGGCGTCATCAGATTTACCTCTTATGCTATGATTATCGCTTGTATAAGTGTATTCATCCATTATCTAGTCCATGCAGATTATCAGCTTTTTACTTTTAACAGAAATGTATACCTCATCGGTTTTTTAATTGCAACTATCTCAACAGTAGCACCATCTTATTTAGTGTCCTATGCAATCAAATTGTTAGGGGCACCTAATTTCTCCATCATCGGAAGTTTAGGCCCCATATTCACTATTCTCTTAGCTTATATTGTTTTAGGAGAAAAAACCACTTCTCTACAAATCATAGGTGCATTGGTGGTAATCAGCGGCATACTTATTTTATCAAAACAAAAACCTAAAACGCCCTAGCTATTTTCGCATAGAAGGCGATTGATTCTATTAAACTCATTTTAAGAATTAATTGTAGACGTTTTACAATTGTTTTACAAATGAATATTGCCTCTAATGATTTCAATGCTGTTAAATTTAGTTTCATATTTTCTTTTAAAATCATTAAAATATGAATCAGTTTAAACAATCATTATCAGTCATTGCTTTAACATTAGCCCTTACAGCCTGTTCGATTAACAAACCCACAAGCAATTATAATCCAGACAACCCTACAGAAAATCAATTTCCCAAATTCAATTCTTCAAATAAAAAAATCATCACAGATGCCTTCATAATTTTAATTACGAAAGATCCAATATCTACCATAAAGCAAGTAGAAAAAATAGCTAAAAAAAATAATGGTTACCTCCTTTCTAGACACGAAAATGTCATTACCATAAGAGTGGTCAATCAGTCATTAGATAATTCTTTAAATGAAATAAACCAATTCGGTAAAATTCAACAGAAATCGCTTAGTTCTAGAGATGTCACCCATGAATACAAGGACTTTCAAATAAGATTGGAAAACGCACAAAAGAGTAGAAACAGATATCTTGACTTGCTTAAATTGGCAAATGATGTAGAATCTATTTTAAAAATAGAAGCTGAACTGGAACGCTTAAATGAAAAGATAGAATTAATTAAAGGTCAAATCAGTAGAATTGATGAGGTGTCATTTTACTCTACGATCACCGTAGAAGTAAAGGAAAAGAAAAAACCAGGACTCATTGGGTATATAGGCATTGGGTTTTATCAGTCAGTCAAATGGTTATTTGTTAGAAACTAAACTTACTGGTTAAAAAATAATTGGGGTTAGTAAAAAGCTAACCCCAAAAAATCTTATTTATTGTTTGCTTTTTTTAGTTTGGATTTCCCATTTACAACTTTTTCTTGAAGTAATTTTACTTTCTCCTCAGCTTTTGCAATAACACTTTGTTTCCTTGTAAATTCTTCAGGTGATAATTGAGATTTCTTTTTTGCAAGAGCTTCTTTAGCCTTAGTGATTTTTTCCTTTGCATTAGCAATTTTCTCATCATCTTCAGCCAGCATACTATCAATTTTCTCCTTCTTGGATTTAAGTTTTTCCTTTGCTGCCTTAGCCCTCGCTTGACCAAAATCTTTACCTTTTAAGTCACCTTTATTCTTTCCATAAGCATTTCCTTTCTTTTCTTTCTTTTCAGACAATTCTTCTTCAGCATCTTCTAACTCTTCTTCAGCATCTTCTAACCCTTCTTTAGCCTTTTTTTCTGCTTTATCTTTCATCTTATCGGCTTTGTCCTGTCCTTTAGCTTTAGCTTCTGCCGCTTTTTCTTTCCCCTTCATTTTGACTTCCTCGCTCTTGCCTTTTCCTAGTTGCTTTCCTTTGGCTTTATTCTCTTCAGCTTTTGCTTTCCCTTTGTATTCTTTTGCTTTCTTTTCACCCTTCTGTTTAGCTTTTGCTGCTTTTTTCTCTAACCCTTTTCCTTTTCCTTGTGCCAAAATTGTACTTGGGTTTCCAATCAAAAAGAATATGACCGAACATAATATTAGTAAGTTTTTCATAATCATCTAATTATTCAATTTCCAAGTTATTTAATGCATCATCTAATTCTTCAGCAGCAGTCTCTAACTCTGTCTCAATCGTCTCTAATTCAGAATTAACCGACTCTATTTTCTCTATTTCTGCTTTCATAACTTCATCCGCCTTTTCTTTAGCGACTTCAATTGCCTTTGATTTTTCTTTTGCCGTGTTATCACAGCTAATCAACCCTAAACCTGCTAACAGGCATATTGTAAATATTACTTTCTTCATTTCACTATTTAATTTGGTAAGAATCAAATTTAATTAAAACCAAAATATATACTTGAATTACTCTTTGAAGTACCCTAAAAACTCGGTGAGTTATAATAGAAAATAAGATTAAATTATCATTTTTTTGCAAACTCAACTGAATCCTAAGCCTGTTTAAGATCGTTGGTGTATCTTTTAATCCCTAAGGGATATTAATTCCCCTGGCCGGGCACCCCTACTCTTGAGCCGATCATTAAATTATTGCCCATAGATACCCCGTACCCTTCTGCGAGGGCCGTAGCTTTCTTAGCAGAGGCACTGGGTCGGGGTTGGTTCATTTCATGAGTTGAAGTTGAACTTGGATTATACAATAGGAATTAATAAAAGTGTTAAAATCTTTGAAAATAGGGATTAAATAACGATTTTGATTAGAAATCAAAATCACCCAAATGGTTAATCTTCCGGTTGAGTATTCAGATAAGTAGGTCACCCCTTATGGAGGAATGAACCGGATGAAAAGATTTATAGATTAAACAGAATTAGAAGCTTTCTTGGCAATCTTGATTTACCCAAATTAGGTTCAAACCGAGGGTGTGAACCCGAGCATATCATAGAATCTTTTTAGGCTAAATATCTGGAAAGAGGGCAAACAAGTATATTCATTGTAATTGGTTGCATGATGATAAAGTACTTCAGTCGGTTTTCAGGTGGGGTCAGATATCTTCTCAAAATACTTATTCCAATTTATGTTTATGGGGCGTATATGATATTTTAGTAAATTTAATTTTTACAAAGTAATTTCCCACTGGGACAAAAAACGCAAGCATAGCATCTCTATGGTGAGTATTTTTAACCCGAATGATGCATGGCAAATAATGAACCAACCCCGGCTCAGTGCCTTTGCAAAGAAGCTTCACCGCAGAAGAGTCAGAGTGTCCGACCAGAGGAATTAATATCCCTTAGGGATTAAATTTGCTAATAGATAGACTCCTTTATAAATCTAACTTAGGTTGGTATAAGGGCTTATTCTGAACTCAGGCTAATAAATCAAACTCTGTCATAGTGAGTGATGGAAATGGGGTCTAGCCCCGATAGTACTGGCAGCCCGCAACGCAGTGAGGGCTAGAAGGGATAGCGGGGACTTGGCTGCTATATATGATGTAGTAATTGCTTCTCATCTTCTTTTTAACTGTTTTCATTGGTTTTTTCCACTTAGAAATAGATGTACTGCTAATACAGCATTTACTATCTATGAAATTCCAAATATACCTCTTCAAAACTCTTGATAAATGAATCAATAAAACTAGTTTTGCCTTCTATTCATTATAGTATTATGGTCATTTATAATAAGTGTTTGAAAGAGTTAGTTAAAAGATTCAGTTAATAATGGAAAACTTGTCCTTAACTAAGAAGGGAAATTAATGATGGTTAAAAAGGAAGATTTAACAGAAAACAAACAGGTAATAGGCAGCTTCAATGCTAAAGTAAAAGTAGGCAATGTGATGCTTCCCATTAGCCTAGATCCTGATGATCTGAGATTAGAAGAAACACTTATACTTGCTAATAAAAATCTCAAAGATTTTACCAAGTATGAATCGCAAGCCAAAGACATCATTGCAGAAGAGTTCCTTGAAAATTATAATGAAAATTGGAAAGAGGATGAGGGGCCTATTTTGAGCAAAGAAGAGTTTCTAAGCAACTTGATATTAAATGGGATCAATTTTTTATCTAATGAATGTGTGGATATATTCTATAGTGAAAATGGAATGTTTGGAGATCACTCACTAATTACCCAATCTACTGATGAGGAACATTTTAATGACGTTATCATGTTTGGGTAAACATCATAAAATAGGAATAAAGCAAAGATTATCACGATGGAATAACTGTAGCCTTTTCTTATTTAATATTTTGTAGAATTACTTGAATCAATAATGATTTAGGAACTAATATTAGTTAAGAAAAAAAGAAGCATCGATCTAGACAAAACCTGTAGTGATAATATCTAATAATTATAAGATTTACTTAAAAAGGGTAATAAGTTAAGGTTATGAAGAAGTTTGAAAAACAAATAGAGGTAAGATGGGCTGACGTAGATGCTAACATGCATGTGAGGCATTCTGCTTACTATGAATATGGTGCAGATGCAAGAATAAGTTTTTTTGCCACTTGTGGGTTTGGTTCTACTGAAATGAAAGAATCAAACATAGGCCCCATATTGTTTAAAGAAGAATGTTCCTTTATTAAAGAATTACATCCTGATGACAACATCTTAATTAATGTTTTAAGAGGAGAAATATCGGAGGATGGATCAAGATGGGAGTTACATCATGAGATTCTTAATAATGGGGTAAAAAGTGCTCATATAACTGCTAAAGGCGCTTGGATGGATTTAAGTCTTAGAAAGCTAGCCACCCCACCCGTGGACATGTCTCAAGTGTTAAACCAACTACCTGTTGGTGAGCAGTATGTCTATAAAAAATCTAAAAAGTAATTGTATGGCCAATCTTGAGGATTTTTATTGATTATTAACCCGACGACATTTAAACGACAAGGAGTTATTTTTAAGTAAATGAAAATCAATTCATTATATACTGAAAAATATAGATTAATACAGGTCGAGTTAATAAGTAAGTTTTTCAGGATTGGTTTTCATTCTTAGACTCGAGTCTGTGACTTGTATCAAGCCTTTTACCTCAGCAATTATTGGTATGCTGGTACAAGAGGGGAAAATGAACCAACCCTGACCCAGTGCCTCTGCTAAGAAAGCTACGGCCCTCGCAGAAGGGTACGGGGTACCTATGGGCAATAATTTAATGATCGACTCAAGAGTAGGGGTGCCTGGCTAGGGGAATTAATATCCCTTAGGGATTAAAAGGCTTCAATTGTGATTATTCCTACTTCAAAGAAGACACAGGTATTATCAAACAAGAAGTGTTTGATTCTAAAGAGATCAGGGTAAAAAAAGAGCTATTAGATATGATTTTCATCAACTTACCCACTGAGATCAACTTCCCTTTGCAATCAACTTTAAGGAGTACCATCACCAACATCAGCAATGACTCAATTGTAAGTGGTCAACAAACTAAAGTAGTTGATTATCTAATTAGAAGTGCTCTCAGACAAAAATATTCCACAATAAACAAAACCAGTAACTTGGATAAACTGGCGAAGAATAAATGGATCAAAATAGGACTCAACCTAATTAAAAAAGGCGTTGATTTAAATTTCCATATAACCTCTGATGTTTCAGCCATTTCAAGTGAAGCAATTGATTTTGATGGTTTCTCCTTACCATCAGGAGGGTTTAGTGAAATAGATGATTTTGACGATTTTTTTGATGAACTACCAAGTGTTGATGGTGATTTTGATGATTAATCCTAAAACTACTTTTTCCTTTATTATTTTTAGATATCAATTCAATTTATCTCCCTGGACTGGCTCCCTTAAGTGTTATTAAGCTAATGCCAAATCAGAGCAGGAATCAGGGGCTGAAAAGGCTATGCCCTCGGGCTACCATGTAATCATGATGGCCTGACCCATATGGATAATCTCTTAATTCTTAACTTAAACCCGAATGATGCATTAGACTTTTAAGATAAAATCATAAATGGCTGTTAAATAGCTGCTTAAATTCTGATTTGCCACGCAGACATAGTCTCCATTATGGTGAGTAGGAAATTAGGATTTAAGTGGCTAAATGACTGTTAGTTATGGTTTGCATCAAATTTCTATTGCATCATTCGGGTTAAATGTAACGGG
>CALGOB010000208.1 GCA_937958005.1 uncultured Cyclobacteriaceae bacterium
CTAAGTTTTATGATGAAAGACTTAAGAATTAACATAGCCCAAATTTGAGGAATGTCAATTTTACTCTACTGAATCGATTACGTTGATGGTCAACCATTTAGTTTTTCTAATAATTATTTCCCGAATTATTCGGGTTAAGTATTGCCCAGCGTTGTTGATAGAATCTTCCTGGTTTAATGCTAGACTCTTGGTTGTCAAAACTTTTGAGATTCCAGCCTGTTTCAGTTGGGAAGCGCCCAACTCATTTGTGCCTGCAAAAATCATTATCTTTTTTTTCTGCTGAGTGGCTAACTTAAGTACTCCTGAAACAACTTTCCCTGCAAGGGATTGATGGTCGAGACGCCCTTCTCCAGTTATTACAACATCAGCCATTTTTAATTGTTCTTCAAAATTTGTTACGTTTATGATCCAATCTATTCCACTTTCAATACGGGCATTGAGCATTCCTACTACCCCCTCCTGCAATTCCTTCAGCAGCTCCCCCACCTTTAATTAATGCAATAGATTGACCAAACTCTTCTTTAATTACTTTGGCAAAGTTTTCTAGCCCTTCATTCAATTGATTTACCATTTGTTGATCTGCTCCTTTTTGCGGAGCATATATGCAAGCGGCACCTTCTTTACCACAAAACGGATTGTCCACATCACATAATAAGATCAGTTCGCAGTTCTTAAACAAATATTTTTCTGGCTTTCTTATGTGCTTTACATGTAGAAGATTCTTTCCAAGTGGCGCTACTTTATGATTATTGTCATTATAAAAATTAAAACCTAATGCATTGGCAATACCCATTCCGCCATCATTTGTCGCACTGCCTCCAAGAAAAAGATAAACCTTGCTTGCTCCATATTTCAATGCATCAGCTATCAAAAGACCAGTCCCAAAACTAGATGTTTCGTTAGGGTTGTGTTCGGGTTCCTCTAATAATAATAAGCCTGAAGCACTTGCAATTTCTATAAATGCTTCATTTTTTTCGGATACATAGTATGATGCGCTTATTTCTCTACCAAGAGGGTCTACTGTATTAATTTTTTTCTTTTGTAATTTTCCATGATCCGCTAGAATTTTCAATGACCCTTCCCCTGCATCGACCAATGGATGAAGAGTAAGTTTTAACGAAGGGGCTGCATTATTTACCCCAATACTTATGGCCTTTATGGCTTGTTCTGCAGATAGTAAACCTTTAAATTTATCTGTTGCAATTAAAACTTTCATGACTATCTTATTTTTCTAAATTAGCAAAAAGCCTACTCGCTCCTAAACAAACCGCTTGATCATTTAAATTTGATATAGCAACCTGAATTTTTTCATGCTTAAACAATTCACTAGGTTTCATGTCAAAATGAGGGGAAGCTTTAGAAATGTTTCCTCCAATTACAATTATTTCAGTTCCAAAAACCTTTATAAATGGCCATATAAAATGAACCATTCCCGACCTATTGGGTACGGGGTATTTACGGGCAATCATTAATGATCAACTCATGAGTCGGGAAGCCCGATCAGGGGAATTAATAGCCCTTAGGGGTTCAAATAGGTTATCTCATTTACTGAAAATTTAATACAGCAGAATTAGCACTATTTTTTAGTTCAAGTTTTCAAGAGGTTTCCGTACAACCGTCCTTGATAACAAGCAAGTTAAAAACTTTCGGCAAGCAAAACCACAAAATATACTCTGCTAACTTGTGAAAAAGAGCGTTTTAATACTTAACTGGTTGAATAATTTTATCTAATTTGAATAGTCTTGAGAATTGCATTTTTCATTAAGCATACAATAACTTTTAACTTTATTGTTTTTAAACACTAAATATTTAATAGTTATGAGAAAGTTTGGGATTATTTTATTCGTAGTATTAGTAGCTTCTTTTGGTTTTACAGCATGTGAAGATTCATTAGATGAAGTTCAAGTAGAAGAAGTGAAATACGAAAATATTACGGTTGATGATGAAGATGAAGATAAGGGAGAATTAGGCTAGGGAATTTCTTTAAATAAGATTGGCAAACAGAATGCGTTTTCTGTTTGCTTTTTTCTTAATACTTACTAGTTTTGATTATATGAAATTATTATTTGCGCTATTACTCATCTTTTCTATAAACTTAAATAATCATTCAACTAACACTGAGAGTGTAGATGATTTACTTCAATTAGCAAAGCATCATGCTAGTGTTAATCCAGATAGTGCCGTGATATATGCTGAGATGTCATTGAGAAAATCAATTCATCTAGAATATCAGTATGGTGAAGCAAGAAGCCATTTTATTATGGGTTATGTTGCTGATGAGTTAGGTGAAATCGATAAAGCAGTTCCTGAATTGCTTATTGCATTAGAGAAGTATGATGCACTTGATACAAAAAAATCACTTATTGATAGAGCAAATATTTGTGTTACCTTAGGCAAAATATATAGACAGCATTTTAAAAATAAAACAGCAATTGAGTTTTATGAAAGAGGTAGAAATTATGCAGAAAAAACTGACAATAATAAAGTTCTTTTAAAATTGTTAAATAACCAAGCCATAGCGCATCGACATAATAAAGAATTTAAAGCGGCTGTTGATTTGTTAAAATATAAATTAAGTATTACGCCGATTTCAAATGAGAGAGAACTTAATAAGGCTTACAACCAATTAGGTTTAATAAATCGTGATTTGAAAAATTATGAAGAGTCACGAGAATGGTATACAAAAATGATTAAGCTTGAGGAAGGTAAAGTAAAATCTCGTTATAGAGCACAGGCATATCATAACATTGCCAATACGTTTTTTGATCAAAAAGCATATGGCCAATCTGAGAGATATTTCTTAAATGCGCTTACTGAAAAACAGAGAATGAATAGGCCAAAAGACTTATTTATAACATATATTGGAATATCTGAATTAAACCTAGTGCTCGGTAAAAGCAAACAAGCTGAAAGTTATGGATTAAAAGCTTTGGCCTTGTACGAAAAGGTAGACAAAACTCCTGATTACTTTAATGTATATCACATTTTATCACGTAGTGTAAGAGGATATGATGAAAGCAAAGCTTTAGTATATTCTGATAATTATATAGCTGAAAATGAAATCTACTCATTAAGACAAAATGAAATAATACAGAATGCGGAGCAATATAAGATTGATTTGATTGCATCTGAATTTTTCACAAGTGTTAAAGAACGAGCTGTTAAAGCAAAAAATATCAGATATTTAACAGTTATAATAACTGCTTTTCTATCAATATTGGTATTCATTTGGTTTTTGAATTACAGAAAGAAACTATTGCTAACCAAAGATTTGAAAAATGCTTTTATTGATATTAACCTAGATGATTTTAAGTAATTTTTTTACTGACCTAGATAGAGATCATAAAAGGTTAAATAGCCCCTTTGTCTAAATAAAAATTCTTTTGTTCTTTGATGATAGATTCTATGTAATTATTCATGTCCTTTAATGGAATTGGTGGTATAGATAGTTGTTTTGACCTAAGCGACTTATCCTTCTGAGGAACGATAAAAATTACCCTTCCAAGTGATAAATCAAATAATCGATCACTAACAAGTGCATAAGAGTCCCTATCTGCTGTAATGAAGGCGCTGTATTTAATGTCGGTATTTTTCGTTTTGAAAAGGCCTTGAGCCACGTAATTAGGATGATTCCTTGAAGATGCTCCCGCACTATTATGAGTATACCCTTCTTTATCAATAAAATCTGTGGAAATTATAATAGTGAAAAAAATATCGTTGTTGAGTTCAGGATCAATATATGACTGATTTACTTTGTTTTTTTTAATGTAAAAGAAATTATATAAAAAAGTTTTTCCATTTATCTCAACACCTTCAAATTCGCCTCCACTTCCTAACCCAATAAAACTATTTTTAGCAACCAAATCATAGTCTGGAACAGGAAACACACCATTTCTATGATGTGTTTGGTTTAGGCTATTCATATCTGCCTTAAAATTAGTTAATGACCACTTAGTCGGATCCTCCCTATTCTTAAGGTTTTGCATTTTATTTTGCTTGTTCCAAATAAACTTTTCTTGAGCATCCATATGGCAAGAACACATTAGAGTGAGTAGTGCTATTAAATAAAATTGTTTCATGATATCTGGTAATAGTTTATTGCTTTTCATCTAATCAGTTATTGCGCTTTTCACTCTTGAGCTACTTGGGGAAGGTGCATTAGAAAATTTTACATTACCATTTTTATCATATATCATGTAACGAGGGAGATTATATATCTTATGATTTTCTATAAAATTAGTAGACTTGGAATTTTTAATAAAGTAACTCTCTGAATAATCAGATAGTAATTCTTTTTTTGATGCATTCACCCACTTTGTGAATTGATCATTATAAGCTAGATAAATGAATACGACCTCTTCATTTTTAAGCTCATTTCTAAGAATTCTAGAAGAGGGCATGGCAACTCGACAGGGTTTACACCAGCTTGCCCAAAAATCAATGTATATTGTTTTTCCTTTATGTTTTTCCAACAGGTCTTTAAAGGACTTTTCATTTCCATCATTTGCAATTAAAACTAAATCATCCGCTATCTCTTGGCCAATGTTGTATTCAGATTTAAAGAAACTTATTGTTAGAGAATCGCTAAAATTACTTTTAACATAGCGGTCAAAATAATATTTAATATCCTTTGCAGAAGATTGATTAATAATATTAATCATATTTCGGTACAATAGATGTTTTTTAATGCCTTTAGTTAATTGTTTATTTGATAAGATTGAATCATAAATAAGCCTATAATCTGGCACCTGGCTTTTCTTTAATTTTATCTTGTCACTTTCATAATATTTATACTTTAAATATTGACCCAAATACTTTTTGAAAAAGGAGTATTTCAGAATACTATCATTTTCTACCTGAAGTGAACGAGGTCTAAAAATACCATTTATAAGACCTACTTGTCTTTGTTGGTATGCTATCTTAGTGCTGTAATGTATGTAAATTTTATCAGAAACATTTTTGATACTATATAATGAGTCTAATGTTTCTCTTTGTTTTAAAAGCTCGTTCTTGCCTTTCTCTGATAGATCTTTTTTTAATTGATCTATTGGTACAAATAAACCATCTAACATATTGACTACTTCAATATATGATAGATTAAAAAGTTGTATGTAATGGGGGATTGAATTCTGGGGTGTCTTTTGTTTAATTAATGCTTCAAAATTGTAATCAAATTTTTTAGTTTCTCTATTTTTTATATCAACAACTGGTACATTACCATGATAGTTAAACATAACGGTATCACCTGGATTAAATATATACGATAACTCATCCAGTACCTTATACTTGTGATTAATTTCCAGATTAGATTCAACATCTTTAATAATTAATGTATCAGACTTAGTTGAGTAATTCTTAGGAGCCCAAAACACATTTTGATAACCATTCAAAGAATATGAGATTTCATAGACACCTTTATTGTATGTCCCACCATTAGAATGGGTTAATCTCGAATTATTAGGCATATTTTTAAATATCAAAACAATATCATTTTTAATATTTTCTTTTTCAGTAGTGAGGTATTCATCCATTGGGGATTGATTGTTTCTACAACTGAAGCAAGCAATTGTTATTGATACTAATGAAAGTATTAATAAGTTGAATTTAGTCGTTTTCATGATTTAACCCGAATGATGTAATAGAAATTTGATGCAAATCATAACTAACAGCCATTTATGATTTTCTCTTAAAAGTCTAATGCATCATTCGGGTTTAATCGCTTTCTGAAAACACTATTCACAAACTCAATCTCATTCAAGTAAGCATACCTTTTTCCACAAGGTTCATACCCTTGTCT
Source organism: uncultured Cyclobacteriaceae bacterium (assembly GCA_937958005.1). Lineage (GTDB taxonomy): Bacteria > Bacteroidota > Bacteroidia > Cytophagales > Cyclobacteriaceae > JANSWY01. Next base: position 5,798 of record CALGOB010000208.1, read on the forward strand.
TTCAAAAAATGATTCTGCTGTTTTACTGACGAAGGCATAAACTTCTCTATTTTTCTGTTCTTTACCCTTCAACTCTATTTGATCCAAAATCTTTTTAGCAATTCCCTTACCTTGATGATCTTTATGGACAAACATAAAGTCTAAGTAGCCATATTTTGCAATAGAGCCAAAACCTATGACCTCCCTACCTTCTTCTATTAGATAAAAAGTCTGTTCATCTAGCCTTTTTTTCCAAGAGTTTTCGTTTCGTGAGCAGTTGGCCCATGCATCTACTTCTTCAGGAGTATAATCTCTGCTATTAATGTTTCTTACTGTCCCTTCAAATAGGGTAGAAATAGCTTTATAGTCTTTTTGGTTTGCCTCTCTAATTTCCATTATTTAAAGTTATACCAATTTAACTTTAAAAGTTCGGATTAGATTTCTTAGTTTATTTTTTATTCTCAAAGGCAAAAAATGAAGGAATAGCAGCGCTATTCAAAGGCTTTTTAACGCATGAGAATGGGAAATAACCCGAATAATTCGGGAAATAATTATTGGAAAAGCTAAATGATTGACTATCAACGTAATCGATTCAGTAGAGTAAAATTGACATTCCTCAAATTTGGGCGATGTCCATTCTTAAGTCTTTCATCATAAAACTTAGTAAATCAATTACTTATTACGAAAGGTCATGGTTTGTCATGAATAATGCAGGATAAACAGGAAGATACACAAAGTTTTAAAGGTAATTTGGTATTAGCCTTACTTTAGTAGATAGAAAAAGAACTTATATCAATTTACCTATCAATAAGTGTTCATCTATAAAAAATCATTAGTTAAAATTAGAAATCAATTAATTTGAATAGTTTAGCTTGATAAAATTTTTAGTACAAAAACCAGAAATGGAAAATCCAGAAATTACTATTCCTGATATTTTACGCGAGCAACTTAAAAGTGCCTTTAAAAATCATGATACAGAAAATAAAATAGCAGTAAAGTGTAAAGGATGTGGTGCATTAGTTTCTTTAGAGCCTAAAATGGAACAATCGAAATGTCCTTATTGTATTTCTGATATCTCTAGGAGTGATAGCACATCTAAAGAAGGTTTGAAACCTGATTTTATTGTCCCTTTCAAAATCACGGAACAGGAAGCAAATAGTGCGTTCAGTAATTGGCTTAGAAGTGCTGGAGAATTTGATGAAAGCAGACCACCCTCTATTAAAGATGCTGCTAATGGCATAGAAATCGCCATGATGCCTAAGGAAGTGTTAAAATTTGCAGTTGAAACTGGCTCACTTAAAAGTGTTTACTTACCATTTATTCATTTTAATATCGATGCAAAAGTTAATAACAATGGAATAGAGGAAGACAAAAGATATGCTAACATACTTGTTCCATTAAGTGACTATATAGACAGCAAAACTTTTGATGGCATCAATGATTGGAACTTAAATAGTCTCTCTGACTATAAACAAAGCTACTTAGATGGACACTTAGTGGAAAGAAATCAACTTAGTGTGGAAGGCACTTTCAACAAAGCATATAAAAACATCCAAGAACAAATAAATTCAGAAAACCTTAAATCATTAGAAACAAAAATAGTAGAAATTGAAATCGTCTCCACTGATTGGAAATATATTCTCTTACCAATCTATTCCAATACATTTCTTTTTAAAGGAAAGCATTATCATTTCTATACCAATGGTTCAAGTGGGAAAACTTATGGAGAGAGGCCTGTAAGTAAAACAAAGGCTATCATCTTAAAAATAATTTTCATCATTTTTGCTTTATGGGCTATCTATTTCTTTTTATTTTCTTAGCGGATCCAAGTCCAATGGCAATTTCTTCAATAAGAAACTTTTTAAGGTAATCACTTTCAATTAAACCTATCTTCCACCAAAGAATTAAAGGATAAAAGATTCTAGACTATAATTTAGATTCTTGTAGAAGAACTGTTATCTATTAGAGGTAATATAAGTCTTTGCACCAATGAATTGAATTTGACCAAGAATCCAACCTTTATGTATTTTTTCACTCCAAGACCTTTTTATTGCCTTAAATGGATAAAACCCAATTGTTTTCAAGAATACTATTATTTTTAAAACTCAATAACTTCTCCATCTTCAGGTATATATACTTTGTCTAAAATACCTTCCGTTTTTAATCTAATTGCTAATTCTTTTCTAGTCGTGGGACAATGGTTGACCGCTTCTAGGTGATTCGCGATAATTTTTCCTGGAGACGCTTTAACAAACTTCACAATATCATCCAAATGCATCAGCAACGGTTTGCCAATATCTAACTGTGCAGTACCACATGCAGCTATACTTATGTCAGGCTGGTGTTCCCTTAAAGCTTTTTCCACCTCATTGGTCATTATTGTATCAGAACTAATGTACACACTTGGTTGATTGGGCAAGGTGATAAAATAGCCCATTACATTTCCCATGGGTTTTGCAATAAAACCATATCCATGCCTAGCAGGAACTCCCATAATTTCTCCTTCCAAAAACTCACTTTTTTGCCAATAGTTAACAGTTTGAATCACATCCAATCCCTTTCTTCTAAAAATAGACTCATCTAATGCACTACAAATTACAGGGATGTTTCTTCTTTTCAAGAATTGTTCTCCTTCCTGATCTATATGATCAGCATGTTTATGTGTGATCAAACAATGTGTTACTTTTTGTAGCAAACTCTCAGTTTTAGCTGGTAAAGGTACCGTAGGATTTCTCTGTGATTTAAATCTAAAATAACTTAAAGAAGGCATACAACCTTTACCTCCTAACATGGGATCAATCAAAATAACTTTATCGTCTGCCTCTATAATCATAGTTGCATTTCTAACCTGGTATATTTTCATTTCTTTTCAATACTTTTAGCTAAAACATTAGACTTTATCATTAGGTATGATATATAATTAAACTACCATTCTTAGGCTTGTTGGTATTCATAAAAAAAGCTAATTATGAATTAATAATTCGGAATCGATTAATTTTAGTAAAAGGAAGTCCATGATTGGTATAGTCATTTATCGTGATATTGTTTATTATTAGGGATTCTCTTCTTCAATAAAACGCATCTTCAAGGTGCATTAATTCCGCCCCAGTAATGGCAACGATATCAAATCTTATGTTTTTTTGCCAATTAATCGCGTATAGATAGTTTTCGGCTGTTTTAATGATCAATTTTTGTTGTCCCTTTGAGACAAAATCTTCAGGGTAACCAAATTTCGCATTTACTCTTTTCTTGACTTCAACAAATACCAAGGTCTTATTTTTCATACATATAAGGTCGATTTCACCATTAGCAAACCGATAATTTTGTTCTAGAACTTCATATCCTTTTTTAATAAGAAATGACATTGCTTGCTTTTCACCTTCTTCTCCTATGCTTTTATTCTCCATCTGAATATCTTTGTGGTTGATTATTAAACTAAATTACTTTAACAGACTTTCGTTATGCAATTATATCCTTTAAAGTTTAATCCAATTTACAAAGATAAATTATGGGGTGGACAGAAAATCAAATCCGTCTTGGGCAAAGATTTTGGAAATCTGGCAAATTGTGGGGAAACTTGGGAGGTTTCAGGAGTTAATGGTAATATTTCAATTGTCAGTAATGGAGAATTAGCAGGCAAAGGATTACAGGAATTAATCAAAACTTTCCAAGGGGAATTGGTTGGACAGCGTGTTTTTGAAAAGTTTGGTAATGATTTCCCCTTGCTCATCAAATTTATAGATGCCAATGATGACCTTTCTATTCAAGTCCATCCAGATGATCAGCTGGCCAAAGAAAGGCATAATTCATTTGGAAAAACGGAAATGTGGTATGTCCTACAAGCAGACCAAGGCGCCAAATTAATCACTGGGTTTAATCAAGAGATTAACAGAGAGAAATACATTGAGCATTTCGAAAATGGACAACTCTCTAAAATTCTGAACCAAGAAGAAGTTAGCACTGGAGATGTTTACTTTTTACCAGCTGGCCGAGTGCATACTATAGGGAAAGGAATGATGATCGCCGAAATACAACAAACTTCTGATATTACCTATAGAATTTATGACTTTGACAGAGTAGATGCAAATGGCCATAAAAGAGAATTGCATGTTGAAGAAGCATTAGATGCTATCGATTATGAATTTCATGATCAGTATAAAACCACTTATAAAGAGGCAATCAATGAGAAAGTACCTCTTGTAAAGTGTAATTATTTTGAAACCAATAAATTCTCATTGGACAGAGAGTTAAAAAGAAATTATACTGACTTGGATTCTTTTGTCATACTGATCTGTGTAGCTGGAAAAGGTAAAATACTGACAAATGGAATTGAAGAGTATGACATCCAAATAGGTGAATCCCTTTTAGTTCCTGCAAACATGAAAGAGATAACAATCATGCCAGACAGCAATTTAAATTTGCTGGAAACATATGTTCCATGAATAGGAATCTAAACAAAAAAACAAATTTTCTCCATTGGGGAACAGTTGATTACCAGGAAGCTTGGGACAAGCAAGAAGATATTTTTAAAAAAACAGTAGATTTAAAAATTGCTAATAGGAAAATACCCGAAACTGAGCAAAAACAAACACAGAATTATCTTATATTTTGTGAACACTCTCATGTTTTCACTTTGGGGAAAAGTGGTGACTTTCAGAACCTATTACTAAACGAAGATCAACTGGATGATCATGCTGCTTCATTTTATAAAATTAATAGAGGAGGGGATATCACCTATCATGGTCCTGGCCAAATAGTTGGTTATCCAATTTTAGATCTGGAAAATTTCTTTACAGACATACATAAGTATCTACGTCTGCTGGAAGAAGCTGTAATTCTAACGCTCAGAGACTACTCAATAGATGCCGGAAGAATAACAGGTTTAACTGGTGTTTGGATCGATTATGAAAAGCAAATAAACCCTAGAAAGATCTGTGCATTAGGTGTTAAATCTAGCAGATGGGTAACTATGCACGGTTTTGCTTTCAATATAAATACTGATCTCTCCTATTTTAAACACATTGTTCCTTGTGGTATTGATGACAAGGCTGTTACTTCCTTGGCTAATGAGCTAGGAAAAGAGGTTTTAATTAAAGACGTAGAAGAAATACTGAAAGGGCACATTAGTAGCCTTTTTCAAATGGAATTGAGTTGATAGATGAAAAAAGACATAAATTTTGACCCCGTAAGAAATGTATTTGTAACTATTGTTATAGATAATAATGATATAAATGATCCTGAATGGAAAGTCTACATAGTCAATAGGAATGATGAAAAACTTGAAAATTTAATGATCACCTCTAGAGGGTATGGCAAAAAAGGAAATGAAGAACAAAAAACTTCTACTCTCCGACATGCGATTCCATTTCTAGACCCAAATGAATACGCCTTAATAGAACCGATACAGCCAGAAGTATTTCATTTAAACAATGAATATTGGGTTAGCTACTATATAAATGGAAAAGTTTACGATAAAAAGTTTATTTTTGTACCTGATACCATCAAAGAAGAAAACCTTGTCACTATTCAAGAACTAGGAAAACAAGGGATTCTTCACCCTTAAAATGAAGAAAAAAGAATTGAAAGAAGTTCTTGTCCTAGACATAGAAACGGTCTCCACTGTTAAAAATTTTCAAGAGTTGCCTAAACGCATGCAATCTCAGTGGGTCAAAAAATGTAATTACTTAAGAAATGAAGAAAATTTAACGGAAGAAGAGCTTTACTTTCAAAAAGGAGCTATTTATGCTGAATTTGGAAAAGTAATTACTATCGCTTTAGGTTTGTTTCAAATAGATGAAAACAATGAACTTAAACTAAGAGTCAAAACGATTCACAATCATAATGAAAAAAGCCTTTTAGAAGAATTTAAAGAGTTAATTGAAAAGTTTGATAGCGATCATTTGAAACTTTGCGCACATAATGGGAAAGAATTTGATTACCCTTATTTATGTAGAAGAATGCTTTTAAACGGTATAAAAATCCCAAATGCATTAGATATAAGAAATCGTAAACCGTGGGAAATTCAGCACTTAGACACACTAGATATGTGGAAGTTTGGTGATAGGAAAAATTTCACTTCTCTAGAATTAATGACCACAATCTTTGACATAGAAAGCAGTAAGGATGATATAGATGGATCACAAGTCAATGAGATCTATTATCATCAAAATGGATTAGAAAGGATAGCAGAGTATTGCAGTAATGATGTGATAGCGACCGCTCAATTATTCCTTAAAATGAACAATATGAATACAATTACCAAAGCAAACATCACGTTTGTATCCTGATAATGAACCAAGCCCAACCCGAGGGTGCGAGGTATCCATAATCTCATTTTATGTTTATGGGGGCGTATAAGATATTTTAATGAACCAACCCCCACCCAAGAGTACGGGGTATCTATGGGCAATAATTTAATGATCGACTCAGCGCCTTCGCAGAGAAACCAATAGCGCTTACGGAAGAGTAGAAGATGCCCGACTAGGGAATTAATATCTCTTAAGGGTTAAAAATCACGAACCTAATGAAAAACTCATGAGGGATGAATAAAGTACAAATTATAATAAACGAAACAAGTCTTAGAGTACTACTCCACGTGAGACATTTAATCTCACCTAGTGAGTAATTTTAAACATTTTTGCTAGTTAGCCGTTTCAATAAATGAAACCAAGGTCTGAACTTTCAAAAAACAGGAAAAATAATATTACACTAATAAAATAATAAAAGAGTTTATCACGGTAAAATGATTACAATTACTTTGTTCCCCTTAGGCTCAAGTTAATCAAACAAATTATTATGAATTAATAATTATATCGACAGGCTCAGAAAATTTGAGTATCCAAGGAGTTTGAACCATACAAAAACAATCGTTATAATATTTAAGGCAGATTGTTAATTTTCAAAACCGACAAGTAACTTTTTTTTAAGGTATATTTAAGCCTTGAATCCCTGTACCCCTCCACATACTACTAACCACCAATTCAATACCAATTATTAATGAATAAAAAGAAAAAGAACAAAGAAAAACTGAAAGCAAAAAAAGCTAAAGGTGCAAATTATATAGAACTGAAAGACGCAATCAGAAGATTGTTTGGGGATAATCCCGGAAAAGATTTCAGTCTAAGGCAAGTTATCAGACAGACAGGCGTCAGAGATCAAAAATCAAAAGAAGCAGTTAAAGAAATTCTTTTCGAAATGGAAAGGCAAGACAAACTTGCTACTGCTAGAAACGGAAATTTTATCAGTACAAGAGAAGAAGAGCACTTAGAAGGAAGAGTTGACCATGTCAACCCTAAATTTGGTTACGTGATAGTACCAGGAAGAGAAAGTGACATTTGGATAAAAACAGATGATCTAAAAGGGGCCATAGATGGTGACGAAGTGAGGGTAAGAATTACAAAATCCAGTCAAAACTCAAGAAGAGATGAAGGTGAAGTAATTGAGATTATCGCAAGAGGTAGAGAAGAAATAGTAGGTCGCATTGATATCTCAGAAAAATTCGCTTTTGTAATTGCTGATAATAGAAAGTATCATTTTGATATATTTGTTTACCCTGAAAAAATCAAAGGTGCAGAACAAAATGACAAGGTCATCGTCAAAATTAAAAAGTGGCAAGATCAAAAGACTAAAAACCCAGTTGGGGAAGTAATTAAGATTTTAGGCAAGGCCGGTGAAAATGAAGCGGAAATTCATTCTATCATGGCAGAGTTTGATCTTCCTTTTGAATTCAGAGAAGATGTGACTGAAGCTGCAAAAAGAATTTCAGAAAAAATTCCTGAAAAAGAGATTAAGAAACGAAAAGATCTTCGCAAGGTCACAACTTTTACGATAGACCCTGCAGATGCAAAAGATTTTGATGACGCACTTTCTTTAAGAACATTAGAAAATGGCAATATAGAAGTTGGGGTTCATATAGCAGATGTCTCACATTATGTAAAACCTGGTACTATTCTGGACAAAGAAGCTATTCACAGAGCAACTTCTGTTTATCTGGTAGATAGGACTATCCCCATGCTCCCTGAAAACTTATCCAATAAGCTTTGCTCCCTTAGGCCTGAAGAAGAAAAATTAACCTTCTCGGCTATTTTCGAATTAAATTCTGCCGCTGAAATCGTAAGTGAATGGTTCGGCAGAACGATCATCTATTCAGACAGAAGATTTACCTACGAGGAGGCACAAGAAAGAATAGAATCTAATAGTGGCGATTTCCATGAAGAAATTAATTTACTAAATAGTCTTTCCAAAAAAATAAAGAAAAGGCGTTTCCAAAATGGGGCCATTAACTTTGAGACAGTTGAGGTGAAATTTAAATTAGATGACGATGGAAAACCTTTGGGTGTTATTCCTAAAGTCAGAAAAGATGCCCATAAATTAATAGAAGAATTTATGCTACTTGCAAACAAAAGAGTGGCAGAGTTCGTCTGTAAACTACCCAAAAGAAGTAGTGATGGAAAAAACACTTTTGTGTACCGAGTTCATGAGAGTCCAGATCCTGAAAAATTAGAATCGTTTTCAAAATTCGCAAAACAATTTGGCCATGACTTCAATATGGATAAAGGCGGGGTTTCTTCATCACTCAATAAGTTAATAGATAATATCCAAGGAAAGCCAGAACAAAACGTACTTGAATCCTTAGCAGTAAGGGCTATGGCTAAAGCAAGGTACACCACTGACATAAAAGGGCATTTTGGCTTAGCATTTGAGCACTACGCACATTTTACCTCCCCGATTAGAAGGTATCCAGACGTGATGGTTCACAGGTTATTAGAGCACTATCTAGAAGGAGGTAAATCTCCGGACAAGGAAATTTACGATGAGCATTCAGCTCATAGTAGTGATCGAGAAAAACGTGCAGCTGAAGCAGAAAGAGCTTCTATCAAATACAAACAAGTGGAGTATATGTCCATGGTAGAAGCAAAAGTATTTGATGGAATAGTTACTGGAGTTACTGAATGGGGAATCTATGTAGAAATTACAGAAACAAAATGTGAAGGAATGGTTCGTATGGTAGACATGGACGATGATTATTATGATTATGATGAGAAAAATTATCGAGTCATTGGTCAGCGCAACAAGCGTATCATTACTTTGGGGGATCCCGTGAAAGTAACGGTTGAAAAGACGGACATAGAAAGAAGAACAATAGATCTCAAGTTCGATTTCGATAAGTAATTGTGGTTACCACGACGTAATGATTGTATTTACTTTGTTTTCTTTTGACTCAAACTCATCAAACAACTCATTAGTAATTATGAATTCATAATTACTTTGACAGGCCCAGAAAAGTAGAGTTTAGAAGGAATTTAATGTACACAAAACCTGTCGTGATAACCTTTAATTAATAAGTTAGATTTTATTTTTGTAATCTTAATTAAGAACTTCGAAGTATACTTACGAGGCATTAGTCGGAGGAAAAGTTAAATTACAAGGCAAAATTCGAGGCATTTAATCTCACTTAGTGAGTGAATTAAAACCCAACACTTTATAAAACACTACTTTGAAAGTAATAGAGCAATATTTAAAGGAGTTAAACCTAGCAATTGATGGCTTATCTTATGGAACAGAGCCAGCAGAACTGTATGACCCCATCAGTTACATCATGTCTCTAGGAGGAAAGAGAATGAGGCCTTTGCTAGTTTTATTGGCATATAGTCTTAAACACAAAGAGGTGAAGGAAATATTGAAGCCAGCCTTAGCGGTAGAAGTATTTCACAACTTCACACTGATGCATGATGATATTATGGACAATGCCCCGCTTAGGCGAGGCAAGCCTACGGTACATGAAAAATGGAATGATAACATTGCCATTTTATCTGGGGATACCATGATGGTGAAAGCTTACGAAATGTTATTGAATGTAGACAAAGAAATACTTCCTGTTGTCATTCAGAAGTTTAATCAATGTGCAATTGAAGTTTGTGAAGGTCAACAACTTGATATGAATTTTGAATCTCGCTCAGCCGTTCAGGAGGAAGAGTACTTACAAATGATTACACTTAAAACTGCTGTCCTCCTAGGTTTTAGCCTAGAACTTGGTGGTATATTGGCTGGTCTTGATGACTCATCCAATCAATTACTCAGAGAGTTTGGTATCAACATAGGCATAGGGTTTCAATTAAAAGATGATTTATTAGATGTATATGGAGATCAAGAGAAATTTGGAAAACAGGTAGGTGGCGACATAGTCTCTAATAAAAAAACATATTTACTCATCAATGCTTTAAAAAAATCCAATGAAAGCCAGTTGGAAAACTTAGAACATTGGTTATCATTAAAAGATTTTAATGCGACTGACAAAGTAAAAGCGGTTACAGATATTTATGATCAGTTAGGAATAAAAGAGATGACCCAAAATAAAATTGATGAATATTTTTCTATAGGATTTAAAGCACTTAATGAGATGAAAATTTCAGAGGAGCAGAAAAAGCCATTAGTTGATTTCACTAACTACTTGATCAACAGGGAACAATAACATGACCATTTCAGTAACTCTAGTAATTATTCTGGTTACTTGTTTAGTAAGTTTCCTAAGCTTTAACAGGCCTCTACTAAAAGCAAAATTGCTTCACAATCCATACAAAGTTAAGCATCACCAAGAGTACCATAGATTAATCACTTCAGGTTTCATACACAGTAATACAGTCCATTTAGGGTTTAACATGTTTACTCTTTTTTTCTTTGGCCAAAATGTAGAAGCCATTCTAATTGCTAAATTTGGATTTCTTAGTGGCGAAATTTATTACGTGCTTTTTTACCTAATTTCCATCATTTTATCAGATTTATCTTCTGTCGTTAAGTTTGGGGATTCACCTCATTTTAATTCTTTAGGGGCTAGTGGAGCTGTTTCAGCGGTATTATTTGTAAGTATTGTGTTCAACCCACTAGATAGGTTGCTTTTGATGGGTTTTATTCCTGCAAGAGCTTTTATACTAGGTGCATTGTATCTCATTTATTCTTATACCCAAGGGAAAAAAATGACCGATAATATCAATCATAATGCACATCTCTATGGAGCGTTAGCGGGTATCGCTTTTAGCATGCTGATACAGCCAAGTATCATTATAGAGTTTTTTCAGAAAATTAGTACTTATAGTTTTTTCTAGTTTAAATCTGGTAATGGATACTTTATTAGGAGAATAAAACAACTCTTCGCATCCCCGTTAAAATGTCTATACAAAAGAGTATTAGATAATTCAAGTTTAATCCTACAAAGAAGGTGACATTATGTTATTCTAAAAAAATAACTAAATTAGATTAACAAATGAAACCAACACTTACCAACTAACCTCTTATTACACCATGAAGTATAGCGCTGTTTTTACTTTAATTTTCCTAACCCTATTCAGTGCATGTTCTAATAGAAAAGAATATGACCCGGAAGAATACAAGAGGCAACAAGCCGAATATGAAAAAAAGAAAAGAGAAATTGAGCTAGAAAAAGGATTATTTTTTGCTGATAATAAGCAAAAGCTAATCGATATGGTCAAGAAAGTAGATGATTTAAAAAACCAAACTCTTGAACTTGAAGACGTCAATTCAGATACAACTTTTTTTTATAATGAAGGGATCATTAACCCCATCAATTTTGGTATGCGTTTTGAATCATCTTTTACCATAGCAAGGCCTAGTGCCCGAGAAGAAAATGCTGATTTAATCAGCTCTATAATTATAGAAAAAGATAGTGATTCTGAAGAGGCTTTTGATGATCCCTTAAAAGAATTAAGGCAATGTCTAAAATTAAATCCTGATATAGATTGCATCAACATAAAGGTCAAAGAATTAACAAAGATTGCCAACCTCAAATATGCTTTCATTTACCAAAAAATACTCATGCAAAGACCCACTTTAAGCGGGAATGAGTATAACTCGGGGATTTTCTTTGCTCAATTTATCTGTTATGATCTAGTCAATGAAAAACCATTTTACAGATTTACAGCCTCCGCTACCAGCAGTGAAACAGTGGAATTTAGAGAAAATAGCTTTTCAAGAGATGCAAACACTTACATCCAGCGTGACTTTAATAAAAACATTGATAAGGGAATTACTGACGCATTTAAAAAACACTTTAATATAGTGAGCGATATTCAATCTGTTCAGATTGGTTTTTAACCTACCAGAGATGAAGCACCACACATAATATATACAGGCATGCAATATGTGAAAGTCTTGGGGATAATGCCTAGTATTTAGAAGCATCCTTAAACGCTTAACGGTAAGAGCATTTGCATTTTGGAAAATGACACTACCTCAAGGGATTACTAATTCCTTCCTGTCTATCTTTTCCAATCTAAAATAACCCTTTAATGGTAGAAGTTCTACTGCGTCAGAATATTCATCATATTCTTGTTTGAGGGCCATTTTCAGGTCTTCTTTATCGATATACGTAGGATTGAAATTCTTTAGTTCAGCTACTTCAAAAAGCTTATGATAGTTATTTCTGTCAGGGTACTCTATATCTGTATATAAGTCTTCATACATTGAAACAAATTGAATTTTATCTTCATTGTATTCTTTTACCTTCAAAATAATGCGATCTGAACCATATCTTTTTCCACTCTCTTCATATCGGTCCAATATATAACAATCACCAGTTGTAGGGTATTCTATCAGTAAATTATTTTCCGCCTGCCTATCATAAAAACGATCTTCCCACCTTTGCTCCTTTTGCAAATCATTCAGGAAGTAAATTGCTCCAGCCGCCATTAATAAAATAAAAATAGAATAGGAATACCAAGGTGTCCCAACCCCTCCCATTTGAGTTTTAATCAAAGTTTTGATCTCCTCAGGCATTTGATACAAATTACTATCTCCAGCACGTCTCATTCCCCATATCTTACCAATAGGAAAAAAAGGAATCCAAAAGATATGTGCATAACGCTGTCTTACCTCAAATGAAATTTCATTCCCTCCTTCTTCTTGTGGAATGTTTAATTCGCTGGCAGTGAAAGACTTGATATGAAAATTATTATGGCCAAATACAATCATATTAAAAGGCAGTTAGTGATTCTGATCTAAACAAATATAAGAAATTTATACTCCTAATTTTCATTTGAGGGATTTTCTAATAGAAATTAAGAGAAGAAAAAGATACTTTCTCCCATGTCATTCATAGTACTAATCTTTTTTCAGTAAGTCACTCTAGGAAAGGGAATTAGTAATTAGAAATACCTAATTAATAATTGAATGAAATTCTAAATTTCTAATTAATTATACCCTGCAAGTCAATTCCTAATTACTGGTATCCAAGAAAATAAAAATGAGTAAAAATTGTCAAATCTATAGTTTCCATGCAGGAGGGTTGGCCTGCCAAAAACCCCGGCAGAGGATTGTTTTTGGTCGCATGGGCGATCCCATTGTTTTTTTTGGCGGGCGCCGCTGCGATTCGTTATTTAATCAAGGAAAAAATGAATCGGACTGCAGACGCAGAAAGCTTGTTATTTTAGGAATACTTTGGTTTTAGAGAGTCGCTGTGGCACAGCATTTTTCAGGATTGCAAAAAACCTTATTTAAATCATTTTAAGAGTACTTTTTATCAAATTTTAGATTTAGTTGGATAATTACAATTACACATTAATTACGCTCAGCAAGTCAAAATTTCCAATCAATAAAAACTATATACAACTACTAGCCTCTTCTAAGAAGATATTTTTCAGGACTACTTCTATATCCCCCGTTTTATCTATTTTCAATAAAAACTGATCTATTCGCAAAGGATTACATTCATTCATTACTTTCATCGCAATGACCTCAAAATGATCAGCTACCTTTTTAACCCCACTTAGTCTAGTATTTTCTTTTTCAAAATAATACCCATGCGCAGCAGCTTTTAGCAAGGCGTCTCCATAACTATCTATATGTCCTAAAAATTCATTTAACTCTGCAATACTAGTCCAAGCTTTATTATATCCATTTTCGTTAGTTCGAATAAAATAATGTCCACCTCGCTTATTAATTCCGAAACCAGCTCCTGATCCATCTAAATCATTAAACTCTTTCAAACAATTATGGCTTATCTCAATGTTTTTACATTTAGTCCCGGTTTTAAAATGAACAAATTCATTCCCTAGGTTGTCTTGCCAAACCAACTCCCAATAATCAAATTCATAGGATGGATTTACTCCTTGAAAAGGCTGCTCAGATGGCAGCGCCTCAAAAGAACCATCATCTATCAGCCTAGTGAGATCTTCCTCTTCACAGCTACTAAATAAAACAACAATAGATATAATTAATAGTACCCTCATCTTTTAAAACCCTATGCCAATATTAAATCCAATTTTTGGGAATGCCCCCTTGTAAGTTGGGTCAAACACACTGATATCCTCACTATCGGGTTCAGTAAATTCTTCATTTGAATTGGTAATATTAGAAACCCTGACCCCTACTCCAATAAAGAAATCCATATAAATCAATTTACCTACAGTTCTTTGTACGCCAATAATGGCCCCAGGGTTAAATGATGTAATTCTAGCAATGTTACTATCAAACATACTAAAGTTACCTATTGGGTTAAAAACGCTGAATTCAGTTTCTACTCGTGTATACTCTGCATCCAAATAAATACCCGCATAAACCCCTCTTCTAATACTCGCCTTATTATTTTGAATATCATAATCCTTAAATCCATTAAAGTAAAACCGATATTGAACCTCAGCCATTATACTTCTTTCATTATCAGAAAAATCACTCTTATTAGCATATCCTAAACCAATACTCAACCCTCTGTCAAAATCTTGATTTAATCTTTCAACGGAGAAAAATATCGTTTCACTAATCAGTTTAAAAGGTGCAATCTTTAAAAGAGTCCTATCTGAATTTACCTGTTCAGGACTCAATTGCAATTGTCCTAAAACAGGTGCTATTGTGCCGCTCATGAGCATTAACAAAAAGAGGGTTCTGACAAGTATTTTATTCATTTTTCTTAAGAGGTCTCAGACTAAAAATCTTTTCCTAAATAGACATTTATAGACCCCGTTATACAAAATGATCAATTAATAAATTAATTCAGCAAATTCACACAGGATTTACAACACTCACTGAAGAGCTGGAAAATCAATATTTCTAAGGAATCAAACCTCTTTCCTAATTACTTGTAAAGGCGGGTTGTTAGTTACACTCCTACTATTTAACAAGCCAATAATTACTGTTAGGGAGGTGATTATTAAAAAGACCCCTATTAGAGAAATATAGTTGGGAGCATATGGGATTTCAAATACATATTTTGCTAAAAGTAGACTTCCTACCATTGATATGAATAATCCTGCTGAAGAAGCAATAGTACCCAACATAAAATACTCTGTAAACAAAATCTTCCATATCTGGGATTTGCTTGCACCCAACGTCCTAAGCAACACATTTTCCTCAATACGCTGATATTTACTGGTGATCACAGAACTTAGCAACACCAATAAACCTGTCGCAATACTAAAAAGCGCCATGAATTGGATAACAAAAGATATTTTTCCTAAAATCTCCTCAAGTGTACTTAAGATCAAACCAAGATCTATAATAGAGATATTGGGAAAATTCCTGACAATCGCTTGCTGATATCTTGAAGCATAATCACCTGATGTGGTTTTAGTTACTAACACATTAAATTGAGGTGCATCTTCCAAAACCCCTTTTGGAAATAAGACTAAAAAATTTGTTTGAACCCGCCTCCAATCAACCTCTCTAAAACTGCCAACATAAGTTTTAATTAATGCTCCTTGGACATTAAATAATATCTCATCACCTATATTCACATTGATCCCTTGAGCAAAACCTTTTGAAATAGAAATAAAAACAGAGTCTCCTTCTTGGTATTCACCACGCCACTTTCCATCTACAATTTTCTCTGAAGAAATCAGTTTTTCTCGATAGGTAACTCTATACTCCCTATTGTAAACCCACTTTTTATAACCCAAGGTACTATCACTGATTGCCTGATATTTATTGATACCATTAATCTCTTTTAACGTCATGGTTATTACAGGAACATCCTGAATAATAGGCATATCGTAATCAAGTGTTATTTCTTGTACTTCTTTTATTTGAGGAGTTTGTATATCAAACAACACCATATTTGGTCGATCTCCTTCCCCTGAAATAGTAATTTGCTGAATCAGCAAATCCTGCATAGAATACAATGAAGATATCAAGGCAGTCCCTAAACCTATGGTCACTACCAAAGTAAGGGTCTGGTTATTAGGTCTATACAAATTGGCCATACCTTGTCGCCATACAAAACCCACAGATTTTGGGAAGAATTTTCTTACTAGCCAAATGACTGCCTTACCTGTTAGGGTAAGTAAGATAAATGCTGCGACAATCCCTAGTGTAAAAAAGAAGGCTTCTAGCCATTCCCCGATCTGTAGCTTGGAAAAAAACCAAACAAACAAAAATATAATGGTATAAATAATTCCAGAAAGCATCCAGCTATCAGATTTTTTACTAACAATTTCTCTTATAACACCCAATGGCGCTACTTTTCTTACTTTCAGCAAAGGCAAAAGTGTGAATAGGATAGAAATGAACAATCCAAGGAAGACCCCTTGCAAAATACTGACCCATGAGATTGCCGAATTAACCTCCACAGGTATAAAATCCTGTAAAAGCACTGGCAAATATCCTTGAATAAAAACTCCAATAGCAGCACCAATAACAGCGCCTATTAGCCCAAAAATCGCAATCTGAGACAAGAAAATAAAGAATACTTGATTGGAAGAAGCTCCAAGGCATCTCAATATGGCCACTGTTTTAATTTTCTCTTTTATGTAAACAAAAACAGAACTTGAAACACCTATACACCCCAATAATAAGGCAACAAAAGCAACCAAATTTAAAAAATCGGCCAAATCACTAAATGCTCTCCCTGTATCCCTTTTTCTATCCTCAACTGTCTCCAAGTAAATACCCATTTCATCTAGTTCCTTTCTGAAACCTTCATCTGTTTCTGCGACTTCATTAGGGTCATCTATCTTATAATATACAGTCTGATTTATCCTACTTCCCTTTTTCATCAGGCCCGTACCACCAAGGTAGTCTAAAGGGATATATACTACAGGAGCAACGGTTGTCCCTATTTCTGTTTGACCAGGAACTTTTTTGAGTTTGCCAACGATGTTAAACAGGGTCTCCCCTACCTTCACATCATCTCCAACCGCTACATTATATTGAAGCATGACAGATTCGTCCACAAGCGCAAATTGACCTTTTTTAAATTGATCAGCAGCTTCAGGAGGGTCTGTTTCTATGATCCCATAATAAGGATATGCCCCTTTCAACGATTTTACATTCATCAAACGTGTCCCATCTGTCCTTGGAAAGTAAATCATAGAGGCAAAACTACTTTCGTAAGACTTTTCTCCAGGAATGTCACTTGTAAATTTGTAGGCCTCCTCTGTAAAACTTTTTGATTGTCCTCCTATGGCTAAATCCGCACCTAAAAGCTCTTTGGCTTGATTATTAATTTCAGATACCAAGCTAGATTTAAAGCTATTGATCCCTACCAAGGCAGCAATTCCCAAAGCTATGGAAAGGATAAAAATGAAAAGCCTTGTTCTATTCCTCCTACTATCTTTCCAGGCCATTTTAATCACCCATCTCCAACTTTCATTGAGTCTGCCCGGTTTTACGATTGTATCCACTTTTAATCTCTATTTAATAATGAAAGTTAATTCGAAATGATTTTTCCACCTTTCAACCGAATCATATGATCCGTCTTGGCCGCCAGTTCCAAGTCGTGTGTAACTATGACTAAAGTAGTACCAGACTCCTTATTAATCTGAAACAACAATTCTTCAATTGATTGGCTTGTTTCTTCATCTAAATTCCCTGTAGGTTCATCAGCAAATAAGATCTTTGGATTGTTTGAAAAAGCTCTTGCAATAGAAACTCTTTGCTGCTCCCCTCCAGACATTTGTACTGGATAATGAATCATCCTTTCCGATAAACCTACGCGTGCCAGTAAATCCTTTGATGAACTCTCCGCATTTTTTTCCCCCCTAAGTTCCAATGGAATCATTACATTTTCCAATGCAGTCAGTGTTGGGATCAATTGGAAATTTTGAAAAACAAAACCTACATGGTCGTTTCTAACTTTAGCTAACTGATCTTCGTTTAAATTATCTAACTTAATATCATTTAAGACAATGGAACCACTAGTAACCTGATCTAACCCTGCGCAGAGCCCGAGTAGTGTCGTTTTCCCACTACCCGAAGGGCCTACTATTGAAAAAGAAGCTCCTTTCTCAATATTGAAATTAATCTGATCTAGAATTTTAAGGTCTTTTTTGGTGTGAGCATTTGTATAGATCTTTGAAAGATCCGATACCGAAAGAATCGAAGGCATGTATTATTTTGTTATAGATTTTTTACATTAAAACGGAAGAATTGAAATTAATGTTTTAGGTTTAAGAACCGCTTATAAAATAGATTTTCAAGAGATGAAATTCAGTACGTACATAATTTTAGTTTTTATATCACTCGCCTGTACCCAAACGCCACAAGAAAAGGTGGTTGAGACCTCAGAAAATCCTGGGGCAAAAGCCCAGTTTTCGGTAGAAAAAACAGATAAACCTGTCATATTATTTTTCGGCAACAGCATCACATTTGGTTATGGCATAGAGCCAGAGTTTAGGTTTAGTAGTTTAATTGAAAACAGACTTGATACATTGGGCTATAAGTATTTGGTTGTAAACGCTGGATTAAGTGGAGAAACTACAGCGAGTGGTTTTTCTCGTGTAAACTGGGTCCTCAAACAAATTCCCGAGATATTTGTACTTGAATTAGGAGCAAATGACGGACTAAGGGGAATCAAAGTGGATGAAACCCGAAAAAACCTTAAGTTGATTATCAATAGAGTAAAAGAAGCGAACCCTGCTGTAAAAATCTTGCTTGCAGGAATGGAAGTACCCCCTAGTATGGGTGAAGATTATGCAGGCGCTTTCAGGAAAATATTCCCAGAAATCAGTCAAACTGAGAATGTCAGTCTTATTCCTTTTATTTTGGATAAGGTGGCCGGAGAAAGTGAATTGAACATTGAAGATGGGATTCATCCTACAGAAGAGGGACACCAAATAGTAGCTGAAACAGTTTGGACTTATTTGGAACCTTTACTCTCTCACAATCAAAAAATAGAATTGGATTAGGAAAAATAAAATTGGCCTTTCCTCAATTTATTCTTGCTATGCCATCACACACTTTTAGAAAAGGATGATCAAATTCTACGAGGAATCCCTTTATGTTTTTAAAAGGAACTAGGAGATTCATATCAATTTAAATATACGAAAGCAAACTAGGGTATATAGCTCTCTTGTGAAGAGAGACTTTTTATTTTTGCTTCCTTATTAAGTAGAATCAATAGGTGGGCTTGAAAAAAATCAGTAGGCCAATTTTAAAACTACTGCTCCCCTATAGTATTCTATAATTTAACCACTTTATGTTAATAAAATTAATCATAATAAATCTCAATTTTGATTTAACCCGAATGATGCATTAGACTTTTAAGAGAAAATCATAAATGGCTGTTAGATAGCTGCTTAAATTCTGATTTACAACGCAGACATAGTCTCCATTATGGTGAGTAGGAAATTAGGATTTAAGTGGCTAAATGACTGTTAG
>CALGOB010000209.1 GCA_937958005.1 uncultured Cyclobacteriaceae bacterium
GCCACTGTCAGAATAGTTGTAAGTGGGTTGAACTTCCTCCCAGAATTGGATCATTTTAGCCAATCTGTTTTGAAAAGGAAGTTGTTCTTGGTTCAATCGCTTATACCACAAGAGCCAACTGACTTCTACCATCTCCCAAAGCATTCCCGGAGTGGGTATTTCTAGTTTTTCTCCCAGCTTCTGGATTTTGCCTTTCGACAAACGAATTCCTCTGGAATAATTGTCGTGCATTTCTGCAATGACTTGCTGAAGGTAGTTCTGGTAAGATGGCTTGTTTTCTTCGTCAGATGAATTTGTCTTTTCCTTTCGTGTTTTTGTCAGACTATGTAATCTCGAATTCCATTTGTTGGTGTCGTAGATTACTTGGTCATTGCCTGTTCGTGAGGTTTCACCATAGTCGATGTTTTGCTCGGTTAAGTATTCGGCTAATTTGAAGAAGTGTTGGTCATCTAAGGAAGAAAAGGTAACACGTCCGTCCTTTTTAAAGTCTTGTATTAATTGGGTTAGTCTATCGTCTTTTTTTGTCTTGTTCAGTTTTTGCTTAGTTGCTTCTCTAGTGTCATTTTTCCCATCTGCATGAAGTTCTGTTGGTTCTCCAAATCCGTTTTCTTCGATGAATTGCTCATAGGCTTCAATGGCTAGAGCAACTCTTTTGTTTTTTTTCTCTTGATTGACAAAAATAGAATCACTGTCATTCAATTGTTTTTTCAGGTAGCCTTCCACCTCTGGTAGTTGATGGGCTATGGCTTCTTTCTTTGTGTTGAATTGGGGACTTGTTGAGCTAATTGGCGAACTACGTGAAGAGTGGTCTCCAAAGTTTTTCGATAGATTGACACTACTTCTAAATTTATCTTGTTCGTCTTTTACGACGCTTAAAACGAAGTCAAAACCAGCTTTTTTTGGAATGGGTATCTGTAACTCCTCGTAACGCTCTTGAGCTAATTCTTTTGTGTAAACACCGTTTTCATTTCTTAGGTGGCTGGCTTTGCTTGCTTTTTCTTTTTGATTTTCTTCTGATAGTTTTTCCTGAGAGAGCTTGTTTGAATTCCGTCCTTTGTCTTCTTCAGCTAATACTATTGGATGGAATTTAGCTAGATAGCCTTCCCAAATATCTTTCATAGAAAAAGAGCTGTTCTTGTAGTTCTTATTGAACCAAGAGACTAGAAATGGCGGACGGTTCTCTGGAGAGAAATCTATCGCTGTGTTCTTATTGAGCTTGATGACCTCTTCTGTCCAGATAGCGAAGTCAACAATGATTTCGTTTAAGGTCGACTTCGCTGTAATTTCTTTGTTAAATTTCTCAATAAGGTTCTTGTCAGCAAGAGGGCCAAAACTGTAGTGACTGATCAAATTTTTAGAATGGATGAGCTGTTCTGATGGACGGAATAGCTCATCATAGGCATATAATATTGCCAGATGACGACCTAGAATATACTCTCCAAGAGTTGTGTAGTGAAACAGAAAAAGGATCAGCGAATGTTCATCTGTTTCCCCATCGTTCCATGTCACCTTATATTCAGCATAGTCTTGTTCTTTTTCAGCTCTGATTTCTTTGTAATACTCATTGGCTGATTCCCACGAGTCAAATTCTTTCCATTCACCTTTTTGGTCATTATTAATTAATCGTATTTTAATTTCCTTTACAGAAATTCTGTTACGATAGTCTTCTGGAAGTGTTGAAGTTGTGGATGCGACTTCGTTTTCAGACGAGGTGTCATTTTCAGAGTCTTGTTCATCTAGTTCTGACCATTTGATTTGGTGACCTTGGTCGATGAGGTTTGTTAACCATTGATTGAGAAAACGATTGAGTTGATTTTTTAACTTTGTATCGACAAACGTCTTCCCATTTTCAATACTGTAAACCTGTTGGTACGTACCTCGGCTATCTTGTTGAAAGGTCAATGCTTCAACGGTTTCCAGCTCAAAGTCAACCCTAATTTCCATGTCAGGATCAGCCATAGAATCTCCATTCTGCAAGTAATAATGAGAAAGAGCTATTGTAAATCGTCCTTCTTGATCTGTATAAAGCACATCTAAGTTTAAATCCATGAAAGCTGGATTTGGATTAGTTTCGGTTTTGAAACTTGATATACCATGTGAATGCCCCTTGTCTAAATTTTCTTTTAGGTCTGGGATGAGCTTGTTGAGTTTATTGAAGGTTGTTTGATGAATAGAGCGATTCTTTTTTGAAAGGACTTTCTTACTATTTACAAGCTCTTTCAATTGATCAGCATATTTTTTTACCAATGCTCCTTTTACCAATCCATCACTATTTGGGTAGTTTTCGGTTAGCCAATCCAAAAAAGGTTCTGGTGTATCGTTGATGTTTTTCCCTTGCGCATAATCAATGAATTCGCTAACTAACTGGGTGTAATTGTCGATAGATAGTATATTCTCTTTAGAACCTTCGGTTAATGCTTTTGGATCATTTGATTCAGGTATTGTGTCCTTTTGTTTGGATTCAGTCAGGTTTTTGAGGTGTTGACTGTAAATGAATTCTTGAAAGTTTTGATCTTTATAAGAAGAAATTTTGAAATCACCTTTCACTTCTACTTGTTCGGGGTCAGTAAAAGTCACTGAATACCAAACTTGTGAATTACCTACTGACCTTAATTGATTGAGGTAAGCATCAGCCTCTTGCCAGTTATCAAAAGTACCCTCTTTAGAGAAATGAGGTTTCTGAGAAAAAAGCTGATACTTTTCTGTCAGTTGAATTAGTTTCATTGTTGGAACTGAAGGTTTCAAGCTTTGGGAAGTCGTTTGATCTTCTTCAAAAGGATCGCCCATATCTATCAAATACCCCTTTGATAATGATTGCTCTAGCCACTCAGTTAATTGATAATGATAAAACTGTTTATTCTTTTTATGGTTGTGATCAAATCTATCATAGAGCTTTCTTTCTCCTTTTGGCACAAATACACTGAATAATTCCGCAGTTTTTAATGTGGTACTGATTGTGACCTCAAACCGTTTCTGATCAACCGTCTCACCATCTAGGTAAGTCGAGTCAATCAACTGGATCAAATGTTGATTGTCTAAACCTTCTCCTATATAATCATACATTAAGCTATCTATTCGATCGCTTGAGTCATCCTTAAAATCAGATGAGCCGTTACGGGTTAAAAACGTTAAGTGACCTTCGAAATGAGGAATGAACTTTTTTAGGTTTTGGTAAATTGCTTTTGGTATACTTTCATCGAATTCTTGAACTGGGTCTTTCTTTCTGTTTTTTAGGGAATCATGTTTCTGTTTTTCTGAACCCTTCTTTAAATCAGGACTTTCTGTTTTTCTGTTTTCTTTTAAACTAGTTTTTAGATTTTCACTTTTTGGGCCATTTTCATTAAATGAATTGCTGTCAATCACCAAACCTTTTTCTAAAAGGATTCTGGAATCCTTAATTCTGCTTTTCGGTCTAGTTGTGATTTTTAAAAGGGAATCTCCAAACTTCTGCTTTCCAAAACGTTCAGCAATGAGCTGAGATGCTTTTCCAAAATCATCAAAAATTACATAATTGATTTCTCGTTCTTTATTTTCCAACAGAACCTTGTAGGCTACGAAACTGAATTTCTTGTCTTCTAACTGTTTGTAGGATGCTTCATAGCTGGGAGATAGGAGAATCTGCTTAAATGGTTCATTTGAGTCAATTGCGTTTTGCAGTTCATAAGCAAACTTCAAATAGGTAAGGTGGTTCTTTGCCCACCATCTTTTAGGATTAGAGGTGGGTTTAAAACCACTAAAATTAGTTAAATGGTTAATTAACTGTAAAGCAGGGTTTTCCTTGAATTCAAGGTAGATGTTGTTTTTGGAATCGTTGAGAGAAACATCTAATTGCATATTAGAAGGTTTTGGAATTACTGAATGATTTGGAATACCAAAACTAGAGGGGTTGAAAGGGGAATCATAGGTAAAAAATTGTACCTATTAGAAAAGTAAAAACCTGCTCCGTTTGAAGAAAGCAGGTTTTGATTTTTTGTTTTACTAGAAATTTAGTTTTTGATTTACCGGTCGAATATATAAGCTGTTTTAGAAGAAATAAAATCTTTAAAAGGGTCTAAAGGAAGTAAATCGTTCAATAAAACAGGGTTTTGGTTTTCTGCTTCGTGGACTAACCACCTATCTGTATTGGCACCAAACGTACCGCAGATTAGGTAGGGTTGTCCTTGTACATAAATCCTTTTCCCCATTGATAAATCAAAATCTAGCTTGGTTAAGGTGTCCACCACAAAAGCAGTTTCTTGAAAATCTAGTAACTGGTCACGGTCATTTAAGATATTAATGAAAATCTCATTTGAACCAAAGAGTTGTTTTTCTAAATCATGCAATAAGTAAAGCGCATCTAATTTATAAAGTTGAAGGTCTTTGTGAGTAAACCTTTCTATATAGTCAACACTGACAGTTAAAAGAATGGTGGTTAAGATGTCTTTACCAGTAGCAATTGTTTGAAATTTTAAGAGGTGATCTAAGATCATAGTGTAAAAGCCAAGACGACGATCCAGTTTGATTTGATGGGTCAAACGGAACTTGACCTGATATAAGAGGTCTGTGATATAGCTGTCTGTGATTTTTTTATATAAAGCTTCCATTATATCTGACTTTTAATTTTCTGATTTATTACTTTATTTGTTTGGTAATCAAAAGTTTAACCTTTATTTCTCTTCGTTTTGATAGTTTTCTACTTGTACTTCACGGGATAGTTTATTGGTGGTTTGAAGGAAGTTAAGGACCAGGTTAAGGCTTCTTAACCGATGCAAGTAGTTCTCCCATACAACGACAAAAAGAGTGATGATAGGAGAGAGGATTTTTAATACCCAGATAAAAAGGGTAAGCATATAGAATGTGAAAATTGATTTTACCATGATTCTTAAAATTGTAACTGTTTAGTAATTAGACTTTTTTGTTTTTAGGATTTTCAGGGCAGTTAGGCCAATGGGCTTTGAAACTCTTAGGGGAGTCGGAATGCAAGGGATGATCACAATGTGGGCAAGTATGTTTCTTGATCCATGCTTCGATTTCCTTTTTCCTTGCTATTAAGGTGCTTTCTTGTGCTATTACAGTGCTCAACTCGTGCTCTGCTGTGCTTAGTGCTTGCTGTTGCTTTGCTACCTCTTGCTTGTTCTGTGCTAGAAGCTTTTGGTTTTCTGCTAAACTAGTTTTTTGCTTTTCCAGTTTCTGCTTTTCTTCTGCTATTGAAGATTTTTCTACTGCTATTGTAGCTTTTTCATTTTCTACTTCCTGCTTTTGAAAACCAAGGGTTTGCAAAATCTGATCTTTGGCTAGTTTGAATTTGACGATTGACCAGCGTTTGACATAAAGCTCTGTCAAGACAAAGGATAGCAAAGCAAAACAAATTGCTATAAAGGTCTTAATGTAAAGCTTGGGTTCTTGAAGGGAGAAAGACCAGACTTCGTAATAAATGATATTATTGGTAAATACGATTAACGCTTGTACATGAGAGATCGACTGAACGAGGTATCGTTTGTTGACTGTGAATAATAACTGGAAACACTCAAATGCAATCGCATTCAAAGTAGAAGCAATCATTCGACTATAGGAATTAGCATTGTCATATACATATAGGGACAGGTAAATCTGTGTCTTAAAAGCTTCCGAAATCATGAATAGTATCAAGCAAAACAATATGAAGTCATTGCTGGCAATGAAGCGTGAAATAGCTAGTGATCCCTTACTGATCCCGAATCTTTTGATACTTGTCTCGATTGTAATTTCTCTAATCTTCATAGCTAAATTTTTAAAGTTTTCGATATGCAATGATACATAATAATTTCAAAAACTTTACTTTCATAATAAATTAATTGACTTTCAAAGTAAAGTTTTTGTTTTTGAATAATCATTTGTAGGTTTCAATCGCATTTTTTCTCTACTTTTGAATATGGCTAAGAAACAATTGTTGAATCGCTTAGAGATCGTTTTGAAAGAGCAACAAATTGAACCCAAAGATTTTTGCGAACTATGGAATGTCAAGAAGATAGATTCTGTCTGGCGAAACTTGCGAAATGATTCGCAACCCACTTTGCAAGAATTAATGAAAGCCTCAGATATACTTAATGTTCCATTGCGTGAACTCATTGTAGACTATAAACCTGCTCCCAAATCTTAGCTTCTTAAGATTTCCAATAGCTCTGGAGTTATCTCTAGCTCGTCTCCATTCTGATAAAACTTGATGAGTGTTCTTTCTTTGGGATTTTCCGAATCGTTGTAACTGTAAAACAACTGAATCGAGTTTTTCAAATGCCTATCAATCACGTTTTCAATTAACCGCTTTGTCCCTAATTTGGTGTCGTAGGGGGCATATTCGTTTTTCCAATCTCTTGAATAGAACGTTCGGGGCTCCTGTCGATTCTTAAATAATATGGTCACTACTTTTTCTGAATCTCTACCGGAGACCCATCCATCTGTTGGAGGTAATTGTCCTTCTTTCATTTGTTAAAATATTTGATGATTGATTTCGTTTTAGCCTGTCCTATTTTTCCATCTCTGAAATAGAAATTGATGTAGGCTGTTTTGTCTGTGGTAAAGATTCTGAAGGTGAGATCCTCTAGCTCGAACTTCCACTTGTCAGCATAGTCTTGGATATAGTTTGATGTTCCTTCTGTCACCTTGGTTTCTGGATTAGATAAATTGGTGTGGTCTCCGGTAAAGAATTTCACCATTTCGGAAAGAGTGATTTCTCGAATGACTTTCGTGTTATCACAAACCGCACATTGAATTTCTCCAGAGCTTGTTTTTTTAATTTTGAGGTTCAATAAATCGGGTTCGCTCTTATTATTCCTAGACTCTTTCAATGCAAATGCTCTGGAATGTTCATGGATAAGTCGTTCTATACCAAATGGGTCAACATCAACCACGATGTCTTTTGCGAAATTCTTGATCTTATTTCCCCAGCCTTTACCTTTATTATTAAAAGTCATTTTTATTGATTTAAATGTTAAATTTTTCCGAATAGCTATGATAAAAGCTTATAGCTTGTTGTTCTGTGAACTTCTGTTCTTCCTTCATTCTGTTGCAGTAGGACAAGAGGGATTTGGTTGTTAAGAAGCGTTTTTTAGTCAGATCAAACGGGTCATTGAAACGAGTTTTTTTGAATAGGTACATCCCCTTAATTTTTTCATGTTCTTGATTGCTCAATGCTTCGTAAAATTCATCGAGAAAACGAATAACCCCATTGTTTTCAATTGCCCAAGTAGGGTTAAGTACTTCGTAGTATTTATATTTTAGGCATAACACTTCCATTTTTCCTATTCTAGTGTTGAGGAAGTATTCGATTCGATCTATCCTTTTTTTCTGATCTGGAAAATTGATGTCCAGGTAACCCACATTGTACATTCTGAGAATCAAATTGGTGAGTAGTGCTTGCTTGTCATTTTTTTCTGCGTGACCAATTCTTTTTGAATAACCTTGAAATTCTTTCCCGTTTAGCAGAAAGATGTTTTGTATGTAGGTACTGTCTCTGGTGTCCCAGCCTGAATCTTTGAATTTTTTCTGTTTCATATTTTTCGCTTCCTAACGTTTGTCAACTTCGTACGTCAGAATAACTTTTTTTGTACTTGAGTAACTTTGCACTTTCAGGATAACTTTTGTTTAACCAGTTTAATCCTAACAGTTAACTGGATAAGGATTCAACTTAAAAATTCAGGCATATTTTGCCCATAGGTGTCCACTTAGAAAGTGCATTTCTTATTTTTTCGCTTTAAAACTGTCAGCTGTCCAGGTTAAAAGCTAAAGGCCGTATAGTAATTGTATCTAGGGAATAGGTATTCTTCCGTAACAACGAGCCAAAAAGCAAGTTGATCTATGAATTATTTTCATTAAATTTCTATTAAAGAGGTTTCTACTAGTTATTTTTATTTCTGTCTATCGAATTGTATCCAGAAATACTTTTTTTATAGTCTTTCTATGTTAGCCCTTGCGCTAAAGTCCATGACATGAGGATTTCTTTTATTTACGTTTAAGACATAGCTTGTCAGTACCATAATTGTTTTTGATTTGATTTTTAGAATATCCGTTAAGTTTCCTGAAACTTTTTATGCCAAATTTCTTTCTGGATTCCGTAAGGTCCCTTTAAATCGGTTGCAGTAGCTCATAGGAGAGTTGAAATAAATGATATAATCCTTTAGGTTGTTTAAGAGTCTGTCGTTTTGTGTTTTACAATTACTAGTTTATTTGATTTTTTCTCATTCTAAACTTTTTTATCAAGATTTGATGTATTACTCTAAGCCAGTTCGGGAACGTCGAACCTCTTTGTAATCATTTTGTAAGTAGTAATTTTCACAAGTTGATAGAATTACGGTTTTAAATAGAATACAGAACTAAGTCTGTCTTTTGGAATCCAAGTATTTATAAAGGCTCTGCCTATCGTAAAGAATCTTTTTCTTTCCAGCTGGTCGAGTGATTATAATCCCATTTTCAGGGGAGCCATCTCTTAAAACTTGCATAGATGTGCTTTTAACACCTAATATTTGCATAGCTTCAACTGAGTTACAATACTTTTCTTCCTTTTTCTGGAGTTCAGTTCCACGAAGGTCGGTAATCAAATCTGACAGGGAGTCGGTAAAAATTTGTTGTATATCCAATTTGAGCTTATTATAAGCTTCATCGTCTTCTAGTAATAGTATTTTCATTAGTTTGTCTCTTTTAGATCATTACTTGTTTTAGTGAATATTGACTTGATTTTCTCTTGGATATCCCGATCCAAGAAATCTCTTTTTGCAACTTCCTCTTTAATGAGCTTAACTGCACTAGAGAATAAGATGTTTGATGTACTGACTTTAGGGCTGCCCGCTATTCTGAAATACTTTGATACTGTTTGTCGAGAGATGCTAGTGTCCTTCTGAATTTCGATGTAAGGGTTGTCAAATAATTGTAAAAGTACCTCCCTGGTGCTGTTTAAAATTTCTGCGTTCTGCATAACTGCTTTAATCGTAATTAAATTTCTCTTCTTATTTTTTTGATTCATATTCACTAATCATAATACGTTAATATAACGAATATGAATTCTTTTAAATTTGTTAATGAACGAATATAGAAAAATTGAAAATCAAAAAACAAGTGATTTAAATGATTGATGCTTAAAAGTTTAAATATTATAGTGATAGGTAAACACTCGTACATAAACAGTTAAGTATAAGTAATAAGTTGGTAATTGTACGTTAAATTAACTATTTTACGGGTAGACAACTCGTATCCTTTGATGAATATTGATAAGAAATACAAAAACAAGAAGTTTTTGGAAGCAATTGACTTACTTCAAGAAGCAGATGAAAAGGAAGGTGATGGTAAATTAACAGATCCTTTTTTGTCGAAGTTGATTTATGAGTCTGATCCTTATATTATACGCAGAATAAGAGATGGGAAAAGAAGTACTCCTGATATTGCAATAATTAACTTGTGTTTTAAGTTTAATTTAGATTTTAACTTTTTTTACAGAGAAGGCGCTCCACTTTATTACGGTGAGTGTAATCCTCAACATTCTTTCTATCAGAGACATTTGAAGCAAAGTATTGAGCTAGAAAAGATTTCTGAAGAACTTTTTTCTTTGGCAAACCGTTGTAAACAACAAAAACAGACTTAGCTGTTTTTGAGGTAAAGGGACTTAATGCAAAGCCTTAGGAGTGATTCATTGTGCTACAATTGTTTTACTGTCAAAATTAGAGATGAAATCTGTTATGTATTGATGAACTAAAGATGCATTGTCACATTTTATGTTTTCGAAAAAATGAATGATAATATGCCTGTATTCTGCTTTAGGATTCAATTTGAGGAAGTTTGAAATAAAATCGAAAGCATTAGTTTTTGATTGTGATTTGTTTCCTGGTAGAGGAGTTAAAATAATTTTACTCAGCTTTGATCTGGTGTCTGTGGTCCCATAAACAACTTCAGTTACTTTTTCGGCGCTATTAGACAATTGTTCGTTTTCGAACCCCGCTAAGTATTCTTCTGTTATTTGAAAGTTTTGGTGTCCAGCTAATTCACTAATTACTGATTTCGATACTCCATTGCGAAGAGCTATTGAGAAAAAGCTGTGTCTTGCTACATAAGTTGTAAAGTGTTCCTTGACACCAACTGTTTTTGCGATGGAATTCATTCCTTTATTGTGGTAATTTCTTTTCCTATTAAGCAGAAGATTAAATCTTTTGATATTTTGCATTTGTTTTTCTTTGTCTGCAATGTCAGCAAGCAAATGAATGTGCTCATCTAAGATTGGGAATAATAAATCTGTAGGCGCTTTTCCTTTGCTGTAATGATTCACTATGTCAATACAAACATCGGACAATTTAATGTTGAATTGTTTGGCGTTTTGTGACCACATTGTTTTCTTCCGCCGATATTTCAAGTAGCCATTTTTGACTTGTGATACTCTTAATAGGGCAATGTCCACAAAGTTCATTCCCCAATTGTGAAAATAGAATTTGAAATAGTTCTGATGATTCCATAACCGTGTGTTTGCCGAAATCGGAGCGTTTAACAATTTTTCGATAGTTTTTGGGGAAACGTTTCTCTTATCAGTTTTTATTTTTTTAACTGAATATTTCTTTTTCCCACTTCCAAAAGGATATATAATACTATTAACATTCGCGCAAGTTTCATCATCTATGGCAAGATTAAAAATTCTTCTAACGTCTTTTATGTAGAAATTAAAACCGTTTATACTATTGGGCTCTCCATTTGAGTTGAACCGACGAAGGTACCAGCTTTCATATTCTGTGATAAAGTCTTTAGTAATCAAGTTAAAAGGTAAGCTATCCTTACTGTAATAAGTTTTAAGGCTTTTTATCATGTTTTCGAAGGATTTTACTGACCTTCTTTGATGAAGAAAACTATCTATTACTTTTTCAGTATATTTGAAAAAACATGTTGAGCTTCCGATTGATTTTTTTACGATTAGATCGGCTTTTGCAAGACTGCTATCATTTTCTTTTTCTTTAGATAGAGAATTTGCTATTTCTTGTTTTACCAAATTCTTTAACTGACGTGAAGAAAGGATGTCCCATTTTGGTTTAAAGAACTCTACTAAGGATTCAATTTCTTTTTTTTGATCTCGAATCACTGTATTGGCTCTTCCAGAATTCTCATAATTTGATCTTATCTTCTTTTTTATGTCATTCCATTGGTTTTCCTCTAAATAGTATTTTGTAGGTATATAGCTAGTAGTGTTTTTATGTGATATCCCTATTCTCAGCGGGTAACCTTTTTTTCTCCGCACTCTAGTGTCCAATTTTGTGCTAACTTCTGCCATAATTTTTCTTGTTTGTGAAACAAAGGTAGGAATAAAAAAGCAATTGAATGAGCAATCTTTTTTTGGTTTAATACGGTTTTATACCAATCAGTATGAATTATAGTATTGAAAATGTATATGTCAAATATCTGATAATAAGACTTTTATGTATTTTTTTGAAACTTTTCATTTCAAAAAATGACTCGACTCATAATCAAGGGGTCCCTGGTTCGAGCCCAGGTGGGCCCACAGTTACAAGATAAAGCCTCAAATATTGCGTTTCTACGTAAATTTGAGGCTTTTTTGGTTCGATATTTTTGAGTTGTTTTTTACATTATTTCTGTGTTTTTCTTGTACGTAATTGGTTGTTAGTGTGTTGTGTGAGTTTGATAGACATTGGGGTAATGTGTTGATTTAAACTAGTAATACATCTTGAAATGTCAAAAAAGTCCAATACTAATCAAACAATGATGATTGCATTAGTTTATTTTGTGGTATAATTAGGTCTTATGAATAGTATAGTAGGTAAAAATCTCAATCCACTCACTGACTTTGGCCTTAAAAAACTTTTTGGATCAGAACCAAATAAAGATTTGTTGATTGACTTTCTAAATCAAATATTGCCTGAAAAGCACAAGATTGAGACACTCACCTATGCACAAAATGAACATCTAGGGGTTTCTGAGATAGATCGAAAAGCTATCTTCGATCTATATTGTATAGGAGAAACTGGTGAGAAATTCATTGTTGAAATTCAAAAGGCTAAACAAAATTATTTTAAAAACCGCAGTGTCTTTTATTCTACGTTCCCAATTCAAGAATACCGCTGCAAGTAGCAACTGTGAAGCATTTATGGTAGAAACATTTGATAATGTGTTAGCTAATCAAAAAGTAGGTTTGGTTAGGGCAGATAGTGATTTTTATACTGAAGACTTATTCAATTACATTGAAGGAAAAGAACTTATTAACCCGACGGCATTTAAACGATAAGGAGTTATTTTTAAGTAAATGAGAATCAATTCATTATATACTGAAAAATATAGATTAATACAGGTCGAGTTAATAACTACATCATTGCAGCCAAGATGTACCCTAACCTCAAGCAGGAACTTTATGGTTTGAAAGACTGGGTAGAGTTGAGTAAAGGTATTTATCTCAATGAGTTTAGGTTCAGCCATATCAATGGAAAAGAGAGGAGATATATAGTGGTCAAAAAACAAGTAGAACAGTGACCAGAAGCTGGTGGTAAAATACTCTTCGAAGACCAGCCTTTATTCAGATATAGCTGCTATGTGACCAATATGGATTTGCCACTTAACCAAATATGGAACATGTATAATACTAGAGCTGATTGTGAGAATAGAATAAAGAACTCAAACAAGATTTTGGGTTAGATAGCTTCTGTATGCAAGATTTTTGGGCTACTGAAGCTGCTCTTAGATTCATTTTGATGGCATATAACCTCATTAGTCTGTTCAGGCATTTTGTCTTAAATCAGCATAAAACAGCTACCTTGAAAACCCTTAAATTCTATTGCTTTGCATTAGGGGCATGGACTTCTGGCCATGCCAATAAAAAGGTGTTGAAAATAGCTCTCCCAGTTTAAAAAAAACCTTGGATGAAACATATCTTTGAAAATATTAGAACCTAATCAGACCTTTTCTTATGCATAGTTCGGGTTTAAAGATATATTATATCCCTTCACGGACGATTTTTCCTTGAGGATATTCATGATTACAGGCAAGTAAAAAAGGGTTAGCGAAACGAATATGAGGCATAATTTCATTTTGAATAGTGATTGTTAAACAATATTCGGCCCAATTAAAGTGATTTTATAAAACAACTCAAATTTAAAATACCTTTATTGCATTGAATTGAGATAAAGGATGGTTCATTTAATCGATTTGTATTCTACAGGATGTAATTTTATTTGTAATGCACCGCTAGATTTTTTTTGTAGGCAAGATTTGAAGCATTACTGTCCCCAATTAATAACTCTGTGAGTTAAAAGGATTTTTAAAAAAAAAATTAGAGAGAAATATCATATAAATGAATATATACAAAGAAATAGAAACAGAAATTTTATCGGCCTCAAACATAGTAATCACTTCACATAAGTCTCCAGATGGAGATTCCATAGGTAGTTCATTAGGCCTGTTGCGTTTTATTGAAAAATTAGGAAAAGTGGCTACTGTTTGTCACCCTGATCCTACGCCTGAGTTTCTATACTGGTTAGATACTTCGTCATTTCTAATTATGACAGAGCAGCCAGAGGAGGTAACAGCTACTTTTAAAGAGGCAGACCTTATATTTTGTTTAGATTATAATGCAACGAATCGGGTAGGACCTGAAATGCAGGTTTTGCTGGAAGAAGCGGCTTGTAAGAAAGTAATGATTGACCATCATTTAAACCCAGAAATTTTTCCGGCTTTATCAATTTCAGAATCAGACGTTTCTTCTACTTCAGAGTTGGTAGTTGAGTTAATTGAACAATCAGGCAATGAAGTTTTATTAGATGAAGAAATTGGTACACCCTTGTATTTAGGTATATTGACTGATACTGGCAGTTTTCGTTTTCCTTCTACCAAACCAAGTACGCATGAAGTATTGGCCAAGTTATTAAGATCGGGGGTTAAGCATCATTTAATTCATGAAGCGCTTAATGACAACAATACAGCGAGTCGTTTGCGTTTGCAAGGATATGCGATGTGTGAGAAACTAGAGATTATGGAAGATTATATGGTTTCTATTATTTCACTATCAAAAGAAGAGCTTGCAAAATATGATTACAAAAAAGGCGACACTGATAACTTGGCAAATCATGCGCTATCCATTAAGGGGATGAAGGTGGCAATTGTTTTTTCTGAGAGAGATGGTATCATGAAGATATCTTTTAGATCAAAAGGAGAGGAGAACCCAGTAAATGTGCTGGCGGCGGAACATTTTAATGGAGGAGGTCATGCAAATGCATCGGGAGGTATGAGTGACTTAACTGTTTCAGAAACCTTAGATAAGATTAAGAATTTGGTCCCAAAATACTTTTCTGCTAAGTAAATTCAAATAGTGATTTTGTATTGTTGTCCTAAGCTGGCATTGTTGATTGCCATAGAGAGGTTTAAACCCGCGTCATGTACTAGACTTTTAAGAGAAAATGACAAATAACTATTAGATAGTTGCTTAAATTCTTATTTGCAACGCAGCATAGTCTCCATTATGGTGAGTATGAAATAAGGGTTTACGTGGCTAGAAGAATGTTATTTATGTGTGAATGAAATTACTATTGTCTAATAGGAGTTTTAAAAAAGACTACCTGATAAGGGTAGTCTCCATATTCCAATAGTTGATATAACCGCATTAATACTCAATAAAAAAAATATTACGTAATACAAATTAAGGTAGTAAATCTCACAGAGACGAGTATAATAACGACTTAATCAATCATATTCCCGACAGGAAAGAGCGGTCGGTTTTATTAATTATAAAATTGAAGTAGGCGATACGCCAAATTCTTTTTTAAAACATTTTGAAAAATATGAAGCGCTTGAGAAACCAGTCTTAAAGGCAATTTCTGCCACGGTGAATCTTTGTAAGAATAAGAGTTCTTTTGCTTTATTTAATCTTACAAATGTTATTAGTTGATTAGGGGATTTACTGGTCATCCTTTTTATTTTTCTCTGCAATTGTCTTTCGCTAACCCCAATTTCCCTGCTGAGAATTTTTATTCCAAAGATTTCATTTGCTAAGTATTTCTCTATTGTTTGCAACACACTTTCTAGGAATGTTGTAGGATGCGATATATTGCAGAATTCAACCTCTTGCTCGTTTTCGATAGACTTATTTGTTACTTGATAAAGGTTACATAGATTATTTATTAATGAATCATAGAAAACGTTATGTTTTGCAAAATTTAAATCAGTCCCTAAAAGAAGGTTTTTTATGGTCTGGGTAATCAGAATTTGACTTGGATATGCTTGCGATAGAATTGATTTTGTCATGCAATCTTTTTTACTTTGATTCTTTTTATAATCTTGTAATGAGCTTTCTTTCATATAAATAGCTGTAGAAAAATTGATTTGAAGCCCTTTAAGTTGTTTTGCCAATTGTAAAGCACAATTAACCGCCATGCCTGGTCCTTTGAAAATAATAGTGAAATCTAAATTTTCAAATTTTATAATTTTGCCCTTGTATTTTCTAGCCACATTACAGATTAATTCATATAGTTGGTTATCATGGGTAGAGGAGGCAATATTACTTGATAAAACAGTGATTAATCCATCATTTGTTTTGATGGGAGGTTTCACATCTTGCATGAAAGTACTCATTTCCTCTAATACCTGTTTTGTGTTACCTACCCAAAATAGATGATCATCCCCTGTTAATTCTACAAATTTTGATCCTTTTATTCGTTGTGCAATAAATTTCCCCTCTTCAATTTTTACATCTATATCATTTGTTCGCTGAAGAATGAGAGTAGGTACTTTAACAGCTCCTAATATGTCAACAATATTCACTTCAGTATTCATCTTGGTAAGTGATAGGGCTGCACTGGGGCTTGCTCCATATCGACAATAACTGGCAAGCCAATTCATAAATACAGAATCATTTGCTTTAGATGGCGCAAGACTTTCAAGTCCCATTTTTTCACAACCCCATCTATTTTCTATCATGTCATAAACCTTTTGCCTTTCTTCATCTGTAGGAGCCCAAGGATAGTCTGGAGAATACCTTCTCTTTGCAAAAATACCAAAAGTGATTAGTGATATAACACGATGTGGGTAAGTTGCCGCATACAAAGTAGATACGCTTCCTCCCTCAGAATGACCAAATAACACAGCCTTATCAGAGCCAGTGGCGTTCATAACTGCTTGAATGTCCTCCATTCTCTCTTCTAAGGTGGAAAACTCGACTACACGGTCTGAAAGACCTGTTCCTCTTTTATCAAAAAGAATTACTCTAGCTACCTTACCTAACTGTTGTAAAAAATTGACAAGTTCTGGGCATGACCACATCCAATCTATATTGGATACCCAGCCTGGTATATATACTAAATCGATGTTTCCTGTACCAAAAACTTGATAAGCAATATTGATTTCTCCACTCTTAACATATTGTGTGGTTGGTTTCGTAAAGTCTGAAGAATTAGGGTGAAACAATTCTTCATTTATCAAATTATTAATTGATACCTCATCCTTTAAAGGAACTGATTTTCTATTAACCGTTAAAGTTTCCATGCAATAATCGTTTAAATGCAATTACTTAGTCATATCTAAGATCAAATCAACTAGCTTAATCTAGTCTTCTAGTGGGTAGATAGATTAATGATGAAGCCCATTATTACCAGTGATATGAATGTTTTGATTAAAGATTTTTAAAATCATCACATGATCACTAGCAATGACTTACTAGTTTTAATCCCTACGGGATATTAATTCCCCGACTCTTGAGTCGATCACTAAATTATTGCCCATAGATACCCCATACCCTTAGGTCGGGGTTGGTTCATTTTTAATAAACTTAAAAAGTGAGCGTATTTTAATCTCGGGCGTTTGTGTGATCCATTGCAAAGAAATTATTTTCTTATATTTAATCTTAATATTTAAGTTAGCAATCAGATAGCATGGATGGGTAGCAATTAGATAACAGGTAAAAATTTCTATATTATTGTATGCTTAACCCTATTCTGTTTATTAGTTATTTGTGAAGTCCACATATTTAAACTTTGATGAATAAGGGTTTAGTATTTTACACAAATTAAGGAATGAATGAGAAAATATATCACGAGTATAGTATACATTTTTTTGTTTAGTACGCAAGCCTGGTCTCAGCCTGAAAAAGAAGGATATGTTAGGCCAACTCCTTCAAAAGAGGTAAAGGTAATGATTAGGGAGGGGAGAAAACTATATACGGAGAACTTGCAGCAGGGAATTACGAAGATGAAAGACGTAGTCAGTTACTGCAAGGAGAAAGAAGAAAATAGCAATGACCATTTTTATAGCACTTTCGATTTAGGAGTTTTGTATTTCCGTTCTGCTTATATGGACAGTTCTCTATATACATTTAGAAATGGGCTAGAAGTTGCCAAAAAACGGAATGATCATTATTTCTATTATAAAAGTTATTTAGGATTTGCTAGGGTTTTCTCATATAGGGGTATATATGATTCTGCTAATTTTTATGCTAGAAAAGGACTGTCACATAGTAAAGCAATTGATTATAAGGTAGGAATTTCTAACTTATATAATTTTATGGGGGTTTTGGCAGGCCATAGTGGTGCAATTGACAGCGCTACTTATTACAAAAAAAAATCTCTTGAAATAGCGGAAAAACAAAAAGATACTTTAGGAATTTTTACTTCGGCCTATAATTTGGCTGTTCATTTTCAAGTAGGGAAACAATATAAAAAAAGTTTGGAATATAGTATTTATGCTCAGGAAGTTGCTAAAAGCACCGGACAAAATTATCAAAGAGGGCAAGCGTTTTCAGTATTGAGCCAAGTTTATAGAAATTTAGGTGATTATAAAAAATCATTATCTTATAATCAAAATGCGATAGAGGCAAACCTAGTTGCTATAGAATTAGGTGAACATGAGTCTCATATGCAGTGGGTTGCTTTTTCCTATTTGAATAGGGGAGGCCTTTACAATCTAGTTGATAGCACGGCAAAAGCTCGCCAGTTCTTAAAGAAGGCTATGTTATATTTTGATTCCACAGCAAAATTGGAAAGTAGGGCAAGTGCTTATGCTCAATATGCCAGTAGTTTTAAGAATGAGGGCCGATACGATTCCGCTTTACATTACGCATTAATTGCAAAAAAACTAGGAGATGAATCAAATCATATCCTTGAAATAATGAGCGGCAATATGATACTTGGATCTACTTATTACGCGTTATTGAAAAAAGACTCTGCAAAATATCATGCCAAAATTGTACTTAAGTTAGCTGAAGAAAGTGGAAATTTGGATTATGTAGAAGATGCAAGTTCAATTTTGTATCAAGTATATGATGATCAGAATAAACCAGAGAAAGCATTAACCTACCTGAAGAAATTAACAGCAGCAAAAGATACACTCGAAAATGAAGAGAGAGTAAAAGCTACTACTAGACTATCCATGCAATTTGAATTTGATAATGAGAAACAGACATTGCAATTTGCGAAAGAAAAAGAAACCTTGGTATTAAATCAGCAAATCCAAAAACAGAAAACTATACAATACGGGGCTTTTTTGGGAATGCTGTTGTTTTTATTAGCTACACTAGGGTTTTATAGGAGTTATCGAAATAAAAAAAGAGACCATCTAAAAATAGAAAAACAAGCAAATGAATTGAAGAAAAGTAATGATCAATTAGACGAATTATCTAGATATAAGGAAGGATTGAGTCACATGATTGTTCATGATATGAAAAATCCTTTGAATGTAATTCTTGGGATGACTGATGAGAAATTACCCAATGAAGAGGACACGAGATCTATTCATGCATCAGGTAAAATGATTTTGCAGTTGGCGAATAACATCATGGATATACAAAAATTTGAGGAAGCAAAAATGCATTTAAAAAATGATGCTTATTATTTGCATGAGATTATTCACCATGCAAAACAGCAGGTATTGTTACTTTTGAAAAACAAGAATATTCAGTTTGAAACTGAATTCTCACAAGATTTGACTGTTTCTGTAGATTTAGAAATTATATCAAGAGTCTTTGTGAACTTGTTTACGAACGCAATCAAATATTCACCTGCAGGTGGTCGAGTCATTATTAAAGTAAAGGAAAATAATAATGGATTTTTTGCAGTTTCAGTGACGGATCATGGGCAAGGGATAGCCGCTTCACAACTGCCCTACGTTTTTGATAAGTTTTGGCAAGTATATGCTAAAGACTCTGGTCAGACCTATTCAACAGGCCTTGGGCTAACTTACTGTAAATTAGCTCTAGAAGCTCATGGCGGTTCTATTCAAGTGATTTCTTCTATTGGAAATGGGACTACCTTTACTTTATTGATTCCAGTATTTGAGAAAGAAGGCGGCATTGAGCTTGTAAATAGTTTGTCCTATGCCAATAAGGCAATCATAGAAAACTCATATACCAAAGAAGATCTTTATATTCTTGGTTCAGTAATGGAAAAAATTAAAAGTATACCGCTTTATAAAGCAGGAGAAATAGAAAAAATTCTTAATCAAGTCAGCTCTGACTCTCAGAAAATTAGTGAATGGATTTATGTGGTAAAACAAGCAGTTTTGAATTGGGATCAGCAACATTTTGATCAACTAGTCAGTCTTGATAACCAGACTCCTTCATCTGGTACCACTTGATAATCCGCCATAGTGAAGTATTTTATTAAAAAGTCATTTTATTCCATTATGTATGAGAAATGAAAAACCTGCACGAATTTTAGTAGTGGACGATGATCCTACGCATTTTAAGGTTGTATTAGATAACTTTCAAGACGATGATTTTGAAATAATGTATGCTCCAAATGGGAGGGAAGGGTGTAATGTAGCTGAAAAGGAATTACCCGATTTAATCATTATGGACTGGGAAATGCCTGTAATGAATGGGGTTGAAGCTATTACTCAACTTCAATCTAAATCTTCCACAAAAGACGTTCCTGTTGTAATGGCTACAGGAGTTATGACAGAGTCAAAGGATCTTAAAGAAGCGATGGAGATAGGGGCTATTGATTTTATTAGAAAACCTTTTGACAAGTTAGAATTGGTTGCAAGGGTTAAAACTTCTTTGAGGCTAAGCGATTCCTACCAACTTATCAAGAAACAAAATAAGGATATTAGTTCTTTAATGGAGCAAGAGATGGCTCTTAAAGACCGAGAATTATTATTGGAAACTATGCACAGGTTAGAAAATAGTAATTTTATAAATCGTCTAGGGGAAAGCTTAGCGAATATTGAAAAGCAATGTAAGGATCAGAACTCAGTGCAGGACATTATTAAATTAACTAAAGAAATTAATAGTCACTTACGTACAGAAAGTAATTGGGAAAACTTTACCATTCACTTCAAAAAGGTACACCCAAATTTTTTTAGGAATCTAATGGAAAAGTATCCGGATATTACCCCTAATGAGCAACGCCTTTGTGCTTATGTCAAAATTGGCCTAAACAACAAAGAGGTCGCCCAATTACTTGGAGTTACTGTTGGGACTACAAAAACAAATCTTAATCGACTAAAGAAACGATTGTCATTGCAGATCAACGAAAGCTTAAGAGACTTTATTACTACTTTTTCTTACGCAAACCCCGTTCTTTAAAATAGATATTTCCTATAATAAGTGAAACTCTTTATACAATGGGTGCTAATAAATGCTATTAGTCCTAGGGAAGTCCTGAACCCTAGTTTCCAACGCAGTGCTTCTACCTAAGTTTAACCCAAAGAAGGATTGAATTATACCAATTTAGATTTAAAAAGGCGCATATTTATTAGCGAATTTAATATTTGCCGTATATTTGTTCGACCCAGTTAAAAATACAGGACGAACCGTTCACTATAGCTCAGGATGACCCGTGCTATGCTTGCGTTTTCCCCTCAGTGCGGAACCGCTTTGCGAAATATAAATTTACTAAAATATCTACTACGTCTTATAAACATAAATTGGTATTACTTCTGCAGGGCAAACGCATTTAACTTTTCTAATCGCTAAATGATGAATGGAACGTGCGCCCGAGATAGCAGCGCTCCACGCCGGACGGCATCCTTTTTTGCCTTTTTCTGGCAAAAAAGATATAGCGGATAGCTCGTTAAGGCGGCCAAATTTTTTAAACCCGAATGATGCAATAGAAATTTGGTGCAAACCCTAACTAACAGTCATCTAGCCACTTAAATCCTAATTTCCTACTCACCATAATGGAGACTATGTCTGCGTTGCCAATCAGAATTTAAGCAGCTATCTAACAGCCATTTATGATTTTCTCTTAAAAGCCTAATGCATCATTCGGGTTAAATGCGTTTGCCCTGATTACTTGTGTGTTTTCAGGTTAAATGCCCTAGAAATATTAAAACCAAAATGAATATCTCCATCCCAAAAATTATCTCGTGTTTCTGTAAGAAACCCTTTTTCAATCATTTGGGTGGCATTTGAGAAAATTAACTGAAATACATGACCTCCCGTTTCTATCTCAAGCCCCACTGAAGTTGCATTTTCTAGATCATGGTCATCATGCCTGAATTGCGGGAAATATTCCCAATCAATAGCCAGTCTGTTCGTTAATTTATATCTACCACCTATTCCTATGATCAGTATATCATTCGCTTCATTTCCTGGGGCAAAATTTCGATGAACGAAG
This sequence comes from uncultured Cyclobacteriaceae bacterium, assembly GCA_937958005.1. GTDB lineage: Bacteria > Bacteroidota > Bacteroidia > Cytophagales > Cyclobacteriaceae > JANSWY01. Next base: position 21,531 of record CALGOB010000209.1, read on the forward strand.
GTAGGGCTTATCTGCAAAGAAAATTTAGGACTGAACTTTCTGGCAAATAAAACCTGTGAAGTATAATCCATTCTAAAAGCAAATCTATCTTGGATCGCTTCATTGGCAAATGTACGGGTATCAATTGCGAGGCTTGTAAAAGTTGTTATTGTGAGCGGTGTCTTATTAGATTGACGTAATACTCTATATTTGAAAAAGCCATCTACAGTTTTATCAAAAGAAGACCTGCCAAATCCAACATTGATTTGGTCCGTGATACCATATTCTAAAGCAAAACGTACAAAAGATTGATCTAACCCATACAGTTCGGAAACTCCACCATTTAACCTGCCAAACCGATGGCTAATTACAAATTCTAATACACCTTCTGTACGAGTTTCAATGCTATGTCCATTTAGTAAGCGAGTACTTTTAAATGTAGCCGTAGTATAATCTATCTCGTTTTGATCAGAAGAACTTTGTAAAAGGTCCATCAGTTCATTCTGTGCTATTACGCTCTGACAAAGACACAATAGAACTATCACTAGTTTAACTTTTAACCAATTCATAATCAAAGTTTACGGTGACTTCTACTTTTTCAGCAATGTTATAAAATACTGCTTTGGGTATCTTTACTTTATAATCTTTCAATTGAATAACAAAAACACTTTCAATAGAAACTTGATCATTTGCATAGTTAATAGTTCCCTTAACTTCTGCTTTTTGTTTGATACCATGGATTTCAAATTCTCCTGTGGCACTGATGTTTTGAGAACCTTCTTTTTTAGTCCAGTTATTAAGTTTTCCTAAAAATCTAGCCTCGGGATATTTTTCTGATTCTAGGTAATTTTCATTAAAGTGTTCCTGCATCAAAGATTTTTCAAATTGAAAATCTTTGACTTTTATGATAAAAGCTAAGTCTCCATTGGTTAAATCAATGACACTTCTGGCAGTCTTATTAGTTGCCTCAATGTCTTCTAAGGGAGCACTGGAGAAAAAATGTACATTGCTGCTGGTGGATATAAACTTTTGCCCATATGTATTGGTACCCAGTATTAAAATAAGTGCTAATGATATAAGATATCGCATAATAATTCTATTGTTTTTAAAAATTAATTGTCTAATGCCCCATTATCAACCCAACAAAGGATCCTGTCAATATTACTTTGATCAAGAAGACCACTTGGAGGCATAGGGGCTGTAAGGCTAGAAGCTCTTGCAGCTATTCTATTAGCGTTTTGAATAATTTCTTCTTTAGTGTTTAGGAAAGGATTTCTAGTGTCTCTATGGCAGCCGGAAACAGCACAATTACTTGCTATGATTGGCATAACATCTCTACTTAAGCTGATATCTACATTAACATTTGCAGAAACCTCAGCCAAACATCCATTCCCATCTTTTACTGAGATACTGTAAACTTCAGCCGCTAAAGATGTAAATGTATTTTCTGTTTGAAAATCTCTGCCATTTAGACTATAAGAAAAGTCTTCATCTCCACCAGTAGCAGTAATGCTAATTTGCCCTGTATTTTCGTTACAACTTGAAGGAACAATAGAAGCACTTGCAGAAATTGTATCATCACTGCCTATAATGACAAATGTACCGGTAGTCATACAACCATTGGCATCTATTACTTCTACTTCGTAACTATTAGCTGCAAGATTTGTGAAAAATTCACTGTTTTGCTCAGTCCCATTTATGATATAGGTAAAATCACCGTTACCTCCAATAACCATGATTTCAGCTGTACCTCCAGTTTCACATGTGGCAGCTGTAGTATTGACAGTTGTGACCGTAAGATTACTGGTTGTACAATCTATCCTAATTGATTCTTCATTTTCCGAAGTACATGAAAAGATAGCGAAGCAACTATAAGTTAGTACTTTTAGCAAGCCCAATTTTTTATTCATAATGATTAGTTTTTTTTAAAATTAGAAAGAGCTTACCGTATCTTATGGGTAGTGATTTAAGATTACATAAATTGTCGTTTTTGTATGCATTTTATTCCAATTTTAAATCAAAATGATCAAGTCAATCCTATGCGTTGGTCAAGAAAAAGGTCAACTTGAAAAGTATCAAACCTTTATCTTAAGACGATTGTACCCTTGGGCCGGGGTTGGTTCATTAAGGAGTATAACTAGTTCTTGTTTTTCCTTAAAAAGACAAGAGCTCAGTTGATCCACCTTATCCAATGAACTCGCATGATACAATAGAGTTTTAAAGAAAAGATCATAAATAGCTATTGGATAGTTGCTCAAATTCTTATTTGCAATGCAGGCATGACTCCATTAAGGTGAGTAGGAAATTAGGATTTAAGTGACTCGATGACTGTTAGTTAGGGTTTGTATCAAATTTCTCATGAATAATGCGGGTTTAATTCCTAACTTACTCCAATAAAAGGTCTAAAATAGTACAAAGCTGGGGGGGCAATTGTATTACTGATTGGAAGAAAAGCCCTGAATACGTAACCTTACAGCCGTATAGTAAGTCATGCAATTCAAAATATTTAATGATACCAAAATTTACAGAATTAAAAGATAAGACCATAGTAATTACAGGAGGGGGTGGTATTCTTTGTGGAGAAATGGCCAGAGCATTAGCAGCACAAGGTGCCAAAGTGGCTATTCTTGATTTAAAATTGGAGAACGCTGAAGCAGTAGCAGTTTCCATTAAAAAAGATGGAGGTAATGCAATCGGTATAGAAGCAAATGTTCTAGAAATGGAAAGCTTACATGCTGCTCATCAAACCGTAATAGATACGTATGGATATTGCGATATATTGATCAATGGTGCTGGTGGAAATCACCCGAAAGGCACGACATCAAAGACACATTTAGAAGTTGAAGATCTTTCAGCTGATGGCGATTTTACGACATTTTTTGATCTGGATCCGGCAGGAATCAAATTTGTATTTGATCTTAACTTTATAGGTACATTATTGCCTACTCAAGTGTTTGCAAAAGGGATGGTTGGTAGAGAAGGATGTTCGGTCATAAATATCTCTTCAATGAATGCATTTACTCCGTTAACTAAAATCCCAGCATATAGTGGAGCAAAAGCTGCTATCAGTAACTTTACACAGTGGTTATCAGTTCACTTTTCTAAAGTAGGTATAAGAGTCAACGCCATTGCACCCGGCTTTTTCCTCACTGATCAGAACAGGTCATTATTGACAACTGCCGAAGGGCAACTTACAGATAGGGGAAATACAATTATCAGCCAAACCCCAATGGGTCGCTTTGGTAACCCAGAAGACTTGCCAGGCACTCTTCTGTGGCTATGTAGCGATGGTGCTGCGTTTGTAACAGGGGTAGTAATACCCATTGATGGTGGTTTTAGTGCTTTTAGTGGAGTCTAAATGATGAAGATGAAATTAGAACAAACTTGGAGATGGTATGGGCCAAATGACGGTGCAACACTCTCTGCAATCAGACAAGCCGGAGCAACTGGGATTGTTACCGCTTTACATCATATACCTAACGGTGAAATATGGTCTTTAGAAGAAATAAACAAGCGTAAAACAGAAATTGAATCAGCGGGACTTACTTGGTCAGTAGTAGAAAGTATACCGGTACATGAGGATATTAAGAAAAGAGTTGGGAATTATCAGAAATACATTACTAATTATCAGACTAGTATTCAAAACCTTGGCAAGGCAGGAATTGATATTGTATGTTATAATTTTATGCCAGTATTGGATTGGACACGTACGGATCTCGCCTACCAGCTGTCAGATGGCAGTAAGGCATTGCGATTTGATGCGGTAGAATTTGCCGCTTTCGAATTATTTATACTGAAGAGGACTGGGGCAGAAAATGATTACCCAGAACCAATAATTCAAAAGGCAAAGACTGTTTATGAACAAATGACAACTGAAAGAAAGGCTAATCTGGTGAAAAATATCATTGCAGGATTGCCAGGAGCTGAAGAAGGATATACATTGGAGCAGTTTCAGAGTGTTTTAGATGGATATCATGAAATCGGTGAACAGGAGTTGAGGAATAACTTGTATAGTTTTTTAGAAGCAATTATTCCTATAGCAGAAGAGGCAGGCGTATTGATGGCTATTCACCCTGACGATCCACCATTTCCAATTCTTGGTTTACCGAGAGTGGTAAGTACTGAGTCTGATGCAAAACAGCTAGTTGATGTTGTTGACAGCCCTTATAATGGTATATGCTTTTGTACAGGGTCTTACGGAGTTAGGGCTGATAATGATCTTGCGGGTATGGTCAAACGTCTAGGGCATCGTATTAACTTTATTCATTTGAGGGCAACTAGGAGAGATGATGAAGGTAATTTTTATGAAGCAGATCATTTGGATGGAGATGTAGATATGTATGGTGTGATGAAGGCATTGGTTGAAGAACAAAATAAAAGAATAAAGGACAAAAGGAATGATTATCGTATGCCTATGAGACCAGATCATGGTCATCAGATGATAGACGATCTGGAAAAGACAACAAATCCGGGATATTCTGTAATTGGCAGGTTAAGAGGACTAGCTGAATTAAGAGGACTAGAAATGGGAATAAGAGGAGGAATGAATTCATGAAGGGTTTTTTGAATGAAAATTTTCTGTTGGATACAGAAACAGCTATTAGGTTGTACCATGGTCATGTCAAAGATTTACCAATCATTGATTACCATAATCACTTACCTCCTGATGAGATAGCATCAGATAAAATATATAATAATATTACCCAAGTATGGCTACAAGGAGATCATTACAAGTGGCGCGCTATGCGGGCATTTGGCATTGATGAAAAATATATTACTGGGGACGCTTCTGATAAAGACAAGTTTTTAAAGTGGGCTGAAACAGTTCCTCACACACTGCGAAACCCACTATATCATTGGACTCACTTAGAATTACAGCGCTACTTTGGCATTTCAAAACTTCTTAACCCAGAATCAGCAGAAGAAATTTATGATCAAACCAGTGAGCAATTGCAATCCAAAGAGTTCTCTGCGGTTGGTCTTCTAAAGAAAATGAAAGTAGAGGTTGTCTGTACTACCGATGATCCCATAGATAATTTGACTTATCATCAGCAAATAAGAGAACGCAATTCTAGTTTGAAAGTATTACCTACTTTCAGGCCTGATAAAGCTATGGATTTTTCAGATCAGGAAACTTTTCAGGCATATTTAAAAAAACTGGTTAACTTAACTGGTATAGAAATTTCTAGCTTTGAACAGTATATGTCAGCACTTTCTGCTAGGCACGATTATTTTCACTCATTAAGCTGTCGATTATCAGATCATGGCCTGAGCCATTTAGAAGCTGAGGAAGTTAGCAGCGATCTAGCAGCTTCTCTTTTTAGTAAAATACTTAATGGAACTAGTCTAAACAATTTAGAACAATCACAACTAAGAAGCGCTTTCCTATTGGCCATAGCAAAGTTAAACCATGATAAGGGGTGGGTACAGCAGTTTCATCTGGGAGCTTTACGTAACAATAACCAAAGGATGTTAAGAGAACTTGGTCCAGATACTGGGTTTGATTCAATAGGAGACTTTATTCAAGCACAGCAAATGTCTCGCTTTTTTGATCGTCTAGATAACACAAATCAGCTTGCTAAGACAATTACTTACAATCTGAATCCTTCTGATAACGAGGTGTTTGCTGCAATGATGGGGAATTACAATGACGGGACTGTAAGAGGAAAAATGCAATATGGTGCGGCATGGTGGTTTCTTGACCAGTTAGATGGTATGGAAAAACAAATAAATGCCCTGTCAAATATTGGATTGCTTAGTTGCTCTGTAGGAATGCTTACTGATTCAAGAAGTTTTCTGTCATTTCCCAGACATGAATATTTTCGTAGACTTTTGTGCAATATAATAGGAAGGGATATAGAAAATGGATTAATCCCTAATGATGAAAAAATGACTGCGGAAATGGTACGAAATATTTGCTATTTTAATGCTGTTTCGTACTTCAATTTTGATAAGTAGAATGACTAAAAAAATAATTACATTTGGAGAGATATTGATGAGGCTTTCCCCTTTAGGTTCACTTCGATTCTCTCAGGCAGATCAATTTGAGGTAATTTATGGAGGTGGAGAATATAATGTAGCGGCATCATTGAGCCAATTTGGACTTCCTGTCGAATTTGTTACGCGCTTACCAGATAATGATTTTGGTGACAATGTACTGGGAGAATTAAGGAAAAGCAAAGTAGGTGAGTCACACATAGTGAAAGGAGGGGATCGGCTTGGAATTTACTTCTTGGAAAGTGGCGTGTCAGTCAGAGGCGGGAATGTCATATATGATCGTGGTCATTCCGCAATGGCACAGCTTAAACCTGGAATGATAGATTGGGACAGAGCATTTGAAGATGCAGAATGGTTTCATTGGTCTGGGATAACCCCTGCCATTTCACAGTCTGCAGCTGATGCTTGCCTAGAAGCTGTCAGTGTTGCAGCAAAGAAAGGACTTACCATATCTACGGACTTAAACTACAGACAAAAATTGTGGCAATATGGTGGAGATATGAGAAGCATTATGACTGAATTGGTACAATACTGTGATGTTGTACTGGCACATGCCGATACTGCTGAACTTATGCTAGGACTGAAGGTTGATCAGGACTTGTTGGGCAGTGAGCAGCAATTCAGAGAAATGAGTAATCAATTTCAAAGCCAATTTCCAAAAGTTAAATCAGTAATCACAACTTTTAGGACATCACACTCTTCTTCAAATAATGACTTAAATTCAATGCTTTTCAATGACGGTAAAGTATTTGCATCTAAAAAATTAGCAATCACCCATATTGTTGACCGTGTAGGAGGAGGTGATGCTTTCATGGGAGGATTGATTTACGGGTTGATAGCAAAGCCAGAAGAATATCAATATACAATAGATTTTGCGACTGCTGCAGCTGCTTTTAAACATACCATTCAGGGAGATGTAAACAGAGCTTCCATCGGTGAAATTGAGAAACTGATGGGAGGAGATGTTTCAGGGCGTGTTGCAAGATAATTTTAATAATCAAAAAAATATAATGGCAAGATTTACAAGAATTGAGGTTTTTCAAACAATGCAACAAACTGGAGTAGTCCCACTGTTTTATCATGCAGATATTGTATTGTGTAAACAAATTGTAAAGGCGTGTTACGATGGAGGGGCTCGCTTGCTTGAATTTACTAGCAGAGGTGATTATGCGCATGAAATCTTTAGAGAACTCAATCTATATGTTGAGAAAGACCTGCCAGAAATGATCTTGGGTGTAGGATCTGTTACAGATGCTGGTGCTGCGTCACTTTATATGCAGCTGGGCGCTAATTTTGTAGTAACCCCTGTTTTTAGGGAAGATATAGCCATAGCCTGCAATCGTAGAAAAGTACTTTGGTCTCCAGGCTGTTCTTCACTTACGGAAATTGCCAAAGCCGAAGAATTTGGTTGCGAAATGGTGAAACTGTTTCCAGGCAGTATTTATAATGCAGGGTTTGTCAAAGCTATTAAAGGACCTTGCCCTTGGACGAATATTATGCCAACAGGTGGAGTGTCTCTTGAAGAAGACAACCTGAAGGATTGGTTTAGCGCGGGAGTGACTTGCGTAGGGCTAGGATCTAAGCTTATTTCCAAAGATATTTTAGAAGACCAAAACATATCTCTGCTAGAGAACCGTGTAAAGAATGTTATTTCTGTGATAAAAAAAATAAGATCTTAAACCTGGACTGATCATGAACTTAAATGTTAAATACCTGCTGATTTCAAATGGTTTCTTAAGGTTAAGAACTTGGGCTTTAAGATCTACGTTTTTAATAATCGCTGGTTTTATCATGTTTTCTTGTAACCGCTCTTCCAAAACCCTAGAACTTCGCCTTGCTCACAGCTTAGATGTTACCCATCCTGTTCATCAGGGAATGGAACATATGGCAGAACAGCTACTTTTGGTAAGTAATGGTGAGATGCGTATTAAAATCTACCCAAGCAGCCAATTAGGTTCAGAAAGAGAATGCCTAGAACTGCTACAGGTTGGAAGCTTGGATATGACAAAGGTTTCTGCAGCGGTAATGGAGAATTTTGCACCGGCATATGAAGTACTGAGTTTACCTTACATTTTCAGAAGTAGACAACATGCTTACGCAGTTTTAGATGGAGATGTAGGACAGTACTTTCTAGAAAAAGGCAGTGATTACAGGTTAAGAGGTCTTGCGTTTTATGATGCAGGTAGCAGAAGTTTTTATACCAAAGATAAACCGGTAAGTAAACCAGAGGATCTTGAGGGATTGAAAATAAGGGTACAAAGGAGTAAATCTGCTGTAGATATGATCAATCAAATGGGAGGGGCACCTACCCCAATTTCATGGGGCGAATTATACACTGCCCTTCAACAAGGTGTTGTAGATGGCGCAGAGAATAACCCACCAAGTTTCTTTTTTTCAAGACATTTTGAAGTATGCAAATACTATTCAATAAATGAACATACTTCTGTTCCAGATGTATTACTGATAGGTACAGCCACATGGAACCGCCTAAACGAAAAGCAGCGAAATTGGGTGAAAGAAGCTGCTAGGAGATCAACAAATTATCAAAGAAAAGTTTGGCAGGCCTCAGAAAAGGAAAGTTTAGCTAAAATGGAAAAGCAAGGGGTACAAATCTCTTATCCCGATAAGGAAGCATTTGCCCGAAAAGTTTCCTCAATGACAGAAAATTACAAAGAATTTTCTGAGTACCGTAACATAGTTGAAAAAATAGAAAATACTAAAATTGAAATTGAATAATTATTAAGCTCATGAAGGAAAAGTTGCTAGGTGCTTTGGAGAAATTATTAATCTTGCTGGTTGCTATTATGACTTTGACAGTCATCTGGCAGGTTACTTCTAGATATGTTCTGGGTGATCCCAGTAATTTTACCGATGAATTGGCTGGCTTTCTGTTGATTTGGCTTGGTATTTTTGGGGCAGCGTATGCTACAGGTAAAGAAGTTCACGTGGCAATTGATATAATACCCCAACTATTAAAAGGAAGAAATAAGTTAATAGTTTACAGAATTTCTAGGCTTTTGGTTGCCGTGTTTGCTGTGGCAGTCATGATAGTAGGAGGTGCTAATCTTGTGTATCTCACTTTTATTCTGGATCAAAGATCAGCAAGCTTACAGCTGCCTTTAGGATATGTATATACATGTATCCCAGTAGGTGGGTTGCTTATTACTTTTTTCGTTCTCCACTCAGTTGTTAAACCAATTAATACTCAGGAACAATGAATTATACAGAAGTAATTATACTCATTGTTTCGTTCATTGTGCTCCTTGGGATTGGAGTGCCGGTTGCTTATAGTATAGGTCTCTCATCTATGTTTACGTTATTGATATCTATACCCACATTACCGGCATTGTCAACTTTATCACAACGAATGGCATCGGCACTTGACAGTTTTGCCTTGTTGGCAATCCCTTTTTTTATTCTCGCTGGTCAATTTATGAATAGGGGAGGTATTGCTGAACGGCTGATTGATCTAGCAAAGGTTATGGTTGGCCGCTTACCAGGAGGACTTGCATTTGTAAACATCATATCTTGTATGCTGTTTGGAGCAATTTCAGGCTCTGCAGTTGCTGCAGCCTCAGCAATCGGAGGATTTATGATAGGTAGGATGGAGAAGGAAGGTTATTCTAGGTCTTTTAGTGCTGCAATCAATATTACTAGCTCTACAACAGGTTTGATTATTCCTCCAAGTAATGTGTTGATTGTTTATTCTCTAGCTAGTGGCGGGGTATCTATTGCGGCTCTATTTCTTGCAGGATATTTACCAGGAATTCTAGTAGGGCTAGTGCTCATGCTAGTAGCTGGTGTCTGGTCTTATGCAAGAAAATATCCAGTGGGAAAGAATGTAGGCCTCAAGGTGGCATTGATAAAAGTATGGAGAGCAGTGCCTAGTTTGTTGCTATTGGTCATTGTAATGGGAGGGATTATTGCAGGAATATTTACTGCAACTGAAGCATCTGCTATCGCAGTGATGTATACAGCTATACTTTCAATTGGAATTTATAAGGAAATTAAATGGACTGACGTTCCAGGGATTTTTGTTGAAACAGCTAAGACAACTGCAATTGTTATGTTACTAATTGGCACCTCAATGGGTATGTCATGGGCGATGTCTTACCAGAATATTCCGCAGGAGGTAAGTGAAGCATTAATCAGTATAAGTGATAACAAAATAGTGATTCTAGTTATTATCAACCTTATATTGCTATTTGTAGGGATATTTATGGATATGACACCAGCAATACTAATTTTCACTCCTATTTTCTTACCTGTAGTTACAAAATTAGGAATGGATCCGGTACATTTTGGAATAGTAATGGTTTTGAATCTTTGTATTGGACTTTGTACACCACCCGTTGGTTCAGTATTATTTGTAGGTGTTGGAGTAGCGAAAACCTCTATTCAAAAAGTAATAAAGCCTTTGCTGCCATTGTTTATCGCTATGTTGATAGTTTTATTAATGGTGACTTATATTCCACAGATATCTTTGTGGTTACCTAAATTGTTGGGGATTTAGAAAAAAGTACAAGTTAATTCTATGCTTATTTATTAGAAGGGACAAGAGAAGAGGTTATTTCAATTTTGAAGACAAGATGATAAGTTTGAATGTAGGGAAATTAATCAGCTCTTTTCAACCCTTTTATATTTGGAGTTTCTGTTAATATAAGGTGTTGATTATTTCTATGAATTCAGAAGCTTTCTGGCGCAAATGAAGTTTTAGGATTTTATTGAGTTTGGTCATTTGTTTTATCATTACAAGAGTAGAGAAATTATGATCGTTTTGAGATAAAGATGTTCTAGAAAGAGATATTTCTAATCTTATTTGTAGTTGTTTGGTTGTGGTGTGCTAGGTGATTATTTAATGAGTTTTGTGAGCTGATGGGGGCAATACGGCATAAGACCATTTACAAGACAACCCTGTTGATTTGTTGAAAGTTTATTACGAAATTCTTTTTTCAATGAGATGTCAAAGCTAAAGAGAAATGAATGAAAGCTGTACATATAAGTTACTACTCAACTGAAAAGACGTATTTTTGAACTCAAAAGAAGATCTTTTTTTGTAACCTCTGTTCACTTTCAGGTTAAATTGTGTACCAGTAATTTTAATATAAGTTGTCAATAATTTATGGTGGTTTTTAACAAACTTGTATAGTGAAACATTTATTTTTATTAATAATCAATATTCTTGTGCTTGTTATTCAGATAATAGCACAGCCAACTACTGTTCAGTTCAAACATTTAAAGACAGGAGACGGTCTATCACAAAGTTCTGTAATTGCAATAGCTCAGGGTCTAGATGGTATTATGTGGTTTGGAACTAGGGATGGTCTCAATAAATTTGATGGAAATCAGTTCACAGTTTTTAGAAATATCCCTGAAGAAGAAAGCAGTATCAGTAATAATGACATTTTAGATTTAACAGTTGACCAGACTGGTGATTTATGGGTAGCTACACAATATGGGTTGAACTTATTCAGAACCAAGGAAGGCAAGTTTCAAAGGTTTCTACACCACCCTAATGATATAAATTCACTTATAGGCAACTCTGTTAGGTCTGTTATCCAAAGAAAAAACGGTCAGATATTAGCCGGTACTGCTAACGGTTTGAGCTTTATAGATAAAAAAAGTGGGAATGTACAAAGCAAATGGGACAAAGGTAATAAATCACAACCTTACAACATATACGTATTGTATGAGGATAAGTCAGAAAATATCTGGGTAGGTACAAATGATCAGATCATCCTGCTTACGGAAAATGAAAAGGAACCTCTGAGTTTTTATTTAGGCAAACGTGTTCAGGCATTGATAGAAGATATTCATGGGAATTTGTTGATAGGAACTAATGACGGCCTTTTTATGATTAATGAAGAAAAGAGGCTTATATCGTTTGATGAGAGTATCTATTATGATAAACTTAATAACCGAGATATTCGTGCATTGGAATTTGATGATGATGGTAGTTTATGGATAGGTACTTACAATGGAATTAACAGAATAGATAAAGACAATAAAAATTCAATAATCCAGAATATTCCTTCTAACCCTCAAAGCATTAGCCGAAATACAATCAAATCTATCTATAAGGATCAAGCGGGCTCTATTTGGGTGGGTGCTTATTATGGAGGTATTAATATATGGGATAAGGTTAATAGCAATTTTGGGAGAATTAAGGTTAATGAAACTGGTTTGAATTATGATGTAATTAGTTCAATGACCGAAAGCCAGGATAAACTGTATATAGGCACGGAAGGAGGAGGAATTAATATTATGGATAAACAGACCGGTAACTTTCGTTATTGGATGGGCAACAAATCCAATAATATTAAATCAATTTATTTGGATACTTTGAAAAAAGAGATCTGGGCCGGCACGTTTAACGATGGAGTATTGATATTGGATGATCACCTAAAGATTTCTAAGGTTTTTGACGTTGCCTCAGGTTTATCACATAATGATGTTTATGATATCAAGCCATATCTGCATAATTACATGCTGATCAGTACTTTTGGAGGAGGATTGAATATCATTGATAAAGAGAATCAGCATATAAATGTAATAAAAAATGACCCCGAAGACATATACTCCATCTGTGATAATGAAGTTAGAACGTCTTTGGTAGATATGCATAATAATATCTGGATTGGTACACAAGATGGTTTAAGCTTTCTTGAAAGCAAACAGTTTAGGAAAGGGGATTTCCAGATGAAAAATTACTTTTATGATGCTGCTGAAGATATAGGAGTAGATATATTGACAATTTATGAAGATTCGAAAGGCTTAATCTGGGTAGGTACTAAAGAAATAGGGTTGCATTTCTTCGATGGTGTTGAGTTTAAGGAGGTGCCTCTTTTTGATAAGCTATTAGGTGCCAGCAGAGCTATCAATGCGATTCAGGAAGATGGTTCAGGTCGGTTATGGATCTCCTCTAATAACGGGGTGATCAGGTATGATCCGGCAACTGGAAATACTAGGTTATTTGAGGAATCAGATGGGTTAGTTTCAAATGAATTCAACAACAATGCCTCATTCAAATCCTCAGAAGGAGTCATGTATTTTGGTGGCCCTAATGGAATTTTGTTTTTTAAACCTAAAGATATTATCAGAAGTGATTTCACACTGGACGTAGTTTTAACAGATTTTAAAATTTATAACCAAAGTATTCTTCCAAGAGACTATACAGGGATTTTAAAGACTGCAATTTCTCAAACTGATGAAATAGAACTGGATTTTGACCAAGCAAATTTCACTATTCAATTTGCTTTGCCTAGTTATGTTAATTCTGACAAAAATAGGTTTGCTTACAGATTGCTTGGTTTGGACAATAAGTGGAAGAACACAGCCATTAATCAAGCATCGTTTACCATTCAAGAACCTGGGGAGTATTTTTTTGAAGTAAAAGGAGCTAATTGGGCAGGTGTGTGGAATAATAACCCAACAGTACTCAGGTTGAAAATAAACCCCGCCCCATGGAAAACTTGGTGGGCATATTTAATTTATGCAATATCAATATTTGTCGCTTTGAGTTTTTTGATCAAGACTATACGCTCAAAATCAGAACTCCAAGCAAACCTTGAAATTGAATACCGAGAGAATGAACAACAGAAGTTACTCAATAAAATGAAACTTCAGTTTTTTACTAATATTTCCCATGAGTTTAGAACCTCCCTTACTTTGATCATAGGGCCACTCCAGCAGATTATTTATGAATACAGAGGTAGTAGAAAACTTTTTAAAGAATTAATTTCAATCGAGAAAAATGCCGATCAATTGATGAAGTTAATTAATCAGTTGATGGAATTCAGGAAATTAGAGAATAAACAGGCTTCTATTCAGACGGCGGAAGGAAATATTGTCAAGTTTACAAAAGAAGTCTTTTTGTCGTTTCAGGCTTATGCCAGAACCAAGAAATTCCAATATGAATTTTTTGCTGAGAGTGAAGAGATTAAACTGTACTATGATCGTGATAAGATGGAACGAGTTCTATACAACATCATTTCAAATGCATTTAAATACAGTGATAGTAAAAGGGAGATAAAAGTGACCCTGAGTCAAACAGATAAAGATGTGAGGATATCTATAGCCGATTCTGGAAAAGGAATCAAGCCAGAATTCATGCCTCATATTTTTGAACGTTTCTATCGAATCGATTTACAGGAATATGGGCTGAAAGAATCAGATCGAGGAACTGGAATTGGTCTTGCAATTACTAAAGGTATAATTGATTTGCACAAAGGAAATATAGAAGTTATTAGCGAGCCTGGAGTGGGGAGTACCTTTGTGGTTTGTTTGCCTTTAGGGAAGAATCATTTAAGTGATGACCAGATTATAAAAGAATTTAAAGACAGTGAGGAGTTGGTTAGTTATCAAAAGCAATTGCAAGCTATAGATAATGAAGGATTGACAGATGTGAAAGAAATGCTTCCTGAAGTCAAAGAGGGAGAAATAAAGAAGATATTGGTAGTAGAGGATAATGAAGAGGTTAGGAAATTTATCATCCAATTACTAGAAAGTAAATACTATGAGGTCAGCCAAGCTCCAAATGGTAAAGAAGGACTCAAACAGGCAAGGCTGGTTTCTCCTGATCTGATAATAAGTGATGTCATGATGCCAGTGATGAATGGAATAGAATTTTGTACAGCCATCAAATCAAATATTGAAACGAGCCATATACCTGTCATATTACTTACAGCTAGAACTTCATTGATATTTAAATACGAAGGACTTGAATCCGGTGCCGATGATTATATAAACAAACCATTTAATGTAAAAGAGCTTCAGTTAAAAGTTAAGAACATATTAAATATGATGGATAACTTAAAAGGTAAGTTTGAATCAAATGATGTTCTTTCATTAAGTAAGGTGACAATTACATCTTTAGACGAAGATCTATTTAAGCGCGCTATCGAAATTGTAGATAGAAACATTGGCAATGAGTTTTTTGATATACCTTTATTTTGCTCTGAATTAGGGTTAAGTAGAACAATGCTTTTTACGAAAATAAAAGCATGGACTAAAATGACACCCAATGAATTTATTCAATCCATGAGAATGAAAAGAGCTGCACAACTATTGGAACAACGAAAAATTAATGTATCACAGGTAAGCTATCAAGTAGGTTATAAAAACCCTAAGTATTTTAGTAGAACCTTTCAGAAACATTATGCCATGACCCCAACAGAATATTCAAATAAGTTTAGTTCAAATGACCCTAAGGCTGAATAAAAGGCTGTTTTTGATGGGATTGGTACGGAATTACCCCCTATTTGGGATTCCTGAGGCAGCATTGCTGGTTATATTTACAATCAAATTCCATGTGGATGAAAGTAATTCAAAAAATTAAAAAGTCTATTTCAAAAAGTAATCTGATAGAGTTCCTACTGATTGCTTTTATTGTGCTTATGGTTTTGATGATAATAAATTTTAGTTAGACGTAGTTGATGAGTATGAGAAAAAAAATACTAAAAATTAATTTTGTGTTGATCTTCCTGTTGCTAATGGTCAATTTTGTTATATATGGACAAAGCAGGTTAGTTAAAGGTGTGGTATTTTCGGAAGAAGATAACTTCCCACTTCCTGGGGCAACTATTCTGATAGAAGGTACAACTAATGGAGTAGTGACAGATCTAGACGGAAATTTTTCAATAGAAGTTCAAAATGATGCTGTTTTATTGGTTTCATATGTTGGGTTCTTGAACAAAAGAATACCTGTAGCAGGTAAAAGTGAATTTCAAATATTACTTGAAAGTGATATTAGTGCACTTGAAGAAGTTGTTGTGGTTGGGTATGGTGAAGTTAGAAAAAGTGATTTGACTGGGTCCGTTTCTTCAGTGAAAGCCAAAGATATAATAGCCTTTCCAAATTTGTCAGCTACTCAATCTCTACAAGGGCGTGCTGCGGGTTTAAACATTCAGTCTAATAATGGTGGGGAGCCAGGTGCTGATTTGAGAGTAAGAATAAGAGGTATCAGTTCAATTAGCGTTGGTGGTGATCCTCTGTTTGTGATAGATGGTTTTGCAGGAGGTGAACTACCTCCACCTGAAGATATTGCATCTATTGAAGTATTGAAAGATGCATCTGCAACTGCAATCTATGGTTCTAGAGCTACAAACGGTGTTATAATTGTTACTACAAAAAGTGGTGTAGAAGGAGGAATAAGTGTTAATTTTAATAGTTCATACTCTTTTCAGCAAACACTCAATAGATTGGATCTTCTAGATGGAGAACAATTTGCTCAGTACATAAGAGAATTTGATGAAAATTATGTTTTTCAGGGTTTTAACACTGATTGGCAAGATATTATATTCGAGTCTGGATACACAAGTAACAATCAAGTGTCTGTGAGCGGAGGAAATAAAACAGCTAAATACTACGTTTCTGGTACCTATTTTGATCAGGAAGGAGTGGTAATTAATACTGGGTTAAGTAGGTACTCGTTGAATGCTAAATTGGATGTTACTGCTTCAGAAAGAGTTAAACTCGGCATTAACATGTTTGCAAGAAGAACTGAAACTGATGGCGTACAAACCCAATCTGGAATAGGGGGACGTGGTGTTATAACATCGGCCTCTAGATTCACTCCTGATGCCCCAATTTTAAATCCGGATCGAACATTTTTTAGGTCTACGCTTGGTGGTGGAAATTTTGACAACCCTTTTGCATTGGCATCTGAGTTTGAAAGAAATAGGGTGACTGACAGAATTCAATTCAATAATTATGCTGATGTTAAAATATTAGATTGGTTGAGTTTCAAGACGACTGTAGGAGTTAGTGTAAATAGTTGGCGTCAAGGACAGTTTACGCCTTCTACTCTCATACAAGGTGAAGCATTAAATGGTGTGGCCAGAGTTGATACAAGGAGACAGTCCAATGTACTATCTGAAAATTATTTTACGATCCAAAAAGAATGGAGTGGCCACAGGCTCAATATCGTAAATGGCTATTCCTTTCAGAAGCGTATAAATGAAGGCGTGAGTACTCTTAATGCTGGCTTTATAAATAACGAATCATCTTTTAGGGCCTTACAACTTGGTTCTAACCCAGGAATACCTAGTTCATTTGTGACTGAAACAGTACTTAAGAGTTATTATTCTAGACTTAATTATTCACTCAAAGAAAAATATAAGTTTACATTAACAGGGAGATTTGATGGCTTTTCAGCTTTTGCCCCCAACAATAAATGGGGCTTTTTCCCATCTGGAGCATTTGCATGGAATATCATTGATGAGCCATTTTTGTCAAATACCAAGATCTTAAGTAACCTTAAATTTAGATCAAGTTATGGATTTACAGGTAACCCTGGGGCAGGAGCAAATTCATCTTTGGCTGAACTAAGACCTACTTTCTCTTTGGTACCAGGTGAGAATGCTTTTATAGTAAGAGATTTAGAAAATGCAGACCTGAGGTGGGAACAGACTGAGCAGGTAAATATTGGAATAGATGCTGGGTTTTTAGACGGAAGAGTCAATCTATCAACCGATATATACAATAAGTTAACAAAAGACTTACTGTTGAACAGGATCTTGCCAGGATTTGTTGGAAACAACTCAAACAACGATGGTGAAGTGGGTACTCAATTACAAAATGTGGGACGTTTGAGAAACAGAGGAATCGAATTGACAGTCAACACGAAAAACACAGTGGGTGATTTTGAATGGTCTACTGATTTTATTTTTGCCTTGAATAGAAACGAAATTTTGCAGTTAGCCGATGATACAGTCGTTTTTTACGGAAACAGTCCAGGGAATTTTGGTCTTCCTGAAGAAACACAATTGTTACAAGTTGGTCAACCAATAGGTGTTTTTTATGGTTTTGTATATGATGGTATATATCAAGTTGGTGATGATTTTATACCAGGATCCGGTTTTGAAAGAGAACCTGGGGGTGAGCGTTTTAGAGACCTGAACGGGGATGGTGTACTTGATAACAATGATAGAACAATTATTGGGGATCCAAATCCGGATTTTACCTGGTCAATTAATAACAGTTTGTCCTATAAAGGATTTAGTCTCAATATATTCATACAGGCAGTACACGGCCAGGATATATTGAATTATACACTCCTTGAATTGGAACGATTTGGTGGAAGTATTAATACAACGACAACAGCGCTTTCCAGGTGGACACCAAGCAACCCTAACACAGATATACCTAAAGCTAATAGCCAACGAGCTTTTAGACTATCTGATCGATTTATTTTTGATGCAAGCTATGTAAGAGTGAAAAACCTTACTTTAGGGTATAACCTACCTGAATCTTTTTTAGATCAGTTTAGTATTGATAAGTTTAGAATATATATTGGTGCGCAAAATTTATTCACAATTACCAATTACCCAGGTTTAGACCCTGAAACTGGTTTTGGAAACACAGGTAGCGGCAGAGATGGTAACAGGAATATCGGGCTTGATTATGCCAGTTACCCAAATATTAGGTCATATACTGTTGGAATAAACCTTACATTTTAAGAATCTATATCATCATGAAGCAGTTAACATTTAAATCAATATTATTATTTGTTTTAATCATTGCAGTTTCTTGCGAATCGCTGGAAGAAGAACCAATTGGTTTGATTTCACCGGAAACAATATTTGTAAGTCCTGATGAGGTAAGGCTAGGCATTAATGGAGGTTATTCCTACCTCAATTACGAAGGTTTTTGGGGACGTCAACTTCCCATGACTCTTATTTTAAGAGGAGATATGGTCTCTATTGGCAATATGGGCACAAGACCTGAAAGAATCCAAGTTGATCAGATGAATATGAATGCCAGCAATGAATTAGTTGCAGACTTTTGGATACGAGGTTTTCATATATTTGCTGCAGTTAATTATGCAATCGAAGGCGCGCAAGATTTGAACCTCCCAGAGGATGAAATCAACCCTGTGATAGCAGAGGGTAGATTTTTAAGAGCATTTGTGTATTTCCATTTTGTGCGTTTGTTTGGAGAAATACCTTTAGTTGATTTTGCATTTAGAGACCTAGATGGCGCTTTTACTTTCCCTCAATCCTCAGAAGAGGAGATTTATCAATCTATCATAGATGACCTAGAATTTTGTAAACAATGGTTGCCAGATGAACAAGCACTTAGGACTAGACCAGGAAAAGGAACAGCAGCAGGATTACTTGCTTCGGTCTATCTAACCATTGGAGAATGGCAAAATGCATATGATGAAGCTAAGTTTGTAATTGATAACAGTGGAGTATTCCGATATGGACTTGAAGGTGATTATGCTGACTTGTTTGACCCTTCAATTTCATCGGCTTCAGAAGAAGTCTTGTTTGAACTAGACATGATAGGTAATGACGGCCCAACCAACCCAACTGCATTGGGAGGTAGTAATGCTGCAACAGACTTTATGGCGCCTATCACAGGGCCAGCAGGGGATGAAAGATTTGGTTTTGGGGCAGGCTGGAGTGTTGCTGTACCATCCATGAGAGTGTTTGAAAATTGGGATCCCAGAGATTACAGAAGGTCTGTAAGCTTTGATACAGTGGTAATGAATGGAGGTAACATTGTACCATTCACACAGTGGGCAGGAATTGATGGACTTACACCAAGACCACATATTGCCAAACAATACCGTGCAGTTGGTCAGGCACTAGGGCAGGGTAATCCTGCAGTACAGGCAGGTATAAACGGAAGGGATACAGATTTGGATATTCCTTTACTTAGATATGCGCAGGTTTTACTTATTGCTGCTGAAGCATTAAACGAACTGGGAGGACCAACTGCTGAATCAGTTGGCTATGTGAATATGGTTAGAAGTAGGGCAAGAAGAGAACTGGATAATGACCCAGGAAACGACAGTAGCTTTCCGGAAGATTTATCTACAGGAATCAGCAAGGAAGAGTTTACAAGGTTAATTCTGGAAGAAAGAAGATTGGAATTGTCTTTTGAAGGACATCGATGGTATGATATAAAAAGAAGAAATTTAGGAGTAGAGGCGTTCGGTACTAATGGTCTTGACCCACAGCCATTATTTGATCCTGCGGTGGATTATTTATTGCCTAAATTTCAGACGGATGTAAACCTTAGTGAAGGTTTAGAGCAAAACTTTGGGTACTAGATCACAGTGAGATTAATTTTTCTATACGTTGTTATTTTCGGGTGTGTACTAGGTGCATGCAACGAAAATGGTGAAAATAAATCTCAAACTTCCACGGAAGGAAGTGAGAATAGTAAGGCGAAGTTACCAGAAAGAGTCCTGTCTCGTTTTGAGTTTCTATTAAATCATCAGGTTGACTCATTGGCTTTTCCAAGAAGTTTAAAACAGAATGGAGAAACTAGAGTTGTGAAATCCAGTGACTGGACCAGTGGGTTTTTTCCAGGTAATCTAATCCTGATAGGAGGGTTGTTGGGTGACGATTTATACCTAAACAAAGCTGCAGAGTGGTTAGTATACCTGGAAAAAGAAAAATACAATGACAGAACCCATGATATGGGGTTTAAAATTAATTGTAGCTATGGTCAGGCATTGGTATATAGAAAATCAAATAGCTATGAACAGATTTTGATAGAGAGTGCACGTACGCTTAGCAGTAGATATAACGAAAAGGTAGGTTGTATTAAATCTTGGGATTTTGGAAAAGATAAATGGGTTTTCCCAGTGATTATTGATAATATGATGAATTTGGAGCTCCTTTTTAGATCTACTATATTAAGTAAGGACAGTAGCTACTATCACATCGCAATGTCTCATGCTACTAAAACAATGCAAAATCATTTCAGACCAGATAACAGTAGTTATCATGTCATTGATTATGATCCAGATAATGGACAGGTATTGCAGCGCTTGACTCATCAAGGATATAATGCAGAGTCGTCATGGGCACGAGGACAGGCTTGGGGACTATATGGATTCACAATGGCCTATAGGTATTCTAAGAACAAGCAGTTTTTAGATCAGGCCGTCAAAATAGCTAATTATATTATTTCGCACCCTAATTTACCGTCAGATAAAATCCCTTATTGGGATTTTGATGACCCTAACATACCAAATACACCTAGGGATGTATCAGCGGCATCAGTAATTGCTTCAGCATTAATTGAATTGTCAGACTATGTGGATAATGATTTATACCTTACGTTTGGCAGTGAAATGATTACTTCAATGGTTGATGGATATTTACTAGATGAGCAATCTGTAGAACCATTTATACTGAATCATGCAACTGGTAATATGCCCAAATCTGATGAAATTAATGTGCCTATAGTCTATGGAGATTACTATTTCCTAGAGGCGCTTACCCGCCTAAATCAAATACAGCCAAATTGAATATTCGAATGATTTTCAAACATACTTTTATAATACTAAGTGCTTGTTTCTTTGTAACAAATCTTTTTGCAGGTGAAAGGACACTTAAAAATTTAAATAAGGACTGGGAATATCTAGAGAAACCTTATTACGAACTTACTAAAGCAAATGAATCTAATGCCTGGGTACAGGTTGATTTACCACATAGCTGGAATGACGAGGATGCTGTAGATCAGTCTCCTGGTTACAGAAGGGATGCAAGTTGGTATAGAAAAATTATTGATATAGAGTCTATTGATATTGACAGCGATTACTTCTTATATTTTGAAGGAGTCAATATAAAATCAAAAGTCTATGTAAATGGGGCACTTGCTGGAGGTCATATTGGTGGATATATTGGATTTGAAATTCCTTTAACCAAGTATTTGAAAAATGGAAAAAATACAATTATGGTTAGGGTGGATAATGGATATGACAGAAATGTAATACCTTCCCAAAAATCAGACTTCTTCATATATGGAGGGATAACAAGGGATGTGTGGTTGAAAAAAGTATCAAAAACACACATCTCAAAATTCAAAGTAATTACTCCTGAAGTAAGTAAAAGGTTAGGGAAAACAAATTTCTCTATAGATCTGACAGGCTCACTTAGCGCAAAACATATGCTCAATGTAAAGGTTGCAGCTCCTTCAGGAAAGATTGTATTTAATAAGACCATAAAGGCTCAAAGATCAAATAAGATTTCATTCAATATTAAATCTCCAGATCTATGGCATGTAAAGAATCCAAATTTGTACAAAGCAACTGTAAAACTTTTGGATCAAAATAAATCAGAAATTGATGATATAAATGAAAACTATGGCTACAGATGGTTTGAATTTAAAGATCATGGTCCGTTTTTTCTTAATGGTGAAAGGTTGTTACTAAGAGGGACACACCGTCATGAAGAACATGCTGGCGTAGGTGCTGCAATGACTAATAAAATGCATCGTAGAGACATGGAGTTAATCAAAAGCATGGGAGCTAATTTCGTTCGCTTAGGCCATTATCCACAAGACCCAGAAATATACAAAGCGGCAGATGAGCTAGGTTTGCTGATCTGGGATGAATTACCGTGGTGTAGAGGAGGAATAGGTGGTGATCAGTGGAAAGGACATACCAAGAGGATGTTGAAGGAAATTATAACTCAGAACTTTAATCACCCAAGCATTATAATTTGGTCGTTGGGCAATGAAATTTATTGGTTACCTGATTTTGAAGGAGGTGATGATAGTGAAAAGATGAACGAGTTTTTAACAGAGTTGAATGATATAGCTCATCGAGAAGACCCTTATAGAAAAACAGCTATTAGGAAATATTATGCAGGAGCTGATATCGTAGATGTCTTTAGTCCTTCCATATGGTCAGGATGGTACTCTGGTACTTATAAAAACTACGAGAAAGCAATAGTCAATTCCCAAAAAAAATATAAGCACTTTATTCACATGGAGTATGGAGGGTCTAGCCATGTTGGAAGACATACGGAACAGCCAATTACAGGAGATGGAATTGTTAATCCTGATGACTGGGAGGAAGCGATTAATCAGGTAGAGGTTGCTAACGTAGCTCAAAGTGGCGACTGGAGTGAGAATTATGTTGTTGATTTGTTTGATTGGCATTTAAGAGTTTCTGAAAAACAAGATCAGTTTGTAGGGAATGCCCAATGGGCGTTTAAAGATTTTGGAACTCCTTTACGTCCCGAAAATGACATTCCGTATATCAATCAAAAAGGACTTGCAGATAGGGCAGGAAACCCTAAAGATTCATACTATGTGTTTAAGAGCTATTGGTCAGATGAGCCATTTATATATATAGAATCTCATTCTTGGACTGAGCGCTCTGGACCTAAGGGAAAACTTAGAAATGTTAACATTTACAGTAATTTAGAAAAAGTAGAACTTTCTGTAAACGGGGTGAGTCTTGGAACCAAAGTTAGGGATGAGAACAATTTTCCTGCCTGCGGCCTAAACTGGGATGTAGCATTTTTAGAAGGCAATAATGAACTGCTGGCTATTGGATTAGATAAAGAAGGAAATGAAGTTAAAGATTTATTGAATATCAAGTACAGTTATGAGAGGGCAGGAGCACCTGCCGAAATTGCACTTACATGTAAGGAGATGAAAAATGGAAATTATTTGGTCTCAGCTATAGCAAGAGATGAAAATGGACGTAGATGTTTGGATTATGAAGAAAGGGTGTATTTTCAATGCTTAAGTGGAGGGACTGTAATTAGAAATCAGGGAACGCCTATTGGAAGTGAGTCTATTAGAATGGCCAATGGAAAAGCATCTATTGAAGTAAAAGCGGATAATTATGCTGAATTTTTGAAGATGAGTGTATTGAATCAGGATTTTAAAGGAACTTATTTGGAAGTTAAAATGTAAGTTAATTATAGCCTATCAATACGGTCAATCTATTGATGACACTCTCTCTATGATCGTTTTGAATAAATGTAAATAAAAAATAGCTTGGAAGTTAAATTTAGACAAACGCTATTTAGGCTTAATTCTGAATACAAGAAATAATTTAAATTAATAAAGTTGATAGTATATTATTTAATAAAATGATGACGATGAGGAATATTATATTATTGATGTTGATCCTTTTTGTTTGCAGTAATGCAAAGGCACAAGTAGCACCCTCTTGGACTAAATTTTTGGAAGATCAGGAAAAAGGCCAACAATCAATATTACCAGATTATTCATTTGCGGGCTATCATTTTTCTGAAAAAGAATTGCCTGATGTTTCCACTTGGACTCAGTTTGATGTGACTGACTTTGGCGCTGTCGCGAATGATGATCTACACGATGATGATGCGATACAAGCTACTATTAATGCTGCAGAGACTCACAATGGGCCTGCGGTAGTATTTTTTCCTCCAGGTAGGTTTGTCGTAAGTGAAAATAATAGATTGTCTGAGTGGATTTCTATTTCTAGAGATAGTATTGTCTTGAAAGGTAGTGGAAGTGGGGAAGGAGGAACCGAGTTATTTATGGATCAGATGCGTGCGCAAAACGGTCACTGGCAATTTAGGTTTCAACCTGAAAACGTGTCAAACACTGGTTTAGCAACTATTAGTGAGCCAGCTAAACGAGGTGATTTTTCTGTAAAAGTTGTAGACCCTTCCAAATTAGAAGTTGGACAAGTAATCTTTTTGTTTCATAAGAGCGAAGAATTTGCTAGGGCACATTTTGGTGAAAGAGAGCTATCTCCTGATTGGGCACGTCTGTTCGGGTCAGGAGGGGGGATGTCCATGTATGAGCCTCATATTATATCTGCGATTAGTGGTAATAGAATTACGTTTCATAACCCTGTTCAAGCAGATATGCCAGAACTGAAAGAACCGTTTTCGATAAGGATGTTGGAGACTATTCAAGAAGTAGGAGTAGAAGATATACTTTTTTCTAGCAATTGGGAGAACTTTGGAGAGTCTTTTGTTCATCATAAAAATGATATACACAATTATGGTTGGAATGCACTTAGGTTTGACAATGTAAGAAATGCGTGGGTACGTAACTGTGCATTTCGTAGCTGGAATCAGGCATTAGATGTCCGCCAATCTATTGGGGTGACTGTTGAAAACAGCAGGATTTACGGCGAAAAAGGTCATGCATCCATCAGTACAAGAAGGAGTTTTGGACTACTTGTTAAAGATTCTAGAGATGAAAGTGGACAGCATCATGGACCTGGTACTGGATTTCAAAGTGTCAATACAGTTTACCTAAGATACATTATGCAGCGCGATCAATCAGTTGATAGTCATAGTGGTCAGCCTTATGCTACCCTCTTGGACAATGTTGCTGGAGGTGATTTTGATCAGAATGGGGGACCACTTGAAGGCTACCCACATCATGGGCAACACCTTACCTTTTGGAATTTTAAACACAGTAGTTCGGTTAACAGAGTTTATGATTTTTGGCCGGATGGTAGAAATGGAAATACTTATGCTAATCCTCTTTTTATAGGTTTTCAGGCGGATACGGATATTGAATTCCGCAATGCAGGTTTAGATGAATTGAATGGTGAAAATGTAGAACCAGCTTCTTTGTTTGAATCACAGTTAGAATTAAGATTGAAAAAAGCAGCTGTTCAACCTACTGTATCATTTGAAGCCCCAGGGAATGGTGATAAGTTTTCTAAAGGAACGGATTTGGAAGTAACTGTTCTTGCAAATGATCCAGATGGTAGTATTACTAAAGTTACGCTTTTTTTAAATGATGAGGTTGTTGGTGAACTTACAGAGTTTCCTTATGTATGGGGAAGTGATACTAGGACTGACGAACTACTTGAAAATATTCCAGTAGGTGCTTATGAATTGAAAACAGAAGCGATTGACGAGAATGGAAACATCGCATTAGATTCAATTAACATTTCGATAGGGAGTTTACCAGCATCAGAATTTATAACTCCAGATGCTGGTGAGATTATTGAAGTAGGAAGTGGTTTCATGGTTGAAGCGGATGCTTCTGATGAGGATGGTTCAATAGAATCTGCTACTTTATTCATTGATGATGTGGCATTACGAACAATAGAGCAACCACCATTTGTCTGGGGTGAGAGTGATTTAGAAGATCCGCAACTTTATAATTTAGCTAGCGGAGAACGTGTTTTAGCTATTGAAGTCATTGACAATGATGGTCTTAAGTTCAGGGAAGAAAGAACGATTTATGCCAATGTATATCCCACTGTTTCTTTTGATTCCCCTGCGGACAATGATGTTTTTGAATTTGGGAGTAGTTTAATTTTACGAGTGCTTGCAGAAGATCTGGATGACCAAGTGGAAAGAGTTCAGATGTTTATTAATGAAGAGAAATTAAGAGATGAAATCTCAGCACCCTTCGAATGGGGGTTAAGGAGTGATAGTGATCCAGAGCTTTTCAATCTAATAGACGGAGAATATGTGTTTAGGGCAGTTGTTATAGATAGCCTTGGAAGTCAAAATTCAACATCCATAAAGGTTATCATAGAATCTGAGAATGTTGTTACATCTATTCCTGAGAGAGTTGTGGATAAATTGAATGTATATCCTATACCTTTTGCTCAGAGTGTAAGAATTGATTTATCTGCCAATGAAATTAAAAAAGCTGTGCTGTTTGATATTACAGGTAAAGATCTTACTGACCAGATGAAATTGTCTGTAAGTGGAAAACAAATAGTAGCTTTTATGCCAGATCTATCTTCTTCTGGTATTTTCTATTTAACATTAACACTTAACAATGATGTTGTTCATATTATTAGGTTAATTAAAGAATAATATTTACGATGACATTAGGGTAGTTGTTTACTAAACTTTAATTCCTAAGAAATATTAATTTCCTAGTCAGGAATCCTTTGACTTTTTCAAGAGCGCTATAGCTTTCTCTATGGAGGTATGAACTGAACACTAAATGATAATCTATAAATATTCTATACCCTTGAGTTAGGGTTTATTCATTGTAGTGACAATTAAAAAATTTTTGATAGATTTGTTTGGACAATTTCATTATTTGAGATGGCTCGTAGAGTCATTGACAAGTGACTTGATTACTTCAAGTTTTTCCATTCTGTAGAAACTGCTCTTTTTGATAGTTCGTTACTTAGACTATTGTTTGTCCATGTTTGCATAAGAACATATAAAAAAGCGATAGTTGTTGCTATAGGAACTCGTTTAATTTGAAGACTTATACCCACTTAGATATAAAAAACCGTTTATCTTCGTGTTAATTTTTCATTGCAGGGCGTTAAAATCCTTCCTCTAGCGCCGCTAGAGGTTCATTTTTTGCCAAGGCGACTCCACCTTCTTCAATGAAAAATTACCTACAAATCCTAATACGCTCTTTTATACCTGAATAGGATCTCCCTGAATTTAAAAAATGACAAAACCTTTGTTTAAAGTGTTTTGAAGTAAATTTGTCCTTTTATATATAAATTCAATACCTCGATTTTTAAGGATTCTACCAAAAAGTGAGGTATTAGTGTTTTATAAATTTAAAATCAATGCAATACTTACCGTGAAAATAAGCTCAAATTGGTCTTTGAAAGCTCATATTGTTTTATTCATCATGAAATAGTTATATTTTTTATGTCAAAGTTAAATTCTGGTAGATCCTAAATGAGTATTAGTTTTCAGGCAAAGTTATAAAATTACTAAAAACCTGAGCCCTCTTTTAAAAAGTACACATAAAAGGTTTCCGTCTACACAACCCGGAACAATTTTAAAAAATTTGCTTGGTCAGCCATACTACCGCAGTAGAACTTGGGCAGACGTTGTTGTAGAAGCCTATCTGGTATGAGGACAAGGTCACCAGATAAAAGCTTATAAATGAGCTAAATATGTGATTTTAAGAACTGAAAAATGGAAGGAATTATTAATTGAACTCGGATTCAAAGCAGATTTTTAACGGTAATTTCAGCGAAATGTTGATTAAAGTAAATACTTAGCTGGCTAGAGGTTTTAACTTACATTATTCATTATCTATTAGGACTTTAAGAGAAAATCATCAGTAGCAGCTGGATAGTTGTTTAAATTCGAATTATACCCATTTATGTTTATGAGGGTGTATAAGATATTTTAGTAAATTTGATTTTGACAAGGCGACTCCCCACTGGGGCATAAAACGTGAACATATCCTCACTAAGGTGAGTATTTTTAACACAGGGCTAACAATGAACCAACCCCGACCCAATGGTAAGGGTTATCTATGGGCAATAATTTAATGATCGACTCAAGAGTCGGGGTGCCCGGCCAGGGGAATTAATATCCCTTAGGGATTAAATTTGCTAATGGATTTGTGTCCATATAAATCTAATATTATGCATTAGAATCATTATGAACTTATAAAGCTCAAAATCACAGATATTTATAACCAGAATAGATTTTATAGCCCGTAATTCAGGATTAATTTAATCCTGAAGAGATAGTAATTCTCCTGGTCAGGAGTCCCCCCTATACTTCCACAAGCACTGAAGCTTTTTTAGCAGAGGCACTGGGTCTGGGTTGGTTCATTTCATTACAATCCTTATTAAAAGAAAAGGCTGTCCAAAAAGTATTTTGGACAGCCTCTCTAAAAGATTATTGCTAACTTATTATCTTAAGAATGAATGTGGGCCTCCTATCGAAATACTCACATTGTCAAAGCTTAAAGACCAAAATTCAGCAGAATCATCAGTACCCATTCCATCTAAAGGAAATTCGTCACCAAGTCCACTACCATAATTCCTTCTAACAACTACTGCATGTCTTAACATATTTCTAAAATCAAAAGTACCAATCGCCGCATCATCATCGAACTGAGAAGCAGGAATAGATAAGTCGTACCAGCCATCATTATTTGGGGTGAAACCAGCCTCTGTTAATGAATTTAAATTTGAACGTAATTCATAATCATCACCGTCAAATCTCATTCTTAACCCAAAAACAAAATCTCCTTCTTCAGTAGATTCAGCATAACCTTCAGGTAACTCTCCAAAATTAACTAGAATATTGAAGTAAATGTCTTCAGCAACAGCTTCTCCAAAGAAATCAGCAAATGTACCTTCTTCCTGACTTGCTAGCTGTAAAATGGCAGCGAATGATCCTGATATATCTGTACTACTATAACCTTCCATATGCCAAAATACACCATCGATTGCTGGTGGTAAATCTGTAGATCCGTCAATTACTACTGGATCATTACTTTTACCGCCAATCATTTGCTCCTCAGGGTCAATTGATCCTACAAAATCAACAAATTGCTCAGTTTCATCTGCTAAATCAGTATCTTCAAATCTTTCAATAAACCTTGTATCTATTAATCTTATAACAAAGAACTCTAATTGCTCTTCAGAAGTTGAAGTAGTTCCTCCGTTGTTTGTAATGGTAAATGTCTGACGACCAATCGGAGTATCTTCACCTACTACTACTTCCACAGTTGTATCTGTTGTACTTGACACAGTAGCCTCTACTCCACCAATTGAAACAGAAGACACAGTGGCCATATCTGTACCAGTAATGGTTATTGTTTCACCTATAGTTGCAGACCTTCTACTTACTTCAGAAACTGTTACTGCTCCAATAATGATAACTGTAAAATCACTTTCGCTTATTGCAGCACCACCATTAGTAGTTACTGTTATTCTTCCTGTTGTTGCACCTTCAGGTACAGTTGTTTGAATTTCAGTAGCTGTATTAGTGCTAATTACAGCAACAGTTGTACCGAATGTTAAAGATATCGCATCGCCTAAGTTAGTACCAGTAATAGTTACCAAATCACCAGGCTCACCACTCTCAGGGCTTATGCTAGTAATTGCCGGAATTAATGAAGCTGGACTTCCTTCGTCATCTCCACAAGAGACGATAAATGCAAGCGACAATATAAAACCAGATAGGTACAAATAGTGAATAATGCTTTTATTAAATTTCTTTTTCATAATGTTGTAATAGTAAATAAATTTATATTCAATATTAGCATTAAAGATTGATTTGAAAATACTAAAATGGGTACATAATTGTACTAAGTGGTGTCTGAAGTGAGCTAAAGGCAATTTTCCTTAGGGGATAAATATATGGGATGAAATCCTAAATCTTATGTAAGTTGAAATTCACAATATTGTATGAATGGATACCATATTGTGAATTCACATGATACTTCAACCGAATAAATTTGTTTTTTAAAACTAAGTTTGAGTCATGCAATTACTTTCTATTCGGGTAACAAATAGCTTATATGTATTAATAATAGTTTTCTTCTTTAGTACTTGTGGAGAGAAAGGGAAGGTGATAGAAATTTCTACCGCTTCTAAGGTAGACCTTATGAATTATTTAGTTAGAGTAGAGAGAGAGCAACTTGAAAAAAATCCGCAAAAATTTCCATTGTTAAAAGACAATACAGGCAAGGTCATCCCGACACAATTTGAAGATGAAGACTTAGATGGACAATGGGATTATATGATTTTTCAAACAAATCTTATAAGTCAAGAAAAAACATCCATTGATATTTCTTGGATAGATTCGGTCTCATATCCAGAATTTCAATCCAAAACACAAGTCTACCTAGGCGAAAGCAAGTTAAGAGATAATAATTTTGTATCTGTTAAAAGAGCAACAAGACCTACTGATCATGTAGCTCAAAGTAAACCTTATCTTTATCAATACGAAGGACCAGGTTGGGAGAGTGAATTAGTTGCTTTTAGAAGTTATTTCGATAGTAGGAACGGTAAAGATATTTTTGGTAAAACAGGGCCTATTATTAATGCACATCAGATAGGGCTTAAAGGGAATTACCATGAACTTCAAGATTGGGGAATGGACATTTTAAAGGTAGGGACTTCACTAGGGGCTGGAGCTTTGGCTATGCTTAAAAATGATTCATTGTATAGACTAGGTGTCACAAATAATGCCGTATTTGAGGTTTTGTCAAATGGACCTGTGAAATCTACTTTAAGACTTACTTATGAAGGTTGGGAAGTAGCTGGTAAATCCTATGATTTAATTGAAACTATTTCAATATGGGGTTCAAAAAGATGGTATCAGAGTGAAATTGAACTAGTAGGAGGGACAGAAACTGATACTTTAGTTACTGGTATTGTGGATTTGAAAAATGCCTACAAGAAGGAATATACTAAAAATGATTGGCATATATTATTTACGCACGGTGAGCAAAGTGAAAACAAAGATCATTTGGGTATGGCTTTATTAGTTCCTAATACCAATTATCATAGTTTCTCTCAAGCACCAGATCAAGGAGATGGTGTGATTAATACCTATGTTGCATATCTGAAGAATATTGGGGGAACTTATAAGTTTATTATGTATGCTGGATGGGCAGGTGAAAATAAGTATTTTGAGAAAAGAGATTTTTTTAATGAACAACTAAGTTCTACTATTGCACAGATGAATCAAGAGATTAAAATTGAGATAAAATGACAAAAATATTAAGGTACAGCTCGCATCCTGAAGACGTCAGAAGGTTTAATACTGATGAGTTGAGAGAAAGGTTTCTTATTCCTTCTTTAATGAAAGAAGATGAGATTCAGATGACCTATACTTTACATGATCGGATGATGGTATTAGGCGTGAAACCAGTAACGAAAAGCCTAGAAGTTCCTTCCTATGAGGAATATACGAAAGCATCTTATTTACTTGAACGCCGAGAAATGGGGATAATTAATGTAGGTGGATCAGGTACGGTAGTTGTAGATGGAATATCTTATCAGTTAGGAAATAAAGAATGCTTGTATATTGGCAAAGGAGCTAAGAGTATTTCATTCAGTAGTTCTTCCAAAAGTTCACCTGCTGAATTTTATATAAATTCATGTCCTGCTCATCAGTCCTACCCAATTGTGAAAGCAACACTTGAAAATGCAAATAAGGTAGAATTAGGATCTATTGCTAACAGTAACGAAAGAGTTATTTACCAATACATCCATGAGGATGGTATTAAAAGTTGTCAATTGGTAATGGGATTTACAGAATTGAAAACAGGGAACGTATGGAATACATTTCCACCACATACACATATTCGCCGAATGGAGGTTTATTTTTATTTTGATCTTGCTCAGGATCAAATGATTCTCCATTTAATGGGCGAACCTAATGAAACTCGTCACATAGTAATGAGAAATCAGCAAGCCGTAATTTCTCCAGAATGGTCTATACATTCAGGAGCTGGGACATCTTCTTACTCTTTTATATGGTCTATGGCTGGAGAAAATCAAGCGTTTACAGACATGGACGCTGCTGATATGCAATCATTTAAATAGAAGTATCAATGGAATTGTTCAATCTTAAAGGAAAAACAGCACTGGTAACGGGTTGCAAGAGAGGTATTGGAAAAGCAATTGCGGAAGGCCTTGCAGATGCAGGTGCAGATATTATAGGAGTTTCAGCTACTTTGGAACTTGCTGGTAGTGACGTGCAAAAGTCTGTAGAATCTAAAGGAAGGGCTTTTTATGCTTTTCAATGTGATTTTTCAAATCGTTCGGCTCTTTATCAATTCATCGAGGTAGTGAAAAAAGACTTACCTGTTGATATATTGGTTAATAATGCAGGAACAATATTAAGGAAGCCTGCAGTAGACCACCCTGATGATTTTTGGGATGAAGTCATTGAAGTAAACTTGAATGCTCAGTTTATTTTATCAAGGGAATTTGGTAGACAAATGATTGAGAATAAAGAAGGGAAAATTATTTTTATAGCTTCCCTTCTGACATTTCAAGGAGGTATTACAGTACCTGGTTATGCAGCCAGTAAAGGAGCTATTGGACAATTGACCATGGCTCTTTCTAACGAATGGGCAGCTAAGGGAGTAAATGTAAATGCAATTGCGCCCGGATACATCGCCACAGATAATACAAAAGCATTGCAGGAAGATAAGGAAAGAAGTGCGTCAATTTTAAGCCGAATTCCACAAGACAGGTGGGGAAACCCTGATGATATAAAGGGACCTGCTGTATTCTTGGCGAGTAAAGCTTCCGATTACATGAATGGCTCCATAATCACTGTTGATGGAGGTTGGATGGGACGATAACATACTCTTTTGTCATACTAGTTTTTATAGAGTGACTTGATGAGAGGTTGTTGATTTTGGACTCAGTAAGTGTTTTTTTTAACTGGATTTTATTGTTGCAAGTAGCATTAAATAGTGTGCTTTAGGTTCTTTACTAAACCCAGATTATGCATTAAACCCGAATGATGCAATAGAAATTTGATGCAAACCATAACTAACAGTCATTTAGTCACTTAAACCCTAATTTCCTACTCACCATAATGGAGACTATGTCTGCGTTGCAAATCAGAGTTTAAGCAGCTATCTAACAGCTATTTATGATTTTCTCTTAAAAGTCTAATGCATCATTCGGGTTAAATTTTTAAGGAAAAGCATAAATGGCAGCTAGATACTTACCCAAACCCGAATGATGTCTTAGTCCACTTATTCCGAATATAGGCAGGGATTCCGCTTTTAAACTTTTCGAAACCAAAATGGATAAAAAGATATCAGAATTGGGGAGTGATTTTCATAAAATCGTTAAAAATCAGATGGGTTACTGATGAAAGTACCTATTTTATCTGTTTTTTCTGTCTAAAATTTGATGATTGTTTTTTAAAAGCGGAATCCCTGCGAATATAGGGCTCTTCATTACAACCACTTGGCACAAGTTTGTTAAACCTCAATGGCTATGCTACTTTAACATAATTGGTTGCAATTTTGAACTTTATAATCTCCTAAAGATTTTTAATAGATAATTCCACCTAACTTCCATTTTAGGTTGTAGTTATTTCAGTGAGTGATATAATTAATCGTTGCCTTTGTTTTCTAATAGAAGCTGCAGTTTTGATGGTTTCTTGATGAATGGCAGATTCAATGGATCATCAATTAATGTTTCTAAGCCCTGGTGAACTATCATCAGGGTTTTACATCTCATCCAAAATACGGGCAGGGATAACCTCACCATTATGTTCATAGGCTTTGACATGACTAATAGAAACAAATTAGCTCCTTTTTGTTGCTTTGCCCTAGTATTGAAATTTGGTTAAAATGTAAAATGTAAAATTTGAATTTTGAAGCTTTATTGTGAAAAATCAAAAATCTTAGTATTTATTTCATTTGTTTTTAATAATTATTAGAAAAACCCAGTATTTTTTAAAAATAGATCAATTTAAGCCCTAGATCATGCTTTGTGTACTTTTTGAGTACACTTTTCGGACAAATAACTTGATTGTTTAATCTAAATTCAGCCTAAGAAAAATAATTCATGGTATGGAATTTTCCATAGCTATCACTAAACCTTAACATTATGATAAAAAATATACAATTAAGATTATTGGTAATACTGCTGATAATGAGTTGCTCCACGTCCTACGGACAACAAGTATTTAAAAGAAATGCAGATGGTTTTAAACTAGGGACTTACAAAAGAGATGATCTTCTTAAAGATTGGAATACAAAATCTGGTAACGGGTTTGTTAAAAAAAATAAAGGTGAAGATAGGGTTGAAGTTGTTAATTCCCCTTCAGGAGAATCAGGTCAAAGCTTAAGAGTGAGATTCCCCAAGAAAAAACATGATAGTAAAGAAAGTGGAGCTCAGTGGGAAACGGATCTAAAAGGAGGTTATGATGAACTTTATATGAGCTATGATGTACGGTTTCAAAAAGGATTCGAATTGAGTAATAAAACAGGAAAGCTTCCTGGTTTAGGAGGTGGACTCAGTGTGGATGATAAGGATGATGACAATACTGCTTGGGATGGTAAATTACAATTCAGGGATGTTGATGAACTGGAGTTTTATATCAAAGGACCTGTTACTAATGAGAAGCATTTTACTTGGAATAAAGCTAAATATACCATTCAAACAGATAAATGGTATAATATTGAAATCAGATATAAATTGAATACTGCCAACAAATCTGATGGAATAATGCAAGCATGGTTAGATGGAAGATTAGTAGGTGAGGTTAAAAACTTCAAGTATTTCAGGAAAAATAATAATGTTAAAATAAATAAAATGTTCTTCTCTACTTTCTACGGCGGTAATGAGAAAGATGAGCCTTCTAAGGACGTTTATGCATACTTTGATAATTTTGAAGTTTCTACGAGTAGAATTAACAAGAGTGGTGGTGGATCAGGATCAACTCCTCCATCAGAATGTTCAGGAACAGGCAAATCAATCTCCTCTAAAATTCAAGCTGAATCATACTGCAAATCAAAAGGAGTTTCTAAGAAAAGTAATTATGTAAGTTTAAATAAAAAGAATGACTACATTGATTTCCGTGTCAATGTTCCTTCATCAGGAAAATACAGTGTGAAATACAGAGTGGCAAGTGCTCAGAATACAGGTAGAGGTAGTGTAAGGCTGAAAGTGGGTAACTCTAACAAAGGAGATAAAACTATACCTAAAACAGGTGGGGCAACTAAATGGAAGACAATCACAAAAAATGTTAACCTTAGTAAAGGCTCTCAAACTATTAGGCTGCAGACTGTAAACGGCGCTGGTTGGAATCTCGATTATTTTGAATTGAAAAGGTCAACTTCTGGTCGATCAGAAATAGCTGAAAAAGAAGTAGAGGAAGATTTGACAGTAAATAACGGAAGCGGTGCTCTTCTAATTTATCCAAACCCAAGTATTGATGGTTTGTTTACCATATCTTCTTCTACTATATGGACGGTAAGATCTCTTGCTACAGGAGCAGTAATTGCTACGGGTGAAGGAACAGAAGTGGATATTAGTAATCAATCGAAAGGTTTATACTTACTCCAGATAGGAAATGAATTTAGTAGAATTAGCTTTAAGTAAGTAATAGAAATATTGAATCAAGAAACTCTGGAATTAAATATAATATTTGATTCCAGAGTTTTTTTAAAAAGATTAGAGTAATTTGACACGATTTATTATTCTTAATAACTCAATTTATTAATTGAGATTTAACCCTCATTGTCCTTTAGAAATTTGATGTAAACCGTAACTGATAGCCATCTAGTTGCTTAAATCCTAATTGCCCACTTACCATAATGGCGAAGCTTTAAGCAACCTTGATTGTTGAAACTAAAAAACGCAAGGTCTCTTGCAGAAGACCTTGCTAAGACGAAATTCATCCAAACGATAAATACGAATAGCTAAGCATGTTCTAGTTAAATAGGTTATCGATTTAGGCACTTAGTAAATATGATCTATTGATTTCCAAAATGTCTGATTCGTAATAAGGTCTTCTGCAAGAGACCTTGTTGCCTTTTAGAATGAGTAACAGATAGGATGACAACATTAAAAATAGAGAATGTTGATGGATCGCCCCGTTTAAATCAATTCAATCAAATAGGTGCTGTTGAAATCATGAAAAAAAGG
>CALGOB010000210.1 GCA_937958005.1 uncultured Cyclobacteriaceae bacterium
TTACCTGGTCAAGCTGCATCAGTTCATAGGATGGGGCAAATACATAGTCAGGCCAAGCATCAATTCCCTGAAGGGACATTTCCACGCCTTTGATGGTACCTTTTACTTCCAGTTTATGGCTAGGGTTGGCCGTACCGATCCCCACATTGCCATTCCTCTCAATGTACATTTTGGCAAGGCCCCAGTCCACATTGGTCCCCTTGCCCGTAGATTCATCTGAAACATAGAAGGCCATCAGTCCACTGTTGGCAAAAAACATAATGGCACCGGCCCCATTACTATAACTGCCCCTGTTATTTTTATATTTAGTATTGCCTAATGAAGCAATACTTCCATTTACTTGATTTTTAGAGGCATAGGAATTAAAAAGGATGGCATGGGATCCACTCCAGCCTTTTTCTACTAAATGGAAACCTGTATTGTTGGCTGCTTCATAACCACCTGTGGGGCTCATTGACCTGCTTAACCACAGGCCGTTTTCACTCATATCAAGTGGTCTGGGGGCACCAAGCCCTATGCCCAGGGCCACTTGGAATATACCCGTATTGCTCAATGCTGCTACAGGTGTCTGTCCATCTCCCCCCCAGGTCCACCCACGGCCTACGCTATTGTACATATTGAACTTTATCGAAAAATCGGTAACAGGGCCAAATTTGTACTCCGCTGTATTTCCCATATGGATCTTATAGGCGTCATGGGACCAGAAACGCAGGCCGTTGCCATTGCCGGGCGTAACGTTATAGGTAGCCTGTTGGGCGTTTATTACTGTGCCAATGGAGCAAAATATGGTTACTAAAAGTAACTTAAATGATTGCATAATGGGTATTAAAAGGTTATTTCTCATTTTCAAAATTTAAAGGATCAAAAAACTACCTACTATATACTCTAATTGCAAAAAAGCGAAAAGGTAAACATTTTAGTTTTTTTTGAAAGTACATGCATGAAACACTATTTCATTGAGTCTGGATACTTTATTTTATAAGGAAAGATTCTTTTTAGCAGAGCTAAGTTGCGAAGATTATATGGGACATTTCTCATTTAGTTTATTGACGTTAGATTTAAAAATCAACAGTTTTTCCTGACTAAATTAGTAAAATACTTTTAAATAAATTGTTATCTAAGGGTAAGTTTCAAAATATTTGTTTATTGGTATCCAATTAAATCTGAAAATGAACAAAAAGACACTTATAGATCAAATAAATAGAGTCTACTTGAATTTAACTTTGATATAAAAAACATAACTATTTCATGACGAATAAAACAAAATGAGGGGTCAAAGATCAATTTGAGCTTATTTTCACAATAAGTATTGCACTGATTTTAAATTTAAAAAACATCAATACCTCACTTTTTGCTAGAATCCTTAAAAACCGAGGTATTGAATTTATATATAAAAGGATAAGTGTACTTCAAAACACTTTAAACATGGGTTTTTGTCATTTTTCTTAATTCAGGGAGACCCTAAATAGGGTTTTTTCTGATCCTGAAAAACACCGTTCCACGGCGGCCCTCTAGAATTGGGCATTCCTAAAATTAGGGGCTTTCTGCGTCGGCAGTCCGATTCATTTTTTCCATGCCGCGGGGGCGGCCCCCTGAAAAAACGGAACCGGGCGGACCGTCAAAAAAATCTACAAGGCCGCTTGGCGGTCAAAAACAACATGGTACCATCGCGGCTCTGCCGGGGTTTTTGACAGGCCAACCCTCCTATATGAAGATCTTAAAGTAGAAATTTTGGATAGTAAAACGCATTAAATTATTTACTTGGATACCAGTAATATTTATTCTTGGGTAACTCTGGATAATCTTATATTTAGATTTACTAAAGATTATATAATTGATACTTACCCCTCTCGCCCTTTTAAAACAGAGAGGGTGGAATCCTCATAGAATTTAACTCGAAAAGTTCGGGACTTAATTATGTCTAGTTATAGCTGTCAGGCAATCAGTACAGTTGATTTTAGTTTTCAAAATTACTTTTCCTCAAGTTTGGGTCATGAGATTCTCAAAGAATTCATCCATAAATCAATTATTTATTGCGCATGGTCTCGGATTGACGTGAAATGAACCAACCCCGACCCAAGGGTACGGGGTATCTATGGGCAATAATTTAATGATCGACTCAAGAGTCGGGGAATTAATATCCCTTAGGGATTAAACGAGTTAATAATGCTTCTGTAAGCGGATCAGATAGGATTATCTTTAAATTGGAATCATGAAGTCAATGTACTTAGTTTCATTGGGTTTTTATGTTGGTTTTTAGATCTTTAATTCTCCGAGAATCATCTTCATCCATCTTACCAAAAGGCAGGAGTAGTACCTTATACTTGACATGAGGGAGCAGTCACTTATCGGCTGAAGTCCCTAAGCTTTAACGAGGAATATAGACGTAAATT
This sequence comes from uncultured Cyclobacteriaceae bacterium, assembly GCA_937958005.1. GTDB lineage: Bacteria > Bacteroidota > Bacteroidia > Cytophagales > Cyclobacteriaceae > JANSWY01. The sequence continues at coordinate 2,394 of CALGOB010000210.1, forward strand.
GGCCTGAAATTGACTGGATAGTTGTTATAGAAAAAAGAAATTAATTAGTCAATGGTTTTCTTAATTTCAATATTAATACTATTTAGACTTTGCATATATCCAAATGCAGTTATTAAGAACCCAACAGAGGTTATCTTAGTCTAATTTGTACATTCTTAACAAGTTGCAACGAAGTCTACCCAAATAGCTGTATGGCCTTACTGTTTATAGGGTTTTATTGACCGATTAAAAAAAAGTAAATGTAAAAAAGTAATATTCCTATCTTTTAAAGAGTATAGCTGATTTAATTTTATTTTATCTTGTAAGTAAATAAAAATCAGATCAAAAAATGGCGGCATATACAATCAATGTAAATGGAGAGGATCAAAAGGTAGAGGTAGATCCTGACACTCCTATTCTCTGGGTACTACGTGATCACTTGCAGATGATAGGCACTAAATTTGGCTGTGGGATCGCACAATGTGGCGCTTGCACCATTCATGCCAATGGTAACGCTATTCGCTCATGCTCTTTACCTATTTCAGCAGTAGGTGATATGAAATTAACTACTATAGAAGGACTTTCTAAAGAAAAGGATCATCCGATTCAGGAAGCATGGTTAGCACATGATGTTCCCCAATGTGGCTATTGTCAAGCTGGGCAAATGATGAGTGCTGCTGCTTTATTAAATAGAAACCCTTCCCCCACTGACGAGGAGATTTCTAGTGCTATGAATGGAAATATCTGTCGTTGTGGTACTTATATCCGTATTCATGCGGCTATTAAAACTGCTTCCCAAAAATTATCCTGATCACTTTTAAAAGTCTACATTTATGACAGTTATAAAAACACGAATTAACAGAAGGTCTTTTCTTAAAGTTTCTGCAGCTTCTGGAGGTGGTATGTTATTGGGGTTTAGTTGGCTTGCCTCTTGTGACCCGAAAGAACAACAGGACGTAAAAGAGCCTCCTAAAGAATGGTTTGATATCAATGCTTTTATTAAAATAGGGGACAATGGAGACATTACTATTTTTTCCCCAAACCCTGAAATAGGACAAAATGTAAAAACCTCTATGCCATTAATTGTGGCCGAGGAATTAGACGTTGATTGGAAAGACGTAACCGTACAACAAGCAGATTTAAACACGGTTAAATATAAAAGACAACTCGCAGGAGGAAGTCAGTCCATTCGCCAAGGATGGAAAAGTTTAAGAATGGCCGGGGCTACTGCCAGAAAAATGCTATTAGAAGCTGCCGCTAAGCAATGGAAAGTAGAGGTTAGCCAGCTCTCCACAGATAAAGGGCGTATCATTTACAGAGATCAGTCTTTAAGCTATGGAGAAATAGCTGCTGCTGCTGCTCAATTAGAGATTCCTGAAGAGGTTGCCTTAAAAGACCGTAAAGACTTTAAACTAATTGGTACAAGGGTTAAAAACGTAGATGGTTCTAAAATAGTCCATGGTGAGCCCTTGTTTGGATTGGATTATCAGGCAGAGAATATGCTGATTGCTATGATTGTACATCCTCCGGCTTTCGGAATGAAACTGAGATCATTTGATCACAGTTCTATCAAATCCATGGCTGGAATTAGAGACGTTATCCAAATTAACACAGCGCCAGAAAAGGTACAATGGTCTGATGTAAATGCTTTTCCAGACCTAATAGCCATAGTAGGTGAAACGACTTGGCAAGTTATGAAGGCAAAGAAAGCACTCACTGCAACTTGGGAAAATATGACTCCCCTGGAAAGCAGTACGGAACATGATGAAAAGCTGACCAATGCCTTGGCAGGTAAAGCCAATATCATGCGAAAAGATGGTGATCCTGATAAAGTTTTTAAAAATGCCAGTAGAATTATAGAAAAAACATATAGTGCCCCGTTTCTAGGTCATAACCCAATGGAGCCTATGAATTTCTTTGCGGATGTTACTGCCGATAAAGCCATATTAGTAGGCCCTATACAAACTCCTGAATTTTTGAGAAGTTCTGCAGCTGATTTACTTGGTCTTTCTGAAGATCAAGTGATTGTCAAAATGACTCGTATGGGTGGTGGCTTTGGAAGAAGGTTATATGGCCATTTTGGTCTAGAAGCGGCAAAAATCTCCCAACAATTGAACCAGCCTATTAAACTTATTTATAGCCGCGAAGATGACATGACTCAGGGGACCTACCGACCTGCTTATAAAGTCACTTATAAGGCCGCATTAGGTGAAAATAATGAGTTGCTGGGAATGAAAGTAAAAGGTGCTGGTTTACCAGGCAGTCCTTTATTCCCTAACAGATACCCAGCTGGCACCATTGATCATTTCATGATAGAAAGTGTGGATGTTGGTACAAATATCTCTACTGGGGCATGGCGTGCTCCTCGTTCTAATTTCATAGCTGGAGCTGAGCAATCATTCTTAGACGAACTGGCAGAGGCAATGGAAAAAGACCCAATCGATTTTAGGCTAGAGTTATTTGACAGAGCAATTAAAAATCCTGTTGGTAAAGACAACAATTATGATGCTGAAAGATATGCTGGTGTATTGAAGCTTGTAAAAGAGAAGTCTAACTGGGGAACTAAAACACCAGGGATACATAGAGGGGTATCTGCTTATTTTTGCCATAATTCCTATGTTGCTCAAGTGTTAGATATGGAAAAAACGGGTGATCGATTAAGGATTAAAAAAGTTTGGTGCGCAGTAGATTGTGGTATTGTAGTAAACCTAGAAGGTGCTGAAAACCAAATACAAGGAGGTATCATAGATGGTATTGGCCATGCTATGTATAGCAATATTCAATTTAAAGATGGGAAGCCTTTGCAAGAGAATTTCAATTCTTACCGATTGATTCGTCACGCAGAAGCTCCTCTAGAAATAGAGACTTTCTTTGTAGATAACGGAATAGACCCAACTGGTTTGGGAGAGCCTTCGTTGCCACCTATAGTTGCTGCCTTGTCAAACGCAATGTATCAAGCTACTGGTCACCGATATTACAATCAACCTTTCGCATTAGCTGAACAAGGAAATTCGATAAAAATAGGATAAGTATTTCAGTTTCACCTCTTAGAAAAAAGGACAAAAGCATTATCTTTTGTCCTTTTTTCTTATTAATTACTCATAGTTTAAACCCACATTTCAATACTTGGGCAATGCAACAAAAAGGAGCTAACTTGTTACTAGCAGTCAAGTAAAAGCCTATGGATATAATGGTGAGGTTATATTGATAAATCCTGTAAATTATCATAGAGAGTCCCTGTCTCTTCTACTTGGTCAATATCAATACCATCTTCAAATATAGTTGCCGATAAGGTGATCCCATCCATATCTTCACCCACCTCAAACTCTGTGATAGACCCTTCATTTATCGGTATACGTCCGACGAACCCCTTCTTTCAAGACTTGTTTAAGCTGGTTATCAATGCAATAAGAAATAAATTGATCCATAGGATGTTTGCCTGCATCAGAGACGATAGAAAATATGACAAAACTTATATACATTTACTTGTTTAATCCTTAGAAATCGGCCAAGGGAATAATTATTAGAGAAACTAAATGGTTGACCATCAAGGCAATCGATTCAGTAGAGTAAAATTGACATTCCTCAAATCTGGGCTATGTCAATTCTTAAGTCTTTCATCATAAAGCTTAGTAAATCAATTACTTATTACGCAAGGTCATGATTTGTCATGAATAATGCAGGTTAAGTGACATCTAAAAGCTCTTTATGATATTCTCTTAAAAGAAGTCTAATACATAATGAGGGTTAGTCTGTGTTTTATCCTGTTACAAACCCTGTTAAATAGTTTATTTTTCAATAATTAATTTTCTGGTCTCAGAGCGTTTATTGTTTTGGCTTGTAGAAGTCACTCTTAGTAAATATATTCCTGAATCTATCCCTGAAATGTCAAGGTTTTTAGGTTCCGCAACTGCATTTTCTTGAAAGTCCTTAGTCAAGAGAACTACGCCTTTCAAATCAATGATTTCTACATAGAAATTTCCTGAAATATTTGAATTAATGAAAAGCTCGTCTTTAGCAGGGTTCGGATACAATTCAAAATCTTGCATACCAAAATCTGCTCCTACATTAACCACGGCTTGTTCCAAAATTTCTATTCCATCTTCAAATACAGTGACTACTACCTCAATATTATCCTCATTTTCATTTGATCCTATTTCAAACTCTGTAAACGAATCTTCCCTGATGGGGATACCAGGATATTCTATAAATAATCTATAAGTACCTTCTGGAAGGTTATTGAATACAAATTCTCCATTTTCATCAGATGTTTGATAACTGTAAAGTTCAAAGCCATCTGTATCCATTTCGACACGCCCACCATCCAATCCAGGGCGGCCCTCTCCTGGGCGGCCCTGACTTCTTCTTCTTCTTAATGCACAACCTACACGTCGGACACGGCGTCTTGCTTCTATTCTTCCATCATCTGGAAAGTCAGTAAAAATCTCACCTGTTAAGACACCCACTCCTTGTTCTATATCAGTTGGCACTCTTTCTACTTGAACATCTATAAGTGTCGTATCACTATTAAGAGCCAACTTAGTTGCAAAATCCCATTGAATGGCTTGTACATGGTAAGTAGGTAAAAACTCTAGTCGGTCTTCAGGATCTACTGACAATATATAATCCTGCAGTGGGACATTTATAAATGAATATGATCCATCAGTAGAAAGTGGTAATACCCCTCCTATTGTATCATATGCATTTTCACGAACAGCTAGAAGACGAACTGATCCTTCCGTTAAAAACTCCCCTCCACTCCCTGCAATAAATGCTGTACCCAATACATCTGCAATACCAATTAAATTGTCTCCACTTGAGGTAATTTCTAAATCAGTAACGATGGTATTAGTTATGCTACATTCATAAAGTCCTTGACTGGTGCGGTTAACAGCTGATATTTCATAGACTGGTGAATTGGCTCCCATTATTTCATTTCCATCCAAAGACCATTGATATTCATTATTTAACCCACCTACATCCACTGATACTGTAAAAGGTTCTCCCGCATTTACTTCCGTATTAATTCTTTCAATACCTAGTGTTTGTGAACCAATAGTCAGTCTATTACCCAAATTTACATTGGCTTCTAGGTCATCAAACTCTATATGATTATCCTCTATATTTACACTATTCAATAGTTCTAAACTTTCTAAAGAAGGAATACTATCTATTTCATTAGCTGAAAGGTTTAGTACTTCTAGGTTTAAAATATCGAGCACTGCTATCGGTAATGTCCCTGTTAATCCATTGGTATTCAAATCCAATTCTGTTACTCGATTTCCACTGATAGTCACTCCCTCCCAAGCTGAAATAGGGTCTACCAACCAGTTTTGTCCTCTTGACCAGTTGCTCCCGCCCATCTGATCGTACAATGCCCGCAAGGAAATGGAATCTCTTTCTAGGGAAGAGACTCTCAAGGTGATTGGATTAGTGGTTAAGGTAAGTCCGGGTACTCTATCGTTCACTACCATGGCTAAGTATTCCCCTTCATCTTCGAAGGTAACATTTGTTAAATTTAATATACCAGCTGTTTCAGTGGGAATTTCGTTCCCATCTTTTGTCCAGGTATAAACATTCGTTGATCCATCAATTGTTCTATCCAATTGGACATCTATTCCTTCATTTTCTCTCTGTATCACCTCATCAAGTAAAGCATTTTGAGGGGTAAATTGGAAATCAGTTATCAATAAGTTAGGTTCTATACTACCAAAATCAAGAAAATTATTCTGAGCTTGCAAACTGACTAGCTGTGTCAACTTTGTCAAATCTGGAATTTTAGAAATATTATTGTCATTGAGTTTCAGAGAATCCAATTCTATCAATTCTTCTCCGATGAACGCTGGCAATTCACCTGTTAAGTTAAAATCAGATAAATCAATTCCAACTACTCTACCTTCTAGGGTAGTAATACCATCCCAATTAGATACACTAACACCAGGATCAGACCAATTAACTGCCGGTTCCCAACCATCTCCATTTAAATCATTGAAAATTCTTTCCAAGGCGGCCACGTCTTGTTCAAAAACTAAATCAATAGACCTAGAAAATTCCGACGTTCCTTCTGCGATAGTAGTAGCCGTAGCTATGTAAAAGTCACCTGGCTTCAAGGAAAGTTCTTCTATTAACCATACACCATCAGTCACTACTCCACTAGCTATATATTGAACTCCTTGATCGTTATTACATGAGTCTGTTGCTAAGTAAACATCTATTTCTTGTGTGTCTATACCAGTACCTGATAGGCTAGTAGATGTAATACCCGTAATTAGAGGGGCTGGAATACCTCCATTTCCCCCATCATTGAGTCTAATTCCACTAAGTATATTACAGGAAATTTGATTTTGCCTAATTTCATTGCCAAATGATGTACTTCCATTTACTTGAATTCCTACATTATTAAAAACAATTACATTGCTCATATTAGTAGCCGAACCACCTATTAAGTTATTAAGAGATTCTTCCCCAATAACTATTCCTACATCATTAGGTCCTTCAGCTCCATCAAAATCACTTCCTATAAAATTACCTCTTACAAATCCATTATCTGCTCCAGATAGCCTTAGACCTGCAGCAGTATTATTAATGAATATATTACCCCTCCCTTCATCACCTATCATACATCCAGAGGCAAGGTTGTTTTCTATATTTACTCCAAATGCTTGAAAACCATTTACTTTCATACCATAAAGTTCAAAATAATCGGCTAACACGTTTATACCAACCTCCACATTATTGACAGCTCCTTCAATCTCTACTACCATACCATTTTCGAAATTCCAATTTGGTTGAGAATCAGCTGCTATAACAAGTGAGTCTGTCACTGTTAATTCAGTATCTAAAGTGATTACCCATGGTCCCTGACCATCTAAATCAAACCTTATGGTATCAATAGTGGGCGTAAGGTTCGCTTGATTTATTACTTCTCTCAAAGACCCTGGGCCACTATCCGCCAAAGAAACTACCGTATTAGGAGGTGGTAAGAACGCTTGAGATGCTATCCAACCTGAATTAGTATTAAAATTAAAGTTTTGTAACCGACCAGCCAAAACCTGACCTGACCCCGCTATATCTGGTAAAGTTCTGCTATCACCTATTTGATCAAATCTATAATTTACAATTAATCCAAAAGGCAGTGAAGCATCTCCTCTAGTAGCCACATTTCTAAAAGCTTCATTAATTTCTCCTTCAGTTCTAAAATCTCCCCAAAGTCTAAATTCATCAATAGCACCCTCAAAGTTGAATAATCCAGCTACATTAGCTCCAAAAGTAAATGCTCCACTTAAAAATGCTCCATTTACAAAGGAGGCTGCTTGATCAAACACTCCATTGATATATAGATTAATTACAGTACCATTACCTGTTACTGCTACATGTACCCATTCACCCAAATTCACTGGATTACTAGAGGTTAAGACTCCTGTAGACCCTGCAGCATTAGAAATAGTGAAGTTAAATTGGTTAGTTGTTGTTAAACTCAAATTAATACTAGCTCCTGATTCATCATTTAAATCATATATCGTTTGCGTAGTATTTAGTTGATCAGGCCTCACCCAAAGTTCATAGGTAAAGTTTTCAGTATTACCCATTTCATTCACGGTTACAAAATCATCATTTCCATCAAATAAAAGTGCATTTCCAGGGAAGGTCTCGGATCTAGCCAGGGTATAAAAAGCACTTGGGTCTAGGCTTTCTGCCGATACATTAAAAGTAATTGTGTTATCATTGAGTTCATAACCTCTATAGTCTGCTAATTGAAAAGACTCAACATTGTCATTAGCAGTTAATAAATAATAAGTCCTAGAAGGGTTTGGTGACTGTTCTTCAAACGAAAGGAGCAACTCGCCTCCCGTTTGACTTTCTGTACTATCTACTATACCGATGAACCAATTTCTCGATAATCTTGAGTAAACAAGTGGGCTTAAGCTTTCAAGCCTATCCCTTACAAAATCATCCGAACTAGCAGTACTATTGTCATTTGCTAAGAATAATCTATCGTCATCATCATTAACAAAATCAATGTCCTCTAGCGTTAAATTAGCTGAAAAACCAATATTTTTACCATTCCATAAAGCAGCTCGATCGCTGAGCGCTAAAAATTCGACAGCATTATTAATCGGTGCATTTGAAATAGCAAATGGATTAATAGAAACAGAAGTAAATACAGCATTCCCAGCCTCTCCTACTAGATTAGGTAATGAAAAACCATCTTCTACATCTGCTCTATAATAACCAATAAGGTTAATTGTTTGTGGGTCAATTGTACGGTGTAGATTCGCATTTATCTCGAGGGGTGTAAGTTCCGCTCCATGTATTCTGACCTCATCTATTCTGCCGTTAAAATTATCAATTGTCAGTGCATCAAAACCAATATAGGCAGGCTCTGTGTTCCTAATCGTATTAGGCAAAGGAATTACTCCAACATTAGTTGTTGTAAGTAATTCTCCATTCAAATATAAATTTACATTAGTTCCTAAATTACTTCCATCATAGACCATAGCCACATGTTGCCAGCTATTCTCAGGAATCACATCAGTGGATCTTACAGTAATTAAATTATTAACATTAGCAATCAGTTGAAATGTTAATATCCCATCTACTAAACTTAAGCTATATCCAGTACCATCCCCAATAGCTGACCTTTTAGATATAATAGGAGCTGTAAAATCAGATAGCCCAAATGGTCGGCTGTGATTGATCCAAGCTTCAATAGAAAAAGCGCTGTCAATTTCAAAATCATAATTCTGCCCTAAGTCAAATTGATTAATACCTGTTTGTATTCGCATAGCATTACCAGGGCCTGCTAAATCTTCATAAGTACTCGCTTCTATGAGGAAGGTAAATAGATCTGCATCATCACTCGAAATCAAAAAACTACCCGTAGTGGTTCCTGATTCTGTAGGGGAATAGGTAATGGTCAGTAAAGCGCTTTCAAATGGGGCTAATGATTCTTGATCTAATTCAGCTGTAAAAAGTCCTCTATTCACCCCATCAGGAGAAAGAGCAAACAAGATATTAAATAGGTCTCCAGTACCATTATTGACTACTTCAAATTGTCTAGAAATACTTCCATTATCTATTAACGAACTCCCAAAACTAGTTCCATTTTCTATCACAGGTACACCTAGGCTAATTACTTCAATTCCGTTACCGAGTAATGTAATATTACCTGATTGTTCAAAGGCTTCCGAAAAAACAAAGTTTGAGGTCAAACCAACTAGAGCAAAATCATTGAGTGTTGCAGTCCTATTGTTTCCTGACAAATCAGGCAAAGCTGTAATCATTGCATTATTCCCTCCTTCAATCCCTTCATTAAATGTATAATAAAGAATTAGGTCAGTTCTGTTTGGGTGAAGAGGGCTATCTAAATCTTCTGTAATGATGTAATTTCTAATATCTACTAAATCAACTAAACTATCCCATATTCTAAATTCATCAATTTTACCATTAAATGGACTGCTAGAGGTGATAGCTGTAGCGGGATCACCCATTCCCAGTACAAGTGGTGCATTTAGTGTAAAGTCAGTAAATGACCCTACATTTTCCAGTTCAGTAAGCGTTTGTTCTATCCCATCAATATAGATGTTTATCACACTATTTGTAGCATCTAGCGTGTAGACTATGTGATGCCATGCCATATCAGAAAAATCCGTCTCATTGGCTTGTATTACCCGCGTGGAAGCACCACTTCCATCTCTCAAAGCGATGGAAAACAACCCTGATTCTAAATAACCTTGAATGGAAGATACACCAGAAGCAGAATTATCCAATCCAAAAAGCACCTGTCTCTGAAGGCCTGTAGCATTGTTCTGAACCCATAATTCAATGGTGTGATCCCCCGAAATAGTAATTGGCGAATCAGAGACTACCCGGTCATCCACTCCATCAAACAACAGAGTGTTTTGAGTGGAGGAAAGAGCTTCTGATAAAACCCAGTCTGAATTTTCAAAGTTGAAAGCAAAATTTACTAGGTTTCCAAATCTATTATTTCCGGAGTAATCAGGTAAAAAGTTTCTTGAATTACTAGGCTGATCAAATCTATAATAAGCCTGTAAGTTAGTTTCGGAACTAACTATTGTATTAAAAAGGTTGTCTTCCAGCTCTTGCTGACTCCTGACATCATCCCAAATTCGAAATTCATCTAGAATTCCATCTAATGCATCTATTGTAGGGCTTGCAGCTGTATTATCTGTAGCTCCTAAAAAAAATGTTGTTGCTCCTGGATCTATTACTAATGGAACATTATCCAAGGCAAGAACCCCGTCTAAATAGACACTAAAATCATCACCGGTTTTAGTGAAAGCAACGTGAGTCCACCTATCTGGCACTATAGCTTCAGTAGTTGTTTGGCTTATAGGGGCAACACCAGCTCCAGCGTTATAGGTCAAGGAAACAGTATTTGATGCTGTAATATTCATTCTGAAATATCTGTCATCCACTGTATATCCCCCGAAACTGCAAATAGTTCTTGGGTTAATAGCACCACCTGGTATATTGACCCATGTCTCAACAGTCATATCAGGGGAAATAACTGGTCCATTTTCTACAAAAACATAATCATCTACTCCATCTTGTGCCACAAAACTTAAAGCATTACCAGGGGAACCAAAACCTCTTCCCATAGTATAGTATCCATTAGATAAACTATCGATAGGTACAGTAAACTGATACGTATTTCCACTTACATCAACATTTGTATATGTGGCGATTTCAAAAATTCCAACCTCATTTCGCTTTAAGAGATAGTAAGTATTTTCATTATCTGAGTCTCTACTCGTAAAGGTAAGGTCTACTGTACCTCCTTGTCCTTCATTAAATGTTTGAAGAAAATATAATCTCTCTAGCCTAGCATTGATAAGATCAGTTGAGACAAAGGCATCATCAATAAAATTCATATTAGATCCTCCGTTATGTCCAAACGTTATAAAATCCTCTGCTTCACTTGGGAAACCTGCATTACTAGCAATTGTTAGACCTCCGGAGGTTGTGGGGTTATTACCAATATCCAAAGTCACAACATCTTCTGTTGCAGGAAATTCAACTGCATTAGACTCGACCCAAGGGTTTCCAATAAAATCGAGCAGGACGCCATTTCTTTTAGAAGATCTAAAATCAGATAGAATAACTCCGGAGCCCTCATTGAAATTATAGCCACCCACAAGGTCTACATCATTTATTGTAAAATCCCTATATAGATCTTGGTTAATTTGATGAGCACTTCTTTGGCTATCATAGATTTTAATATTATCTATTGTGCCTCCAAATTGATCAGCTATAACAACTGAAATATTTGGATCAGTATTGAACCGAGCCCCAATTGAAAAGATTCCCCCGGTCCCAAGCGCTAAATCATTTATGGTTCCATCTATCATTAGATCCCCATTGACGAAAAGTTGGTACCCTGAAGTAGAATTCCCTGTCACTGCTACATGAGTCAATCCGGTGTTAAAACCTGAAATGAAAGGGCTTGGGTCAACTACTTCTTCAACAGTAAAAGCAGAACCATCAAAAGAAGCTAAACGCATCGCAAGGTGGTTATCCAAAAGCCCAAAGAATACATAAGATCCATTAGGAAATTCCCAAGAAGCTATGGTAGAATTACTCCCTGTAAATTCATCTACTCTTACCCACGCCTCTAAAGTCAGAGTTTCAGTGAATGCCGGAGCATCTTCAAAAGTGATGATGTTATTCCCAAATTGATCAAATACTACCGCATGGTTTTCTGCTGGTAATGCAGAACTTATGCAATTCAATCCCCCATCATTGATAATCCAATTATTGTTAGCGATCAAATTATTCCTTGCTGCTTGTGAGTTGCAAAAATTTGTTATTCCTAAATCTAATGTAACATTGCGTGATAAATCTGGAAGAGCAGACCAACCAATTAAAGTGGCATCATAATTATCTGTAGACATAGCGGTTCCAGGCATGATATCTGTCATATCTATTACATTACCTACATTCCATTCCCCTAGGTCTTGATTAAAAGCTGTTGCATTGATAAACATACCTCCCATATTTTCTACCAAGGATACATCCCAAGAACCAATCTCTTGGTTAAAGATGGAAGCACCAGAAAACATGGCGTTCATGTTCGTCACACTACCAACATTCCAATTCGAAATATCCGCGTTAAAAGCTATGGCTCCATTAAACATCCCGCCGATCTCTGTGACATTCCCAACATTCCAATTCCCAATATCTTGATTGAAAGCTTGCCCCCCTTCAAACATACTGCTCATATTAGTCACATTAGATACATCCCAACCTGAGATATTTCCATTGAATAGAGTTGCATCATTAAACATAAACTGCATGTTCTTTACATTAAAAACACTCCAGTTGTTCAATTCACTATTAAAAGAGGAAGCCCCAAAAAACAAAGCAGTCATGTCTGTTACATTAGAAACATCCCAATTTCCAATTGATCCTCCTTCATCCACAAATGAACTCGCTTGTCTAAAAGCATTTGCCATGGATGTCACATTTGTTAAAATCGGAGTGTCAGTAGCATTCAGTACTAGGTTTTCGCAACCTGTAAATGCGCCTTCCAAAGAAGACCATTGAATCTCTCCCCACTGTTCTATGCTTAAAATATTTAATCGATTACCCGAGTTATTAAAGAATATTCTTGGAAATTCACCAGTTATTTCAATTGAATAGATATCTGCTATTGCATATTGATGGGTCGGACTCACACCAGAGGTTATGGTTTCTACGGCAGATCCATCACCCCAATCAATGGTATAATTGTATATTTCGCCAGTAACGGTTGGAATAGTCAGTACCTCATCCGTAGCACTAGTCTCCCAATTAGTTATAAATGAAATTTGTGCGAATAGATTTTCTTGAAGCAACATAACGAAAATGAGCAACAAGATATTTCTGCTTGAATTATTCAATTTTAGGTTCATCTTATAAGCTATATAAATAGTTTATTCAATATTTAAATGTTTTTGACATGAGCATTTCAATAAAACAGAGCATTAAAAATAAAATCTATTACCTTTACTCCATCTATAAATTCTATTAAAAATAATGTGGGCAAAGCCTGCTTAAGCAAATAGATTTCATCTCCAAATTATATTCACTAATATCCACTATTCCTTGTGCTAGTTGGATAAATAGGTCTTTTGTATTTGAAGTTCTCATAAAACAAAATATTCTTAAATTAAAGTTACTAAATTGTACCTTTTAAACACTGTCTAATCAATTGCTATTTCTGCCAAATGTCTAAAGGGTTCTGTTTTTATTAATATTATAGATTAAATTGAAATATTGAATTTTCATCAATCTATTTTTAAATCAATTTAAAAAGATAATTTAGCAGATGATACCAAATCAAGAATAATTTTGATCGGTCTAAAGAAAGAAATCAGACATTACTAGCAAGTACAAATCCCATAACCCATGCTAGTAAATTACGATTTTTTTGTTACACCTGAATAATTTCTTTGTTTTTTATGTAATTTTATAAAGAAGCAGAATGAATTTAAATTGTTTTGAGGATCGAGCGATGTTTATTTGAAGAAAGTCAAATTACAATCTATTTTGTATAATTTTATTATTAATATATGCTCAAAATACAATTAACTCTTTCAGTCATGATTAATGTATTTACAAAAAAGAATATCGGGATCAGCTTATTCCTCCTTTTTGCCTTGACATGTAATTTACATGCGCAGAAGTATCCATTCAACTCCAAATCAGATAAAAAACTATATACTAAGTTAGAAAAAGCTTATGAAGACGCAGATTATCAGTTTATCCTCGATAATGAAGAAAACCTTCTATCTTCTTATGAAGCTAAACAGGATACACTCTCTGCTTTGGTTTATTCTTTCCTTGGGGAATCATATTATGTTTATGATGGGGATCGGATCAAGGGCCTGAGCTATTACCAAAAGGAATTAGATCTACGTAGAAAGATTCAAAAGAACCTAGATTTATCTGACCTGTTATTCAATATGGCAGGGATACAGGATGAATTGGGTTTTTACGATGAATCAGAGAAAGCTTACTTGGACATCCTAAAGAAAGATGAAAAAAAGTATGGTAAGAAGAGTGAAGAATACATCCAAACCGCTATTTATTTAGCAGTTCATTATACTTATAGTTTAGAGCCAGAAAAAGGGATTAAAGTACTGAAAGGCATTGAGAAAAATGTGGATAAGACTTCAGATTTATACCCCAATACATATTTGGCTTATGGTTATTTATATAGAGATTTAGGGGCTTATAAAAAAGCCATGAAAAGCCTAGAAAAAGCACTCAATTCTTTTAATGAGCTAGGTTTATCCCCCTGCATCGAATGTGCCGGCACCCTAAGTGCCATGTATGAAGTCTTTGCAGATCAGGGGAAATTTCCTGAAGCTGAAGCAACCATAAAAGCAGCTATTAGCATGCTAGAACGTATGCAAGGAGGGACTGAAGGGGAGAAGAGTGTTTTATATCACAACTTGGCAGATGTTTATAAAGTACTTGGGAATTATGAAGAAGGACTTAGGTACATTAATTTAAGTATTGATATCATCAAGGAAATAGAAGGGGAAGATTCACCCAATTTGACAAAGGATTATTCCACCTTGGCTTTAATTTACTACCATCAGGGCAGATATCAGTTAGCAGAAGAAACGATTAACAAGGGACTTGCCATTTTAGAAAAATTAGGTCTAACTAATGACATCACTTATTACACTTTTCAATCAAGCCTAGCTAGTGTATACAATAAAAGTGGAAAATATGATCAGGGAATTGACTTGTACACTAAATCTGCAGCTGGTTATAAGGCTCAGTTAGGAGATGAGAATTTTGAATATGCATATGAGCTTCATAGACTAGGAGAAACATATCAAGCAATCGCTGATTTCAAAAATGCGGAAAAGAATTTACTGGCAGGTCAAAAAGTAAGAAAAAGTACACTCGGCAAATACCATCCTTTATATGCACAAAGTACCAAACAACTTGCTATTTTGAAATGGAAACAAAACCAAACAGCAAAAGCAAATAGTTATTTTGAGGAAACATTTGAAAATTATTTTAAACAGATAGATACATACTTCCCTACTTTAAGTGAAGAAGAAAAAGCCAAATTTTATAATAATAAGATCAAAATAAGCTTTGAACAATTTAATTCATTTGCTGTTTCCAACCTCAAGGAATATCCAAATCTCACTTCCAAAATGTATAATTATCAGCTTTCTACGAAAGGCTTGATCATGTATGCCACAGCAAGGGTAAGAGATGCTATACTTAATAGTAAGGATGAAACTCTAATAGAAAAGTACAATGAATGGATAGCTCAAAAAGAACAGTTATCTAAATTATTCAGTAAACATGAGGAAGATCTAGAAATAAGGAATGCTAAAATTGACAAATTACTCATATCTTCAAATGAATTGGAGAAGGAGTTAAGTAAGCTCTCTGCTGATTTTTCAAGAACCTTTGCTAAATCATCCTATACTTGGAAAGATGTACAAAAGAAATTGAAGAATGGGGAAGCGGCTATAGAGATGATCAGGTTTAGAGAATTCACACCTGATTCGGCAGGTCGATTTAATGGAAAGGTGAAGTATGCAGCATTAATAGTAACAAAACAAACAGTAGATAATCCTGATATTGTAATATTGGATTATGGTGATAAAATGGAATCACGTTACCTTGCAAACTATAGAAATGCAATCCGATATAAAGTGAAAGAGAAGTACTCCTATAAACTGTTTTGGGAGCCAATTTCTAAAAAGTTAACTGGAATTGATAAGGTTTATTTTTCTCCAGATGGAGTTTATAACCAAATCAGTATTTATACATTGAGGAATCCTGAAAGCAAGAATTATATCTTAGATGAACTAGATATCCAATTAGTAACAAATACTAAAGATTTAGTCGCATTTAACCCAGATGACGCTGCCAAATTTGATGAAAGAAAGGCTTATCTATTTGGATTCCCAAATTACAATATGGGTATTGTAGAAGACAACAATTTCAACAATGAAAAGATACAAGAAGCTGCTAAAAATATCGCCCAAGCAGCCAGCCAAGGTAGAGGTCGAGGGGTAAGTCGTGGCACCCGTAGTGGAGGTGGCACCAGATCAGGTGGGCTATCTAGAGGAATAAGAGGAAACCTTCAGCGCTATGTAAGCGGTAACTCTTTGCTCTCCTTATTGCCCGGTACTGAAAGAGAAGTAAATTTAATTAGTGATTTATATAGAAAGAATAAATACAATCCCATTGTTTATAAAAGCAATGAAGCAATAGAAGAACAAGTTAAGTCCGCTACTAAACCACAGACTTTACACATAGCTACACATGGTTTTTTCTTAGAAAATCAACCTCCTAAAGAAGGAGAAGAAATCGATAAATACGTTGAAAATCCATTACTGAGATCAGGCTTAATATTTGCAGGAGCCAATAGTTATTTGTCGGCAGGAAGTATAGACTCGGCAGGACAGATAGAGGAAGACGGCATCCTTACAGCTTATGAGGCAATGAATATGGATTTATCCAGCACTGAACTTGTGATTCTTTCCGCTTGTGAAACTGGCCTAGGAGAGATTTCTAATGGTGAAGGGGTTTATGGTTTACAAAGAGCTTTTCAAATTGCTGGCGCAGAGAGTATCATCATGAGTATGTGGACTGTGGATGATGATGCTACACAAGAATTAATGACTGTTTTCTATGAAGAATGGATGGTCTCCAAAGACAAACAAAAAGCTTTTAATATAGCTCAAAAAAGAATCAAAGATAAATGGAAGTCTCCCTATTATTGGGGGGCATTCGTTATGGTAGGCCTTTAAGGTTTTACCGCCCTATTCACCTGTTTAACTTAAAAAAAGACTCCTTTAATAGGAGTCTTTTTTATTATTCAAACCTTTAAAGTGAGCCTAATGAACCAACCCAGACCCAGTGACTCTGCTGAGAAAGCTACGGTGCTCGCAAAAGGGTCGGAATATCTACGGGTAATCATTTAATGATCTGCTCAGCGCATCCGCCGTATAGAAAACTATAGCGTTCGTGGAAGGGCAGGGAGTGCCTGACTAGGAAATTGTTATCTCTTAGAAATTCAAATAGGTTTTTTAATCTAACTATCAGTAATTACCATGGTTGGTTTTACCTATCAAATTTAGTAGTCAAGAATACTCAGTTCTCCTATTTTATATCTAATAAAAAATTAGGGCATCCAAGTAAAACTGAAATTGAAGAAAAACTGCTCTTGATATCGTTTAATCAAAGATTATTTCTGAAGTTCAAAAACACCCCCTATAAATCAATCGAAGGGCTGACAACTCTAGCTTTCGTCCGTTTTTTCCCGCCAAGCGGCCTTGTTGATGAAAAA
>CALGOB010000211.1 GCA_937958005.1 uncultured Cyclobacteriaceae bacterium
ACAGAATACTCTTCACTAAGTTCTTTTGCCTTCTTACCTGATTTTAGTAATTCTACTACCATCACCTTAAAATCATTCTCATACTTCTTTCCCATAATCTAATTTATACATTTATGGGCTTAAATTTTTCGTCACAACAATTCTAGACAGTCCAATTAGATTTATTCCGATTATAAGATTAGCCTGACAAGGTTTCCCCACTAAAAAACCAGCAGAGCCTTGTCTCGTATCATGTTGTTTTGGTCGTATTGAGCGATCTCAAAAGTTAATTTTGTCTTCCACGAGCACTAAAATTTCCTTGCAGAGTTCTATTACCAATTTAGATTTATAAAAGAGCATATCTATTAGTAAACTTAATCCCTAATGGGTTTTAATTCCCCTTGTAGGGAGGGCACCACGACTCTTCTGCGGGCACTGAGTCTATCATTAAATGATTGCCCATAGATACCCATACAACTGGGCAGGTTTGATTCATTTAGTTAATCATAAATACATGATTTAGAATATATTACACCAATTAATAATAATTTTGGTTAATTAGTTTTTTTAATCCAATTTTGGAATTATTCAAAAATAACCAATCAATGAAAAAGCATTTAATTTTATTACAAGCAATTATCGGATTCTCCCTGATACTCAGTAGCTGTGGAACTAATCCATCAGAATCAGCGGAACATAAAGCGATGATTATTGATCATTCCAAAATGGAGAAAGATCATGAGGATATGGATAAGTCTCATTTAGAAATGGAATCATTGCATGACCAGCTGATCAGCGATCATGAAGCTGTAGTTGAGGGAGAGGTCGATAGTACGCATGTAGCAATTAAAAAATCTCACATTGCTATTCTAGCAGCTCATAGTGAGTTGATAATTAAGCATAAAGCATTTTTAGCGAATCATAAGACGCTCGAGACAAAACATGCATCTGGTACCATCAGTATGGAAGAAATGACTGCTCAGCATGAAACTATGAAAGCTGAACACGAGTCAATGAAGGCTGATCATGAAAAAATGATTAAAGAACATAAGTTGATTAAGTCTGAACACAAGAATATGAAAATGGATCACACAGAAGCTGAGTGATCTAATTAGAGTCTGTCTGTAAAGTCAAATTCTCTCGCACGATTGTGTCCTCACAATCGTTTACCCATCATTTAGAGGGAGTTTGTGGAAACACAAACTTAGGCAAAGTGCATACTATAGACAGGCTCTAATTAAGGATACTTAGGTAATCACAATTTTAATTTTCAAGCCTAATGATACTCTCATTAGGCTTGATTTATTTCACCCTGTCAGGAAAGGTTATAACCTGAGCTCAATTTTAAAAAGTACGCATAGGAGGTCTCGGACTACCTGGAACAGTTTTAAAAGATTTGCTTGGTCAGCCATGCTGACGCAGTGTGTGTCGCAGTGGAATTGAGGCAGCCCTTGCTGTTTGAGATCGCTCTCAGAGCGATTAACAAGGTTGTCAGACAAGCTTTCGTATCAGCAAGGTCTTCTACAAGAGACCTTGCTTTTTT
Organism: uncultured Cyclobacteriaceae bacterium; assembly: GCA_937958005.1. Classification (GTDB taxonomy): domain Bacteria; phylum Bacteroidota; class Bacteroidia; order Cytophagales; family Cyclobacteriaceae; genus JANSWY01. Next base: position 1,523 of record CALGOB010000211.1, read on the forward strand.
TGGCGCTAACAATCATGATTGTTTAAGGATGTTTTAAGAGGTTTTCTGCCGCAGTGGAATTGGGGCAGCCCTTGCTATTTGAGATCGCTCTGAGAGCGATTAATAGGGTTGCCAGACAAGCTTTCGTCTCAGCAAGGTCTTCTGCAAGAGACCTTGCGTTTTTTGGTGTCAACAATTATGGTTGTTTAAGGATACTTATGTTAAACCCGAATGATGCATTAGGCTTTTAAGAGAAAATCATAAATGACTGTTAGATAGCTGCTTAAATTCAGATTTGCAACGCAGACATAGTCTCCATTATGGTGAGTAGGAAATTAGGATTTAAGTGGCTAGATGACTGTTAGTTATGGTTTGCATCAAACTTCTATTGCATCATTCGGGTTAAAGAAGCATATCATGGCTATAGTGATTTAACAAGCTTGCTTTAAGTGACTGTAATGAAGAGATTTATAATTGGAATAAATTTTTAGCACAGCAACATTCGAGTTAAAGCCAATTTGCTTTCAAGTCTTTATATTTTGTTCTTCCTATTGGAAGAAACTCTCCGTTTTTTAGTTCGGCCATATATTTACTTCCAGATTCAACAATAATCTCTTTGATCTCAGATTTCTTCACTAAATATGACTTGTGAATTCGTTCAAAAGAGAAAGACAATAGTTGCTCAAGCTTTTCAAGAGATTTATCATGGAGTTCTTTTTTTCCATCTGTTAGAAAGAGTTCAGTATATGCTCCAGCTCCCTTAATATAGACTAAATCTTCTATAGGTATCAGCTGGATTCTATGCCTCTTTTTTACAGCTAAAAATTTAGTTTTATTTGTTTCAATATTGACTTTCGTAATGGTTCTATTAAATGCCTGTTCTAACCGATCTCTGTTGAAGGGTTTAGGGACAAAATCTAAAACACCATACTCAAAAGCAGTAATAGCTTGATCCTTGTTGGCAGAAATAATGATGGTATGAAATGACTCAGAAACAGCTGTTGTAAGCATTTCAAACCCATTTTCACCGTTAAGGTTCAAATCTAAAAGAACTAGATCCAGAGAGTTGTTGTCAATAAAACTCATTGCTTCTTGAAGTGTGTTGATCAGATTTATTGATTGTAAGGTATTGCCAAAAATATCTCGAGTCATCCTTTCAATTCTTTTGGCGATTCTTGATTCATCTTCAACGATTAATATATTCATTCTCCTAAGTATATATTTTAATGATATTTTTCCAACCATGATCCGTTGGTTCAGATGTGAATTCCCATTTTGAATGATAACTCTCTGTAAGTCTCGCTTTGATATATCTCGTTCCAGTGCCTTCTTCTATATCAGTTTTTCTTTTCCTGACACCAGCAGCCAAAGTAATAAATGTATAACTCTTAAATTGACTATTCCACTGATATACGAGTCTAAATTTGATGCTGTTATCTTCCAAAGGTAAACTGTGTGTGATTCCGTTTTCTAATAGCGTATGAAGTATAGCAGGAGGGATTTTCTGGTCAAGGTCAATTCCTTCTTCTTGCCACGAATAGTTGATCTCTTTTCGATATCCCATAATCTCAAGATGTGTTCGACAAAGTGCAATTTCTTGTTCTATAGGGATCAGTGTTTGATTTTCTATCTGATTAAAAAGATCAAATTCTTTGGCCAATGCTTCTATAAATAAGACCCCTTTCTTAGGTACTTCCTCTATCCAATCTATTAACGAGGTCAAAGTATTCATTAAAAAGTGTGGTTGAATATTCTTTTTTAGTAATTCAAACTGTAGCCGTGTGGATAGCACTAGAGAAGTTTCATAAGCAATTCGTTGTTCTTTTATTCTGAGAGAAAGTAAGTATAACATACTTAGCAGAATAAGGCTAAATCCAGCGAAAAGGCTAATATTAAATGAAACTGAATAACGAAGGACAATGCATAGGAGCAGTATAAATGATACCAAAAGAGCACCTTTTGCTTTTTTGAATACGCCATAAAGGACTATCATAAAAGAAAATGTCCAAAGGCTAACTGCCATATTGTAAATCGTGAAATTGAAGAAATGATGATTGAAAATAAAAAAATACAAGAGCACTACAGCAAAAATACCTAGAAGAAGTTTTCTTTTAGGATAAGGAAATTGCATAGAGAAATACAGTGGTATCAAAAATGAAATCCCAAACATGAGACTCGAGATGACTTCTAAGCGAACCACATGCAGACTATAGTGGATGGGAACTGAGGTTCTAACAAACTGAGACATTGTCAATATAAAAAAGAGAAAGCAGCTAGCGCTAAAAATAAGCATGGGATACTCCTTTTTATCACTCAAGAATAAAAAAAGATAATAGATAGATGCGATTAAGAAAGCTCCAGCAAAAATATTCATATAAGAAGATTCAATGAGCCGGCCGGTTAATAAATCTTCATAATCATCAATCTCTATTTCATACCTCCCTACATGATCAGGGAAATAATAATTACTTAATCGCAAGGCCAGCACATGTTCTCCTTCAGTTGTCAGGCGGGTAGGAATATTATAGGTAGTCCATAATTCACCTTCAGGTGGAAGGTTGGCCTCTTGTCCAGGGTTCCCGTTTTTTCCAATTAAAACCCCATCCCAAAAAATTTCATATTCGCCATAAGCATCTATCTGAAGCCCGTATGGTCTAAATTCCTTCGGAGCAACTAAAATATCTATCTTTGTTCTGGACCAAAATATCTGACCCTCTGGAATCAATGCAATCCCTCTTTTCCAGTTTTCATCATTCCAATTTTTTGTTGCCCATTCTTCCTGATCTCCAATTTTGAATACAGTCCTGTATCGCTCAAAAACAGGACTTTTAGAGCAAGAAGTGAAAAATAGTAAAATGCACACTAAAAGAAAATAAGGAAATAATCTCAACTTCATTATATATGATTTTGCAGATGTAAGCTAACCATTATCAAATGACTTCTTGGAGTAGTTCATTAATACATAGAGCAGTTGGCATAATTTAGAATAAATAGACAAAAGAAAAATACATCTTTTGTAGCATATCGAATTAGTCAAAATACTTTGGTACTAACAAGAGAGTCTAATTCATATCATTTCAAAAACTCAAAATTGCCAAAAAAATGAAAACGACAAAATTATTATTATTGTTTTTTACTTTATCGTTAAACACTGTCATTGCTCAAAAAAATAAGGAAAATGACGAATCTAAATTACCACCCTATACGATAGCCTATTCATGGTCAGGAATTAACCTGACAGATAATGAAGGCAAATCAAATAATAAAATTGTAACCAGCGGAGGGTATGCCGCATGGTCGCCTGATGGAAAACGCATCGCTTTTTACGCAAAATATGATGATAGAAAGACATGGTCTATTCATACAATGAATAGTGATGGTACAGATTGGAAGAGATTAACTTATATAAAGAACAAATGGGATAATTCACCAACATGGTCACCAGATGGAACAAAAATTGCATTTTCTAGAGAATACGAAGATTCAGCAAAAAATTGGCATGAAGAAGTTTGGATTATGAATTCAGACGGTAGCAATCAGGCTCAAATAAAACCAATCAAAGGTGGTGGCCCTTATTTTACGCCTGATGGTAGAATAGTCTTTCACTCGGCATTCAAAGATAAAAAAAGTGAGATAAGTATAGCAGATATTGATGGAAGTAACATCACTCACTTGATAGATAATGAGGCAGAAGAACAACACCCAGAGGTTTCACCTAATGGTAAGCAAATCGCTTTTATGTCTGATAGAGATGGAAACAAAGAAATTTATGTAATGAATATAGACGGTTCTAATCAAGAACAATTAACAGCTAGTGAGGGTGCTAAATGGTATCCATCTTGGTCTCCTGATGGATCTAAATTAATATTCTCATCAACGACTAAAGATGGAAAAAGAAATATTTACATGATGAATAAGGATGGTTCTTCCGTAACGAAAATTATTTCTAATGGTACACAACCCGCATGGTCAAAAATAGCTAACTAAACAGCCACTAAGAGTTGATCAATCAATTATGAAAAATAAGTGAGAAAACATGAAAATTATTAATCTTATAGTACTAACAGTTGCTATATCGTTCAACACAGTCATAGCTCAAGAAAGTTTTGTAAACGATAAAGCAAAAAAGAAAACGATCACCACCTTTAAGTTACCCAAGATAAAGGTAGTTCCGATAAAGGATACCAAGACCAACAGGGAATATGAGCTATATATCAAGCTACCAGAGGGGTATTCAGAAAACGCATATGTCAATTATCCTGTGATTTATTTTACAGATGCCCTATGGCACATCGAAATATTATCTGGTTCAGCCGAATACATTGTAAAAGATGCTATTCTAGTCGGCATTTCCTGGGAAAAAAACTTAAAAGGGGAATTAGCCGCTTTTGGAGAACATGCAAGCAGGTTCCGAGATTATTCAATACAGCCGTCAAGTAACCCGGAAGTTCAGGCTAGATATCAATTGGGACAAGCCAACAATCACCTGGATTTCATTCGTAATGATGTGATTAAATACGTCGAAAATAACTATCGAACTGTCTCTGATAACCGTAGCTATTTTGGCTATTCTGCAGGAGGTAAATTTGGTGCATATGTATTACTCACAAAACCTAACACTTTTAAAAACTACATCCTCGGTAGCCCATCTTTTTCAGGAGGGAGAGATATTCCAGTTCTTTCTAAGCTTGGAGTTAATGAAGCATTAAATGCCAATGTTTTCATTTCTTATGGTGATTTGGAAAAGGAGACCAGCCCGCAAACTGATGAAATGATTGCTATGCTTAAAAATAAAAATGATAAGCGTTTACTGCTCAAACATGAAGTAGTTGAAGGCAACCATGAAACAGCATTTCCTATGACTGCTGTGCGTGGTATAAAATGGTTGTCACAGGAGTTATCAAAGGTAACTAATTATCCACCTTTAAAGGGATCTTATATTGGACAAAAACCGCCAGGATTAACCCCTGAAGTTTTTGCTCCTGGTATTGTTTCTAAAGGGCATCGTGATTGGACGGGTAGGTTTACTCCAGATATGAAAGAATACTACTTTACTAGAAATAACAGTAATGAAAGAACAAGTACTAAAATTGTTTTTAAATCCGAAAATAATCGATGGAAGGAAACAATATTAGAGCCTAATATGGGTGGGTCTATCTCACCTGATGGTAAGAGGATGCATTCTGGCAATAAATTTAGGGAGCGCACTGATAAAGGTTGGTCGGAGCTAAAAAGTCTTGGTTCCCCGTTTGAAGATATCCCTATCATGGTCCTCACGGTTTCCTCCAAGGGTACCTATGTATTTGATGAAAGAACAGAGATTGGCACCATTCGGTACTCCCGGTTGATAGATGGAAAAAGAGAAAAACCAAAAGCATTCGGTAAAGAAATCAACTCAGGGAAATTGACAGCACATCCCTACATTGCCCCAGATGAAAGTTACATTATTTGGGATAGCGAACGAGAGGAAGGGTACGGAGATAATGATTTATATATCAGTTTTCGAAAGCATGATGGCTCATGGAGCACGGCTATCAACTTAGGGGATAAGATAAACACAGAAGGTCCTGATACAGGGGGAGTTGTATCACCAGATGGGAAATACTTTTTCTTTAATAGAAAGATAAACTCAGAAGATTCCGATGTTTACTGGGTGGATACACAGGTTTTTGAGACGCTTAGACCAAAAGAATAGCTCATCTAACTAATTGAACACAATGAACGAAGTATATTTTATTTTGGCTCTTGTATTTTCACTATTTCTAAATGCGTGCAATACTAAACAAGACTCAAAAAATAAGGAATTACCAGCTATATTAAGTCCATATCTAGGGTTAATGCCGCCAGGTCTAATTCCAAAAATTGTTGCACCTGGCATTATTGCAACAGGCGAAGATTTTGTAGGAAACGTTAAATTTTCTCCAGACATGAAAGAAATTTACACCATTAAGAAAGGTGGGAAATATAAAGATTTTACATCTCTTGTTATTCGATATGAAAATAATAAATGGCAGGATGAATCTGTTACTGATGTGCAGAATCCAGTCTTCTCTAAGGATGGAACTATTATATATAAAGGTAGTGAATATAGGGAGCGAATCGAAACTGGATGGTCAGAGCCCAAAAGCATGGGAGCGCCTTTTGAAGACAGGTATGTAATGGGAATATCTATTTCAGACAAAAATACTATTTTATTTGATCATTATGAGTCACCAGATACAAAAGGAGCAATCAGTTATTCACGCCTCAAAGACGGAAAATATCAACCAAGTCAAAATTAGGCAAAGAGATTAACAACGGAAAACCTACCGCCCACCCCTACATTGCACTGGATGAATCCTATTTAATTTGGGATGCAGTACGAGAGGGGGGATATAGTGATAGTGACCTATATATTAGTTTTCAACAGAAAGACGGTTCATGGTGAAAAGTAATCAATCTTGGGGGATAAGATAAATACGAGAGCTTCTGAAGAAGGTCCTCGTGTTACACCTGATGGGAAATATTTAACTTTTTCCAGGGGTGGTTATACCATTAATAAAGATGGTAGTTATTATGTGTTTGGAAATCCTTATTGGGTGGATGCACAAGTGATTGAAAACCTTAGACCGAAACAATAACAGACGAATAAAAACTCATATGCTTAAAAATTACATAAAGGTAGCTTTCAGAAACCTGCTGAAACAACCTAGCTACACTGCCCTCAATATTATTGGATTGACAGTGGGTATTGCCTCTAGCTTAATCATTCTACTGTATATTTTTCACGAAACAAGTTTTGATCTACAGCATACCAAAGGGGATCGGATCTATCGACTTTCAACTGAATTTACAGAGCCAGATAATTCATTTAAGTGGGCAGAAATGACCCCCAGAGCTGCATTTACAGTTAAAAATGAAAACCCAGAGGTAGTACAGGCTGCTCGAATGCAGGGTTTAAGTGGTCAAGGTGGTATGCGATTTGAATTTAATCAAATAGATTATTTTCAAGACAATGTCTATGCCGCTGATTCTACAATTTTCGAATTATTTGATTATGAATTCATAATTGGAAATCCTAAAACTGCATTGGAGGCACCCAATTCGATCGTCATCAATCAGTCCATGGCAGAGAAAATCTTCAAGAATGGAAATCCAATTGGTCAAACAATTAAAAGCGGGGGTAATAGGGAACAGTCTTTGATGGTTACTGGAGTTTATAAGGATATGCCCACATCTTCTCACCTGATTGCTGAGGCATTGATATCCTGGAAGACTAGCTTTCCAGATGGAGACGTAAGTTGGGGACAATGGGGAGTCTTTTCCTATGTTTTAGTGGACGAAGGTGTGACAAAAGAAACTTTACAAGTGAAACTAGACTCTACTGTTGCTAAATATATAGCTCCTATCTTCGACCCACTTAATCTCAAGATTAAAATGGTACCAATCCCATTAAAAAGTATCCATTTGACCTCAGATTTCGAAAATGAACCAGTGTCAGTTGGCAATATCCAATATGTTCAAATCTTTGCTGCGATAGCCATTTTCCTGATCATTATTGCCAGTATCAACTATATGAATCTAGCGACAGCACGATCTGTCAAACGGTCCATGGAAGTTGGCTTAAGAAAAGTAATGGGCGCCCAAAGAGGTGGATTAATAGGTCAATTTTTAACTGAATCAATTCTAATTACACTCATATCCCTGTTGCTAAGTATGCTCGTTATGATTGTAATTGTTCCTGTAATTAACAACATTGTAGGTACTCATTTAGCTTTTGAGGGCTTACTTCACACTAAGGTTATAATAGCCATCATCGGTATCGTATTTGTTACTGGTTTTTTGGGTGGTTGCTACCCTGCTTTCTTTTTGTCTTCTTTTCAACCAGCAGCAGTCCTTAAAGGCGGTGGAATAAAGTCTGGTGGTAAATTACTGAGGAAAGCGTTGGTGACACTACAGTTTTCCATTACCATTTTCATGCTCATTGGTACATTAGTGATTTATGCCCAAATGCAATTTGTCAGGAACAAAGATTTAGGTTTTGACAAAGAACAGATGATGGAGATCAACTTTAGAAGTGAAGCAGATCAAGAAAAATGGAATATCCTTAAAAATGGATTGCTTCAGAATGCTGATATCGCTAGCACTGCAACTTCAAGCACGACCCCTGGCAATGGTTATCCAAAGAACACAATGCTGATTGAAACCGAAGAAGGCCCAATGGACAGCCGTGGAATTAATAACTACAGGGTTGACTATGATTACTTTGCTACCTTAGGTGTAGAGGTTGTTCAAGGAAGGAATTTTTCAAAAGATTTTCCATCTGACACGTCACAAGCTGTCATTGTAAATGAGGCAATGGTTCGAAGAATGAATTGGACCAATCCAATAGGTAAAAAAATTGACCTATCCCAACGCGATTCTATACCTGCCGCCCGAGTCATTGGCGTGGTGAGAGACTTCCATCAACAATCACTTTACGATCCTATCAGTGCCTTTGTATTCAGGCCAAGTCTTATCAATCGTTCAGCTATCATTAAAATCACTGGAGATATTAAGAACACAGTTAATTTTATAGAAAGAGCCTGGGAAAGAACTTATCCAAATACAGCATTTGAGTATGTATTTGTTGACGACCAGTTTATGGAACACTACAAGGCTGATCAAATTCGTGGACAATTGTTTTTAGGTTTTTCTGTGATGACCATATTGATCGCTTGTTTAGGGTTATTGGGCTTGGCTTCCTACACAGCAGAGCAACGAGCTAAGGAAATAAGTATAAGAAAAGTACTTGGTGCTAATACTCAAGGTCTAATTAACCTTCTAGTTAAAGATTATGTAGTACTCATTGTCATCGCTGCTATACCTGCGTCAGTGCTGAGCTATTATTCTATGATGGATTGGCTTGAAAGTTTCGAATTCCATATAACTCCTGGGTTTACCATATTTTCTACTGTATTAGTTGGGACTATTATGATTACCGTGCTAACTACTGGATACCATGCGCATAAAGCTGCCACTGCAAATCCTGCTGAAAAACTAAAGAGTGAATAAGGAGAGGTTTACAGTGATAGAATGTCACTGCAGTAAAAGTGCATGCTAGAAGGAACTTCAGAAAAGTTCTCGAGTTCATTCTGATGCAGTTTTTCTGATTCTAAATAAACTTGTGTCATTGTTATAATTGGTGTCACAGAGCAGTTCATTCATACATAGAGCAGTTGATATTACTTAAAATTAATAGGTAGCAGAAAAATAGCTTTTTTGCTTTTACTAGAAAAACTCAAAATATGAAAAAAATAGAAAGTTTACTCATTTTAATTTTCTTATTCAGCCTTAGTGCTTGTAGACAAGAAAGTGAAAGGTCAAACCTTACTTTACTCAGTGACCAAATCCCAACGGATACTGCTTTGCCTTTTGGAAAAGGTATTATTTCAACTAAACAATCTTTTGAATCTCCGATCACTTTCAATTTGGATATGACCGAATTGTTTTTCGGACGTAAAAAGCCAAAGGAAAAAAATGAACCAACCCCGACCCAAGGGTACGGGGTATCTCTATCGGCCAAAAGCTTTTTTATCGACTCAAGAGTCGGGGAATTAGGTATCCCTCAGGGATTAAAATTTACACCATGAAACTAATTGACGGCACATGGTCTAAACCAGAAATAGCACCATTTTCATTGAACAGTGAATACCCAGACTATCGCCCTCGCTTAAACCCTAAAGGAGATTTACTTTACTTTAGTAGTCAAAGACCATTAAAGCTTGGTGCTGAATCAACAGGGTCGCATCAATGGTCTGTAAAAAAAAATGAAAATGGTTGGGGTCAATCTTTTCCTGTAGAAGAGCCATTTATAGATAGACCTATAGTTGATTTAGGTAATTTATATTTTAGTTTAAATGAGAAAGATGGCAAGCCCCAGGATGAGGGAATTTACTACTCCATTAATCAAAATGGTCAATATACAACTATTGAAAGAATGGATAAGGAAATAAATTCTCCTGAAAATTGGACTTGCTGCCCCTATATAGCGCCGGATGAAAGCTATATTATTTTCGATAGCCCAAGAGCTTCGGGTTATGGTGGCACTGATTTATATATTAGCTTCAATAGAAATGGCGAATGGACTAAATCTTATAATTTGGGACCTAGAGTAAATACTAAGTATGGAGAAGGTACGGCAACTGTTTCACCCGATGGAAAGTATTTATTTTTTTACAGAAGTGAAGTGAATAAAGGAGATATTTATTGGGTAGACTTTATTCAACTCAAAGAAGAGCTTATGAAAAAGTTAATTAACAATTAGTTTTCTAAATATTTACAGATCATGAAAACCATGAAAAACAAAACAAGACTTCTACTTCTAATTCTTCTTTTTGTTGCCTGTAAAAGCAAGCCAAAAAAAAGTGTTGATACCTCTAATACATTAGAGCCTAAATATGAAACCTATAATTATGCTGGGTTTACAAAAGAAGAATCTTATGCATTCTTTAAGCATATTTCTGAAGGCGGTGATTGGACTGTATATGGTGATAAGGAGCGTTTTTTTTACCTAAACTTTTCTGAAATAAAGAAACACTCGCGCATCCTTAGATCAGATTATCCAAAAATTCTTAAAGAAACACCAAGAGAGGATATAAAAAATTATGTTACCTCAACAGATTTGAAAAAAGGAGGTGGTCTTTCTTTAAATGACTATGTGCAACAAGTAGAAGTTAATGGGTTAATTATAATTCATAAAGGTGAAATCGTCTTCGAAGGCTATCCAAGGATGTTTCCAACAGACCTACATGTTAATTTTGTGATAACCCAAGTTTTTGTTAGTACTTCAATCGCTATTTTAGAAGATAAAGGTTTAATAGATACTAGTAACCCCATTGATTACTACTTTGATGACCTGAAAGGTTCAGATTGGGAGGGTATTCCAGTATTGGATATTCTTTCCATGAGTTCAGGCATTGCTCGAACACCATTAGAAACTTATGAGGCGAGTTTTGATCCAATTAATGATTTAGCAAAAGCCAAATCAGTCAGGCCTTCAGGAAAAGAATACCAATTTTCGAATACCGATGCACTCATATTAACACTATTAGTTGAAAAGATAAGTGGTCTAAGATTTCGTGATTTTATGGAACAGGAGATATGGAGAAAAATAGGATCAGAACATAGTGCTCTATTAGGAATTAATACAAATGGAACTTCTATTTCGTATTTAGATGGGATGTCATCAACACTTAGAGATCTTGCTAGATTTGGGCTTGCTTTTACCCCTAGTGGTAGAAAAAGTGCTAATCCAATAATTTCTGATGCACACCTATTTAAAATTCAGGAAGTAAATGAAACTCTCACTAAATCACAAAGTTTAGAAGAGATGATATTTAGTAGTTATCAATGGCGCGCAGTATTCGATGATGGTGATTTTTATAAAGGTGCACATGGAGGACAAGGTCTTTACGTATCACCAGCAAAAGATTTGGTTATTGCATTTTATGGAACTGCCAATACTGATTTTGAAAGTAATCAACTTCATATCATTTCCCGGCAACTTGCTAAATCTGGGCTTTTTGATATTGAGTCAAATAAATAACAAAGATAAGTTACCTGAAATACCTAAGTCAGAACACAATTTATATGACAAAGAAGGTAGACTTTCTAATATTCTTGAGGGATTATGAAGTTATTAATCAAGTGAGACTCGGTACCTTTTGGAAAGGGTATGTCTAAATTAAATCTTTAAAAACCTGTATTTCCTATAATGACAGAATTGAACAATGAACAAACATTACTTTGTTTTAATATTTGGTTTCATAGCATTTTTATATGCCTATAATAATAAAAAAACCGCACATCAATTAGTGAATAATCAACTTTGATTAACATATATTTATTGGGTTAATGTTGATGTTAACAATAAGGCAAACCCAATGGTTTATAAGGAGTAAATTCTAGGATTTTTACAGAATGGAAAATGGTATTTTTATTCATTAATTTCGCATCACAAAATTTTCATGAAATCAGAATACAATTTAGTGATGTATAAAGGTGTTTTAACCAAAATGCGAACTGAGTTTGACTCACCAATTAACTATTTTCTTCAATTAGGAGAGAACACCTTGAATGTGAACAAGCTGCTAGGGGAGCGAATAAAGATAGAATTTACTGGCTATCAATGTCTTAATTGTAGCAGTCACCGCAAGATATATAGAATGGGATATTGTTATGATTGTTTTTATAACCTACCACAAACTGCAGATTGGATAATTAAACCAGAGTTATCAACCGCACACCTAGGCATAGAACATAGAGATCTGAGTTTTGAAAAAGAGGTTCAAATAGCACCTCATATAGTTTATCTAGCATTATCGAGTAACATTAAGGTTGGCGTAACAAGAAAAAATCAAGTGCCTACTCGTTGGATAGATCAAGGGGCTAGTGCTGCACTAGAAATTGTAGAGACACCCAATCGCTATTTAGCAGGGATTGCAGAAGTAGCTTTAAAGGATTTTGTGGCCGATAAAACTAATTGGAGAAAAATGTTAAAGAATGAAGTGGAGCAAGGAGACTTGTTTGAATTTCGGGATAAGCTTTCAAAATATATCCCAGAAGAAGTAAAACCTTATTTCTTGCCTGATAACACGGACAAATGGACATTAGATTTTCCTGTTTATCAGTACCCTACTAAAATTAAAAGTCTTAATCTGACTAAAACACCCATTTTTGAAGAACGATTAGTAGGAATTAAAGGTCAATACCTGTTATTTGAAAATGATATAGTTTTTAATGTCCGTGGGAATGAAGGTTTTGTAGTAAAATTGTCATTTAGCAATACCAGTTTGCCTGATTGATACTATTATTAACTCAGTAGTGAATTAAACAAGCATATAATTGAGTCTGAAAAAAATACATAGGTACTCTTTAACCCGAATGATACATTAGACTTTTAAGAGAAAATCATAAATAGCTGTTAGATAGCTGCTTAAATTCTGATTTGCAACGCAGACATAGTCTCCATTATGGTGAGTAGGAAATTAGGATTTAAGTGGCTAAATGACTGTTAGTTATGGTTTGCATCAAATTTCTATTGCATCATTCGAGTTAAAGAAGCATAATGGCTATAGATCAAAGCAAAAAAGACTACCATGCGGTAGTCTTTTTTATAACCAGAATAATTATTTTACCTAACGATTTATTAAGCGAAATATTTAGTCATTTGATAGATTTTAAGATCAATCTTTTATAATTCTTGACCTATAGATCACTAGATCTTTATTCATCACATTGATTAAATAAATACCTTGACTTAAACCAGATAGGTTTAAACTAATTTCATGACCATCTACTATTTGATAATTCACACCTTCTAAAATACTTCCATCCATTTGAATCAGTTGTATAGAGAAATCTTCCTGTAATTCATTTGGAATACTAATATATAACAGATCCTTTACAGGATTTGGGAATAACACTATCTCATTGATTCCTTCTTCACTTAAAAATGAGTTTTCATTAGACACTGAGCGTGCATTAGTAGGGCAATTGGACGGGCAATTATCAGTCCATTGTCCATTGGTATACCAGCCATCTGTCGATCTAAACAAGTCACTGGTTTGGTTGCCGCCAGATACATTTTCATTAAATACAATGCCAAAATTGGCATTGGTGTTGAAATTAAATTCGTACCATTCATTGCCAATAGCAGTCAATTGCTGTCCTGGAAAATCATTGAACCCAGCCAGTGTTGCATTTTGATCACTATTATACAAATAGATATAAGCATCACTCCAGTTACTTGGTTTTCTAAACCTCAAAGTTGTCTCATTGTTACTATTGCCACCACAGTTTGCCACGCAAGTAAAAGTATAGGCCAAGGTGGCGTCGTTAAACGTGATGTCATAAGTGCCAGTCTGATTTACCAAAATATCATCCCCAAAAGCCTCAGCAATGCCATCTTGTTGATTATCTCCATAGTTATCTGACCAATCGCCAAATTTGTCAAATTTAAATCGATTGTTTGGATCGTTTGAAAAAGTAGCTTGTGCAGTCCATATATTGTTACCAGAACAGACCATGGGCAAGACACCAAAATCATTAAATGTACCTCTCACATTCAAAGAAGGAAAATTACAGTTGTTAGTATTGTTACCTGCACAATCACCAGATACACAAGTAACAGTATAAGTCAAAGTGGCATCATTAAATGTGATATCATAAGTGCCTATTTCACTAATTAAAATATCATCCCCAAAAGCTTCCGCAATGCCATCTTGTTCATTGTCACCAAAGTTGTCTGACCAATCACCAAACTTGTCAAATTTGAAACGATTATTGGTGTTGGTAGTAAAAGTGGCCTGTCCAGACCAAATGTTATTATCATCACAAGTCATCCCTTGAGCAGCAAAACCATTAAAAGTACCCCTTAAATTTAATGAAGGAAAATTACACCCTGTAGGTGGAGGAGTATTGCCATTAGTCTTAGGTTCACCTATGAGTAGTAAACCAAACGGTGTATCAAAAGTTATCGTACCATTTGTAACGGTTGCCTCATCACCAGAGAAATAATCTCTCAGTAAAGTTCCATTAGGAAATACATTAAAAACACTCACTGTATTGGCTTGAGCATCTTCAGGAATTCCATCTACTACAATTACCCTGTCATTTTTCAGAGGGTTTGAATCCGTATACTCTCTCTTGAAAGTGTAAGGAACATCCTGTAATTTATTATGAATTCCAGCACCCACAGAAATATGCTCTCTTCTGAACCTACCAAGTTTTTGCCAGTGATTTAAAACAGCTCTTGAAAGTACAGCATCAGCGCTGTTGTTATTTGGGTTGAGATTATCCCAGTTCATAAAAGACCTTAGTACCGCATCACCAGAAGCCTGAGCAGTTAAAGTCCTGTTTGTTTCATCTCCATAGTAAACTTGAGAAGCTCCAGGAGCTAATAATAATTTAGTACCAGCTTCAAATGGCCTAACTCTGTCCTGATCAAATAATCTGCCACCAGTAACATCATGGTTTGAAGAGAAGTTTAAGACACTTACGCCATTTAATTGATTTTGTAAACGATTAGAATAATCACTGAAGAGTTGTTCTAAACCTGCATTTCTGGCAAAAGAAATAAAATCAAAATTGATTAAATTATCAAAACCATTGCTATAATAATCCTCTTGGAATCCATTGCCTGAGAACGTTCTACCTTGCCTAATAGAATAATCAAATACCTCACCAGTCATCCAAAATTCCTCATCATCCAACTTCGCATCTGCATTATTTTGTTTCCATTCCCTTAATGCAATTACCCCTTCAGCTTTTAGCTGAGGCCATGCATCAGGTGCATCTATGTGTTTGGTCGTATCTACCCTAAAACCATCGATTCCAAGTTCACGAACGTAGTCTGTTAACCATTTGATAATGTAGTATTTAGGAGCTCTTGGATAGCCTGTTCTAGCAAAGAAAGCATCTAGTTCGTTCAATTCTTTTTGTAAACGTCCCTCAGCAGCCCACTTATCCAGTAACCATTGAGGAAGGTTTACAGCGCTTTCACTTTCAGTGAAAATATCAGGTAAGTTTTCCACTAAGGCACATTCTTGTGTGTTTTGTGCAGTAGAAAATTGACAAGTAGGCCCTGTTCTTACCCAGTCTCTTGGCCAGTTTGGCTGATCCAGTGGGTTTTCAGGCCCTACATGATTAAGAACAATGTCCATAACCACTCTGATCCCTCTTGCATGGGCAGCATCTACCATTTCTTTTAGGTCAGCCATACTACCATAATTTTCATCTATGTTTGACCAATCACGAGCCCAGTATCCATGAAATGCATAACTTTTCCCAGTACCTTCATCTACAAAACCACGTATTTGTTGTACGGGAGGAGTCATCCAGATTGCACTGATCCCTAGATCACTGAAATAATTATCGTTGATTCTTTGGGTAATCCCTTTCAAGTCACCGCCCAGAAAACTCCTAAGGGGAGCACCATCCATCTGACGGCCATAAGAATTATTGTTGCTCGGATCGCCGTCATAAAATCTATCAGTTAAAAGAAAATAGACATTGGCATTTTTCCAATCAAAAGGCACATTCCTATCAGGATGTTGCCCATAAGCATTGATAGATAACATGGCAAATACTAACCAAGATATTAATTGAAGTGTTTTCATTTTTGATAAGCGTTTTTGTAGTTCATAAAAAGTTTGTGAAGTAAGACAGGAACTCACAGATTAGACGAAAAGCAAATCCAATGATTCCTATTAGCTTCAAGGCTAATTAACAGAAAATACGACCAAACTAAGGGGCAGATTATAAAATGACCTATTCATAAAAGTATTAAAGATGGTAGAATATAAGCATATGATGATCCATTTATCATTTCTAAGGCGCTGATAACGATTGAATTTTTCAATGTTTTTAAACAGTTAATATTTCAAATAAATAGATGTAGTCTCTTTACTTTTTCTAGAGCAGACCATTCATATTATGAATTGACCCAATTTTATTTGGGAAGAAATGAAAATAAGGAGGAGCAATAGCAGCTGTGTATCTAGAAACCAAGTTCCAGCTATACGCGCTACACGGTAGCTAGCTTCTATCTGGGCTAGACTCAGTCTTCACCGCTTACCAGAACTTTTCAAACAAAAAAAACCGAGATAAGGTCTCAGTTATTTCGCTTCTAATCCTAATTAGAACTTGTCTATAATGTATTATTTGAGTATTGAGAAAAATTAAAACGCTATGGATTCCCCCTTTTAAAGGGGGATAGGGGGATTAATATCAACTATCTAATATTGAATAAACCTCAGAAATTATACAAATAGAAATAAGGCTGCAAAATTCTAAGAAGACGTTTAGTGGGTGCGGTACTATCGTCATTCCTGAATTTTGATGAAAAATTGATATGTTTTACTCTCGCCTTAGGCTGTGTCCCCTATGTCCGAGCAAGGTGTTCTGATAGAGACCTTGCGATTGATCTGGAGAAAGTGTAGTGAATAATATTGATTTAGTAACTCTTGAGCAGAGACTTTAGGGAATACACCAAACTCTTGCGGTAAATACCCTAACATCGTTTTACACATTATCTTTTGGTGATAATAATATCCCCTAAAGTGATTTTTCCACTGTCAGTTTCCTGCAAAACCCCATAAGGCTGGATTTCCTTGCTCCATTTTGCCTTAATAATCCAAACATTCTATGATCAATTTCTAACGAAAGTCCATTGAGCGCTTTTACACCATTTAGGTAAGTTTTTGATAAATTCTCTATTGTTAAGTTAGCTTACAAAAAAAGCTGGAAACAACTCACTCATAGGGAGTCTGAAATTCTCTACTTACTGATCAGTAACAAAAACCGTATTTTAGAAAAGAAGGCTGTACTGTTAAACCCGAATGATGCATTAGACTTTTAAGAGAAAATCATAAATGGCTGTTAGATAGCTGCTTAAATTCTGATTTGCAACGCAGACATAGTCTCCATTATGGTGAGTAGAAAATCAGGATTTAAGTGGCTAGATGACTGTTAGTTATGGTTTGTATCAAATTTCTATTGCATCATTCGTGTTAAAAGAAGGAAATATTTCAAAGAACCGGAACATTGATCAAATGAATTCATACGTGATCATTTTTGACAAAGCAACAGCTATGGTTTGAGGTAATGGACTTCCTACTCAAACACAAACTGGAACTCAAATCTAAATTTTCTAATATCTAAAGTCTTTTGTCTTTGTTTTCTAATCTCTATACCGTTAGATTTCATTTATGTTAAAAATGCACAACGAGTAGATATTGGGGTTCATCGATGATAATGCTGTGTTGGTCAATTCATTGAATAGTTTATGGTATTGAACCGTTATATTCGTTTCAAAATCAAGTTATTGTAGGTTATTAGAATTTTTTAAACAAATGAAATACGCACCTTTTTACCTCGTCTTATTATTCTTTAGTACATTTTTAAATCAAGCAATTGCACAGAAAAAAGTTTTGGTTGTTTCTGGTGGAGGAGCCCGTGGAGCTTGGGGTGGTGGCGTTGCCCAACACCTTGTAGAAAAACAAAAACAAGATTATGATGTAGTGATTGGAACCAGTACGGGCAGTTTAATGGCACCACTGATTGTACAAGAAGATTTTGTGAGATTAAGAGAAATGTACACTTCAGTGACTACCAAATCTATCTTTAGTGTAAACCCTTTTAGGTTCAGAAAAAATGATGAAGGAAGGGTGGTAGAAGCAGATATAAGAGGGTTTAGAGCTGTAAAAAGGTTAGTATTTGGTAAGAAAACTTTGGGAGAAACTAAAAACCTACGAAAATTAATAGAGCAGACTTATCCTGCTGAAAAATATCAAGACATAGTTTCTAAAGGTGAATTCATTATTGCAGTGGCAAACTTCACTAATTCTGATGAATATTATTTCAGTTCTAATGATTACAACAACGAACAAGACGACCGGTATAGAAAAATAATGTTGGATCATATTTGGCGATCAAGTAACCAACCATTATTTATGACTTTAGACTGCTCAGGTAAAAACGAAATAAGACTTTGTCCAGTCGATATGGATGGTAGGAGACTAGTAGAGGGAGATTGCTGGGTAGATGCAGGTATTCGGGATAATGTGCCATTATTAAGAGGTATTCAATATGTGTTAGAAAATGATGATGATGATCAAGATGATGTAATTGATGTAGTAATTAACAATACAGAAGGGATAAACATTGAGGATTTTGAAAGTAAAAAAATCTTGCCTTCTTTAATCCGAACAATCAATATCCTAAGCTATGACGTCCGCTTTAACGATGTAAATATACCAGGGGAGTTAATTGAAAATACTCTACGTCAGGTGCTTCCTGAAACTATGCAAAGAGCTTCTGATGAAGAATTAGCAAACATTATGAGGGGTTCTGATGAAAATGATGAGTTTGGAAATATAAGGATCAACCTACATTTTATGACCCAACCAGTATTTGATGCTCATCCACTGGATTTGTATTTTAACAAAGAAAGTATGAATAACATCTGGGAAAAAGGGCTGGCATTTGAAGAAGGAAAAACAGTAATAATTAAATCAGAAATGTTAAATAAACGTGTGGCTATGCTACTTATCAAAGAAGCTAAAAGACAGCATTTGCTTGCAGGATTATCAGAAGAATAAAGATTGATTAAACTTACACATACTGCATTATAAATTGTTATGAATTTATAAAGCTCAAAATTACATACACTTATATTAGAAAAGCGTAACAAGGTTATGACGATTTAACAAACTCATGTTAAGTGGTTGTAATGAAGAGACTTGTAATCAGAATAGATTTTTTTAAGGTAAGTATGGTTAAACCAGATGTAGTGTACTAAATTCACTAAAAATACTAATTATGTTATTTACGCCTGGAAACTTCAATGAAATTAGTAGATGGATCGGTTTGGCCATTCTATCTATGATCCTTATTTTTTATATAGAAGCCATGTGTGCTTTATATGTAGATGGGTGGAGTACTATTGGCTGGTTAGTGAACAGTATCAATATCCTCAAATCTGTAGTCGGATTGCTCATTATTGTCCTTTTATTTGCCCTAGTAAACAGTGTTGTCAAGACCCCTGTAAGCAGTATCGATAATGCTTTTCCTAGTTCAGCTACTATATGGGTGGGGCTTTGGTTATTTATTTTTGCATTAGGTTCTATCATTGGAGTTTACCTAATCATTAATCCTAAATATTATGGCTTAATCGTAAGCAATGTGGATGACCAGCCAGTGAAAGAATCGCTGATAGTTCTTTTTGCCTCTGGAATGGGAAGTAGCATAACTACTATGTTAGGCTATTTGTCACATGCAAGTGAAAAGAAAGATTTTGACATTGCTTTTGTCCCATGGTATTTTGCTAGGCCACTCATGGGGATGATTTTAGGCCTCATATTCTATTTTGCGCTTAAAGGAGGGATTTTAGTATTAACTATTGATACTGATTCTAAAAATGTGAATGATTTTAATGATATGGCTCTGGCAGCAGTAGGCGCATTAGTTGGAATGTTCAGTAAAAATGCCATTGAAAAACTTAGGGATGTCTTTAATACACTCTTTTCTACTGATCCTAAAGCAAATAAGGCAGCAGCAGATCCTGTACCAGCTGCACCAGTAGTAGTCCCAGTTCCTGTACAATCAACCCCAGTAACAGAAGAAATTCCTGCTACACCAGCTACCCCTGCTGCTGATTCAAGTACACCTAAAGCGAATGGAGATACAAACCCTTCTTCTGATGAAAAAGATGATTACGTGCCTTGATTGATTTTCTATTGTATAGAATGGTTTAGGATATCTCTATCCAATTTGCTTGTTTTTATATTATAAGTTAGTTTTAGTGTTTTTTATTTAGATTATCTAAACTGCAAATAATGAATACATATTCTCTGGTCATTCTGTGTATAATAGTGATGTTGATTGCTTGCTACCTAGGGTATCAGTACATTATTCGTGGAGCTGCCCTTATCGTAAATGCACTATTTATTTTAGGCTTGATTGGTGCTTTATCTGTGGTTTTTCTTGCTGATAGTTATCAAAAAATAAGTATTAACTATTTAGGAAGTCAGTATATAGGTCAGCAACTTCTAAAATTAGATTCTGCTTTGCTCGATACACAGGAATCTATAGACCAAATCAATCTATATAATCCTTTTGTGAGCAAAGATGAAGATTCTAAAGATGAAAAATGGGAAGCTTTCCTTTTTCAAGCTACTAGTAACCTAATTGGCGATTTACTAAAACTCTTTATTTTGATTATATCCCTGTTAAGCATGATTCTGAGTATTTACTTAAAGTACACTATTACGGGTTATGTAGATTCTACTAAGTTACAAAAACAAATAGATGAGTTGGAAAGAAAAATTGATGTTCAACATTGATATTTTTGTAAATGAAATGACAATTAAAATCTTTAAAGGCTGTTAGATTATAAAAAAGATCACATTTTAGTAAATATTCAATTATTAATTGTTGTTTGAAAGTAGTAAAAGAATTATCTTATGATATTAAATTTTATAACTATTTTTAGTTGCTGTAGTTAATCCAATTTCAATTGGAAAGCTGCATTAAATTGGAATGATTAAACGATGAATTATGAAAATTAAAATTTATGAAATCCCTGGAAAATTGGTCAGCCACTATTTCCCAAATGAAAATACCATCATTGATACATGGACATCTCTTTATGTTTCCTTTGATGAATGGAAAAGGAATATTTATGATATTGGAATATTAGATATCTCTACTAAAAATAGAGTCGATACTTGGATAACCGATACCAGTCACTCTGAAGGAGTGTTTAATCAGGAAATTCAGTCTTTTAGAAAAGAAGTATCGGCCAGGGCATTGAGTGGGAGCGGGGTAAAATTGTTTATCACAGTGATGGGAGACTCTTCTCTGACGACTCTTTCAGCAAGGAGCACCTCAAGATCCTACGGAGGACAAGACAACTTGGATAGTTATGCAGTCAAAACCATGGAAGATGCTTTTAAGCTTCGTAAAAGGGAGATGGGGGTTTAGAGGGAATTTTAATTCCCCGAC